>JAEYTO010000054.1 GCA_023433925.1 Pseudomonadota bacterium | reverse complement strand
AAGGAGCGCGTGCTGCCCGAGATGACCGACGAGCTGGCCAAGCAGGCCGGCAACTTCGAGACCGTGGAGAAGCTGCGCGAAGCCATCTCCAAGTCCTACGTGCAGAGCCGCCAGCAGTTGCACCGCGCCGCCGCGCAGAAGAATCTGCTGGACGGGCTGCTGGCCGGCGTCGAGATCGAGCTGCCGCCCGCCCTGGTGGAAGAGCAGCTCAACCTGCTGGTGGGCGACGCCAAGCACAAGATCGAGCGTCAGGGCAAGGCCCCCGAAGCCCTGGGCAAGACCGACGAGGAACTCCGTCAGGAGATGGAGCCCAAGGCCAAGGAGATCGTCAAGGCCCAGCTCTTCCTGCTCAAGCTCTCCGACAAGGAAGGCATCGAGACCACCCCGCAGGAGATGGACGCCTACTTCATGCAGGTTGCCTCCCGCACCGGGCAGGACGTGCTGGCCGTGAAGCAGCACTACGAGCAGCAGGGCCTCATCGTGCCCGTGCGCGACAAGATTCTGGCGGACAAGGCCATGGAGTTCATCTATTCTCAGGCCAAAATCACGAAGGTTCCCGCCAAGGCCGAGGCCGAGGGAGCCAAAGGAGAGTAGGGTGTTCGCTCAGATCCCTATCGTCATCGAGACCACCGGCCGCACCGAGCGGGCCTACGACATCTATTCGCGCCTGCTCCGGGACAGGATCATCCTCCTGGGCACGCCCATAGACGACCACGTGGCCAACGTCATCTGCGCGCAGCTCCTCTTCCTGGAGTCCGAGGACCCCAAGAAGGAAGTCTCGCTCTACATCAACTCTCCCGGCGGTTCCGTGACCGCCGGGATGGCCATCTACGACACCATGCAGTTCATCTCCTGCCCGGTGTCGACCCTGTGCATGGGGCAGGCCGCCAGCATGGGCGCGCTGCTTCTGGCGGCTGGCGCCAAGGGCATGCGCTCGGCCCTGCCCAACGCCAGGATCATGATCCACCAGCCCTCCGGCGGGTTCCAGGGACAGACCACGGATATTGACATCCACGCACGCGAGATTATTCGCATGCGTGAGAGGCTCAACGAAATCCTGGCCAAGCACACTGGCACGGATATTGAAAAAATCAGGGAAGATACCGAGCGCGACTACTTCATGACCGCTGAAGACGCCTGTAAATACGGCCTCATCGACAAGGTCATCGTAGCCCGCGACACCCTGGCTGTTGAATCAACCTAGGCTCTGTTTCTCCGGGGCGGCAGAACCTGCCGCCCGAGGGACATCAGGGAATACGCCATGACCAAGAAGAAGACCCCAGTCTCCTCAGACCTGTGCTGCTCCTTCTGCGGCAAGAACCAGGACGAGGTGCAGCGCCTCATCGCAGGGCCGGATGTTTACATCTGCGACGAGTGCGTCAGCCTCTGCAATGAGATCATCGCCCAGGAGAGCCTCAACGAGGAAGCGGAGGACGGCAAGCTGCTGCCCCCCGCCGAAATCAAGCGGCTCCTGGACGAGTACGTCATCGGGCAGGATCAGGCCAAGAAGATCCTGGCCGTGGCCGTGCACAACCACTACAAGCGGGTTTTCTATTCCGGCGGAGCCAAGGGCGACGACGTGGAGCTGGACAAGTCCAACATCCTGCTCATCGGCCCCACCGGTTCCGGCAAGACCCTGCTGGCGCAGACCCTGGCCCGCATCCTGAAGGTGCCCTTCGCCATCGCGGACGCCACCACCCTCACGGAAGCTGGCTACGTGGGCGAAGACGTGGAGAACATCCTCGTCCAACTGCTCCAGAACGCCGACTACGACATCGAGGCCGCCTCCAAGGGCATCATCTACATCGACGAGATCGACAAGATCGCCCGCAAGTCCGACAGCCCGAGCATCACCCGGGATGTCTCCGGCGAGGGCGTGCAGCAGGCCCTGCTCAAGATCATCGAGGGCACCGAGGCCAACATCCCGCCCAAGGGCGGCCGCAAGCACCCGCAGCAGGAGTTCATCCGCCTCAACACCTCGAACATCCTGTTCATCATGGGCGGCGCATTCATCGGCCTGGACAAGATCATCCAGCAGCGAATGCGCGGCGGGGCCATGGGCTTCGGCGCCAAGGTCGAGGGCAAGCGCGAACTGAGCTTCAGCGAGCTCCTGCGCCACGCCCACCCTAACGATCTGGTCAAGTTCGGCATGATCCCCGAGTTCGTCGGCCGCGTGCCCGTGATCACTTCCCTGGAGGACCTCTCCGAGAACGACCTCGTACGCGTGCTCACCGAGCCCAAGAACGCCTTGGTGAAGCAGTACCAGAAGCTCTTCGAGATGGACAAGATACGCTTGCGCTTCACGGCCAACGCCCTGCGGGGCATCGCCCAGCAGGCCCTCAGCCGCAAGACCGGCGCCCGCGGCTTGCGCAACGTCATGGAAGGCGCCATGCTCGACATCATGTATCGCCTGCCGTCCATGACCGGGGTCAAGGAGTGCGTCATCAACAAGTCCGTGGTGGAGAAGGGGGTCGAGCCGCTCCTTTTCTATCACCAGGAAGCCAAATCGGCGTAGCCGCCCTCACGCAATGCACCCCGCCAGATGGCGGAAAAAGAAGGCCGCTGGTTTGACTTCCGGACCGGCGGCCTTAATGTTATTGAATTATCGGCTCATGCCGGGGCGGAGGATTTTGCCTGCCCGCCGGCTCCAACGCCATCAGGAGGACCGATGTCCAAGCTTTTCTCCTTCGGCAACGATCCCTTCCCTGAGAGGATCGAGTTGCCCATCATGTCGCTGCGCGAGGTGGTCATGTTTCCCAAGTCCATCGTGCCCCTTTTCGTGGGCCGGGAAGCATCCATCAAGGCCATCGAGAACGCGCTGACGAAATACGACAAGAAGATCTTCCTGGTCACCCAGAACGTCCCGGAGAAGGAGCGCCCCGAGCCCGGCGATCTCTTCGAGATGGGGACCGTGAGCAAGATCCTCCAGCTCCTGCGCCTGCCCGACGGCACCATCAAGGTGCTCTTCGAGGGCATGTACCGCGCGACCTGGGACAAGGATACCTACCGCTTCGATCCCGAGCACGAGTTCCCCATCGTCGAGGCCCAGCCCCTGAGCGAGGATGATCCCGAGACGCTCGAGGGCAGGGCCCTGGTGCGCGCGACGCACGAGGCTCTCGACAAGTACGCCAAGGTGAACAAGAAGCTGGCCCAGGAGACCGTGGCGGCCATGAGCTCCCTGCATTCGCCGGGCAGGCTCGCCGACGCCATCATGCCGCACCTCAGGACCGAGTACACCGTCAAGCAGAAGGTCCTGGAGGAGCGCGACCAGGTCAAGCGCCTGGAGGAGGCCTACGGGCTGCTCAACGCGGAGATCGAGATCTCGTCCCTGGAGAAGAAGATCAAGGGCCGGGTCAAGAACCAGATGGAGCAGAACCAGAAGGACTACTATCTGAACGAGCAGCTCAAGGCCATCAGCAAGGAGATGGGCCGAGAGGAGGACCCGCTCACCGAGGTCGTCGAGCTCGAAAAGCGCATGCGCGAGAAGAACATGCCCGAGGAGGCCCGCGAGAAGGGCCTGCGCGAGTGCAAGAAGCTTAAGCAGATCCCGCCCAGCTCCGCCGAGTACACCGTGGTGCGCAACTACGTGGACTGGATCCTGGACCTGCCCTGGAACGAGGTCAAGGATACGCCGCTTGAGATGGCCAAGGCCAGGCAGATCCTCGACGAGGACCACTTCGGCCTGGACAAGCCCAAGCAGCGCATCCTGGAGTACCTGGCCGTGCAGAGCCTGGTCGGCACGCTCAAGGGTCCGATCCTCTGCTTCGTGGGCCCTCCGGGCGTGGGCAAGACCTCTCTGGCCAAGTCCATCGCCAGGGCCACGGACCGGCCCTTCGTGCGCCTGTCGCTCGGCGGCGTGCGCGACGAGGCCGAGATTCGCGGCCACCGCAGAACCTACGTCGGCGCATTGCCGGGCAAGATCATCCAGTCGCTCAAGCGGGTCAAGTACAACAACCCGGTGTTCATCCTCGACGAGGTGGACAAGATGAGCATGGACTTCCGCGGCGACCCGTCGGCCGCCCTGCTGGAAGTCCTCGACCCGGAGCAGAACTACGCCTTCGGCGACCACTACCTCGACCTGGACTATGACCTGTCCAAGGTCTTCTTCATCACCACGGCCAACAGCCTGCACTCCATCCCGGCCCCGCTGCGCGACCGCATGGAGATCATCGAGCTGCCCGGCTACCTGGAAACCGAGAAGCGCCAGATCGCGCGCAGCTTCCTGCTGCCCAAGCAGGTCAAGGAGCACGGCCTCAAGGAGGGCAACTTGTCCCTGTCGGACAACGCGCTGCTCGAGGTCATCCGCCGCTACACCAAGGAGGCGGGCGTGCGCAGCCTGGAGCGCGAGCTGGCCGGCATCTGCCGCAAGACGGCCATGAAGCTCGTGGAGGAGGGCGACAAGGACAAGGCCGTGCACGTCACGGCCCAGAACCTTCAGACCATCCTCGGCGTGCACAAGTATCGCTATGGCGAGAAGGAGGAGCGGCCCCAGGTCGGCATGACCATGGGCCTGGCCTACACCGAGCTCGGCGGCGAGCTGCTCACCGTGGAGACCGCGCTCATGCCCGGCGCGGGCAAGGTGGAGATCACCGGCAAGCTGGGCGAAGTCATGCAGGAGTCGGCCCGCGCCGCCCTGTCCTACGTGCGCTCGCGCTCGGACATGTTCGGCCTCAAGTCCGACTTCTACAAGAACGTGGACATCCACATCCACGTGCCCGAGGGCGCCGTGCCCAAGGACGGCCCCAGCGCCGGCGTGACCCTGGCGACCTCCGTGGTCTCGGCCCTGGTCAACCTGCCCGTGCGCAACGACCTGGCCATGACCGGCGAGATCACCCTGCGCGGGCGCGTGCTGCCAATCGGCGGCCTGCGCGAGAAGCTCCTGGCGGCGCACCGCGGCCTGATCACCACGGTGCTCATCCCCAAGGACAACGCCAAGGACCTCAAGGACGTGCCCGAGGAGATCCTCAAGGACCTGGAGATCGTCCAGGTCGAGAACATGGACGATGTCCTGGACAAGGCCTTGGCCTGCGGAGAGAACACCGCCCGCGCCATGTTCTGCTCCACCGAGAACGTGCAGCCCATCGCCAGCACGTTGCTCAAGGACGAGGTGCAGGCGCGCAGGGCGCATTAGGAGAAGAAAACTGGAGAGGGTGCTGCCCCTCTCCAGACCTCACCCCGCCAGGGAGATAATCTCCCTGGACCCATGGTTTGGAAATGCAAAAGGCCGGAAGCCAAA
This sequence comes from Pseudomonadota bacterium, assembly GCA_023433925.1. Classification (GTDB taxonomy): domain Bacteria; phylum Desulfobacterota; class Desulfovibrionia; order Desulfovibrionales; family Desulfovibrionaceae; genus Desulfocurvibacter. Next base: position 20,749 of record JAEYTO010000054.1, on the reverse strand, counting down.
TGGCTTCCGGTCTTTGCTTTGCCATGCGAAGAAACGGGAAGGCGGGCGGGATGCCAGCCTCGAAAGCGAGCAGCCCGGCGCTTTGGCCGGGCTGCTCGTTACGGGGTCCAGGAGCCCGCGGCCCCTGGCGGGAGAGAATTCGAGAGAGGGCAGCGCCCTCTCTCGATTACTTCTCGACCACCGTGGCCTTCTCGATGACCACCGGCGCGAGCGGCACGTCCTGGTGGAAGCCGCGGTTGCCCGTGGCCACGGCCTTGATGGCGTCCACCACGTCCTTGCCCTCGACCACCTTGCCGAACACCGCGTAGCCCCAGCCCTGCGGGTTCTTGGCGCGATGGTTCAGGAAGGCGTTGTCCTTGACGTTGATGAAGAACTGGGCCGTGGCCGAGTGCGGGTCGTTGGTGCGAGCCATGGCCACGGTGTAGGCCTCGTTCTTGAGCCCGTTGTCGGCCTCGTTCTGGACGGGCTCGTGGGTGGGCTTCTCGGCCATGTTCTTGTCCATGCCGCCGCCCTGGATCATGAATCCGTTGATGACCCGGTGGAAGATGGTCCCGTCGTAATGGCCCTCGCGCACGTAGCGCAGGAAGTTCTCCGTGGTCTTGGGCACCTTCTCGGCGTCCAGCTCCAGGACGATGTCGCCCATGCTCGTCTCAAGTTTCACCATGGGATGGCTCCTCTTCTCGGCGGCCGCGGCCGGGCCGGCCAGCAGGACGGCGGCCAGCGCGAGCGCGATCATGTATGCAAGGCGCATGGCGGCTCCTCGCGGTTATGGGTTCGTGCGTCGCGGGCTACTTGCCGCAACACTTCTTGTGCTTCTTGCCGCTGCCGCAGGGACAGGGATCGTTGCGTCCGACCTTGGGGCCCTCGCGGCGGTAGGTGGTCTGTCCCCTGACCTCGCCGTCCACATAGTACCACGCGCCTTCGTGCATCTGGAAGGTCGCGTTCTCCTCGAACTCCTGGGACTGCTTGTTCACCGTGTAGCGTGCGATGAAGTGCACCCGGCCGGTCTGGCCGTCCTCGGCCGTCTCGCTCGACACGATCTCCACGCCAGGCCACTCGGCGGACTTGGCCCACTGGCGCACGGCCTGCTCGTCGAACTCCTCGCGCGTGCCGGGCAGGAGCGACTCGCGCAGGAAGTCGATGTCCTGCACGGCGAATGCCGTGTAGCGGGCGCGCATGAGCGCCTCGGGCGTGGCCGCCTTGGTCTGGTCCTTGAGTATGGGCTCGCAGCACGCGGCGAAATCCTTGCCGGATGCGCAGGGGCAGAGGCTCATGTCGTCACTCCGTGGCCACGGCTTTGCGCGGCGGTCTTCGGGTTGAGGTTCCCACAAGGCATGGCTCTTTATCGCCTCGGGCAGGCGTCGTCAAACCCCGCCGGTCGTATCCCTGGGCTCATTCTTGAGTTGCCGCTCGTTGAGCCCCTGCTCGTCCAGGCCCCGGCCCGCGTCGTAGACGCCGACGACGTCGTCGATGCGCACGACGCCACGGGCGCGGCGATAGTAGCGGCGGATGTTCAGGAAATCCGATTCGTAGCCGCCCTCGCTGCCCCATCCTCGGCAGCGCTCGACCACCAGCTCGCGGGACAGGCACAGGCATAGGGGATCGATGTTGCCCTGGTGGATGGCGCTGTCCGCATCGCCTGGGGCCGAGCCCGGCCGGGGGAGATGGGGCACGTCGAAGGCCCGTGACGTGTCGATGCGCGCGACGAGGAATTCGTTCTCCAGGTGCGGGAAGTATGCGGCCAGCGCGCCGGGCAGGAGCGCGTTGTCATCGTCCACGAAGAGCACGTGCCTGCCGCGTGCCGCGCGCAGGAGGTGCTGGCGGATGTGGTTGCCGAAGTTGCCCTGGCGCGGGAAATCCACGCAGCGGCCCGGCAGCGAGATTCGCGGCCTCGTGCCGCCTGGGCCGTCGAAGCCGACGAGGTGCTCGGCCTGCTCGCGGCGCATGAGCCCCAGCCGCTCGGCCTCCAGCGCCGCGGCCTCGACGCTGGCCACGGCCTGGGCCAGGGCTTTGGGCCGGTCCACGCGGCTTGGGGTGATGATGGAGAAGAGGATATCCATGGCTGCTTTCGGATACAGGCTTTCCGTGAGCTGGGCAAGACTCCCGGCCTGGTGCGGCCCTGCTATGAAAACCGCGGGTCAAGCCCCGAGAGAGGGCAGCGCCCTCTCTCGGGGCTTGTGCAGACCACTTTATCGCACGTTGCGCGCCAGGGCGGCCCGCAGGGATTCCCGGTTCACGGGCTTGGGGAGGTAGTCGCTCATGCCGGCCCGGAGAAAGCGCTCGCGGTTGCCATCAAGGGAATGCGCGGTCAGGGCGATGACCGGGATGCGCGGATTCGGCACGCCAGGCGCTCGGCTCCGGATGCGCCGCACGGCCTCGATGCCGTCCAGGACCGGCATCTCCACATCCATGAACACGCAATCGAAGGGCTCCTCGGCCAGGGCAGCCAGGGCCTGCATGCCGTCCTCCACGCAGCGCACGCTGTGCCCCTCGGTTTCCAGCAGCCTTTTGATCAGGGATTGATTGATGCGTTCGTCCTCGGCCAGGAGGATGTGCAGCCGGCGCGGCTGCCGAGGCCTGGTCTCGCGCGGGGCGCTTGCGGAAACAGGGCCCGCGCCCACGGAGACCGTGAAGCGGAAGGTGGTGCCCCGGCCGGGCGCGCTCTCCACGGAGATGCCGCCGCCCATGCTCGTCACGAGCCGCTTGGCGATGGCCAGGCCCAGGCCCGTGCCCTGATACTTGCGGGTGTAGGAGCCGTCGGCCTGGGTGAAGGGTTCGAAGAGCCTGGCGACCTGTTCGGGGGACATGCCGATGCCCGTGTCCGCCACGCCGAAGGCAAGGCGGACCCGCTCCGGCCCATCCATCGCCAGGGCTTCCACGCGCACGGAAATGCCTCCCCGCTCCGTGAACTTGAGGGCGTTGCCCACGAGGTTGAAGAGCACCTGTCGGATGCGGCCCGCATCGCCCATGAAGGCCGGATCGCCCTCGGGCTGGCTCAGCTCGAAGCACAGGCCCTTGCGCTCGGCTTGCCGGCCGAACAGCGCCGGAAGCACGTCGAGGATCTCCCTCAGGCGGAACGGCTTGTGCTCGATCTCCATCTTGCCGGCTTCGATCTTGGAGAAGTCGAGAATGTCGTCAATGACCCGCAGCAGGCTCTTGCCGGAGAGCAGGGCGGTCTCGATGTACTCGCCCTGCTCGGGGCTCGGGGCGGTCTCCTGGAGGAGCTGGAGCATGCCCATGATGCCATTGAGCGGCGTGCGCACCTCGTGGCTCATGTTGGCCAGGAACTCGGACTTGGACCTGCTGGCCGCCTCGGCCTGCTCCTTGGCCTGGATGATCTCGGCCTCCATGCGCTTGCGCGCGGTGATGTCGCGCACGATGGCGGCGTAGAGGCTCTCGGGACCTTGGTCCCAGACGGCCAGGGACAGCTCGAGGTGCGCCTGGCCGCCATCCTTGCGCAGGCCAGTCACCTGCCGCGGCGAGTCGGGCATGGGCGGCGGCGTGCCCTTGCGCAGGAGCTCCAGGATGTGGCCGTGCCTGTCGCGCGTCTCGGGAGGCATGAGCAGGGTCAGCTCGCGGCCAAGGACCTCTTCCCGCGTGTAGCCGAAGATGCGCGATGCGGCAGCGTTCCAGTAGTGGATGCGACCCTGGCCATCCACGGCCAGGATGCCGTCGGCCACGTTCTCGACGAGCAGGCGGAACATGCTCTCGGGCTCCGGCGCGGCCGGAAGGGCGGCATCGGGCTCCAAGGCGCCGGATTGGCCGGTCATCGCGCGGCCCGCGTCTTTGCGAGGAGGCTCGTGCCGGATGGCTGGCCGCGATCGGACCCGAATCGCGCGATAGGGCGCATGGTTACTCCCATATGGCTGGCCGGTCGCGGCCATGGCTTTCCGAAGGATAAGCATTATTTACCTCCAAGTCAGGGCGCGTGTAAAGCCGGGCGTGGGCTCGGCGAGCGGCCAGGGGCTTGCATCGGCGAGCGGAGCGGTTTATGAACCGCTGCCATGAGCGGAGGGAGCGGAAGGGGCCTCATCCCCATCACCGGCCAAGTGGCCATCCCTGAAGGGGAGATCGGCTTCACGTTCACCCGGTCCAGCGGACCTGGCGGGCAGAACGTGAACAAGGTCAACACCAAGGCGGTTCTCCGCTTCGACGTGGCCGGTTCCCCGAGCCTGCGCGACGAGGATAGGCGGATCATCCTCGAACGCCTGGCCTCCAGGCTGACGCGCGACGGCGTGCTCGTGCTCGCCAGCGACGCCACGCGCAGCCAGGAGGATAACCGGCGCCTGGCCCTGCTCAAGCTCCAGCAGCTCCTGCGCGTGGCGTTGCGCAGACAGCGGCCCCGCAAGCCCACCCGGCCAAGCCTCGCGTCCAAGGAGCGGCGCCTGACGGCCAAGAAGGCCCACGGCGCGCGCAAGCGCGAGCGCTCGTCCCGGGATCTCGATTCCTAGCGCCAGGAAGGATGACTTACCGCGGCCCGGCCGCGCCAGGAGAAAGCGCATGCGTTGCGCTTTACCTCGGCCGCGCGCATGGGCTAATCTTCTGTTTCGTCCGTGACCCAGGAGTGGGCCTCACGGCGATCCACCAAGGAGGCATAACGTGAAGAGGTTCGCCATCAAGTCCCTGCTGATCATGGTCTGCGTCTCGCTCTTTGCGGCGGGTTGCACCACCAACCCCTACACGGGCGAGCGCCAGGCCAGCAGGGCGGGCATCGGCGCGGGAGTCGGCGCGGCCGCCGGAGCGGCCGGCGGGGCCATATTCGGCGGCGGCGACCGCACCAAGCGCGTGCTCATCGGCGCGGGCATCGGCGCTCTGGCCGGCGGCGCGGTGGGCGGCTACATGGACGTCCAGGAGTCCAGGCTGCGCCAGCGCCTCCAGGGCACGGGCGTAAGCGTGACCCGCCAGGGCGACATGATCATCCTGAACATGCCCGGCAACGTGACCTTCGACAGCGGGTCCTCGGGCATCAAGCCGCAGTTCTTCGAGGTCCTCAACTCCGTGGCCATCGTGCTCAAGGAGTACGAGAAGACCTACGTGGACGTGCTCGGCCACACCGACTCCACCGGCTCCCTGGACCTGAACATGCGCCTGTCCCAGGACCGCGCCCAGAGTGTGGCCCAGTACCTGGTCAGCCAGGGCGTGCAGCAGGAGCGTTTCCTCGTGCGCGGCGTGGGGCCCAACCAGCCCATCGCCGACAACTCCACGCCCGCCGGCAGGGCCCAGAACCGCCGCGTGGAGATCAAGCTCACGCCCATCACCCAGCCGTAATCGGATATACGATTCCTCCGCGCACGGCGGAACGAGCGTCATTGGCAGGGCCGCCTAGGGCGGCCCTGCGCATTCCTCGGCGCGTCCGCCTTGACCCCTGCGCTACCCCTCGGGTACACCGGCCCTGGCTTTCCCCGCGCGACAGACCAGCAAGGAGCCTTCATGATCCAAGCCTCGGGGGCCTACGGGTCGCTCACGGAACTCGTGCTCGCCTCGGCCTCGCCCAGACGCCGCGAGCTGCTCGCCATGGCCGGGCTCGACTTCGAGGTCCTGCCGGGCGCGGCCGAGCCCGAGCCCCAAGCGGGCGAGCCTCCGGCGGACTACGCCCTGCGTGCCGCGCTGGCCAAGGCCCAGGACGCCTTCGAGCGCAGGCCGCAGGCCGTGATACTGGCCGCGGACACCATCGTGGTCCTGGACGGCCGCATCCTGGGCAAGCCCCGCGACCCGGCGGACGCCCTGCGCATGCTCACGGACCTGGCCGGCCGCACGCACGAGGTCATCACCGGCTGCGCCATCTGCTCGCCAAGCCGCGCGCCCGAGAGCTTCAGCGTGTCCACCCTCGTGACCATGGCCAGCGCGCCCGAGACGGCGCTGGCGGCCTACGTGGCCACGGGCGAGCCCATGGACAAGGCCGGCGGCTACGCCATCCAGGGCAGGGCGGGTTTCCTCGTGCAACGCATCGAGGGCTCCTATTCCAATGTGGTCGGGCTGCCCGTGGCGGAGGTGCTGGATGTCTTAGCATCCTGGGGAGTTATCGCTCCAAGGAAAACTGTAAAATTCCCACACAATGGCGGAGCCTAGGGGGTAGCAGCAAACGGCTTTGAGCTAGGTATTGTTTAGTGAATAAATGATGATTGATAAATCTGGGGCACGTGATGCGCTGTATTTTTTGTAAATCAAGTTCAAATACATTTAGGAGTGTTGAGCACATTTTACCTGAATCTTTGGGTAACACTAAGACTATACTTCCGCCGGGTATCGTGTGTGACACATGTAATAATTACTATGCTCGAAAGGTCGAAGGTCAACTATTAAACTCTGATTATTTTAAGCATGCTAGGTTTAGTAATTCGATCCCAAACAAAAAAGGACGGATACCACCTCTTGAGCCTTTAATAGGGTCTGGTCCTTCAGTATTGGGAATGTATAAAACTGTACCTGGGGATATATGTATTTACCCGGTTGATAATATAAATGAAAAAATTTTTGTTAACCATTTATCAAAGCATGGACCTGGAACCTTATATATTCCAATTCCAAAGAAGTGCGACAGCTATATTATGTCCAGATTCCTAGCTAAAGTTGGTTTAGAGCTACTTGCATCTCGTGTTATATCTCTGCCAGGTTGGGAAGACGAAGTCATTTTTAAGTCTGAACTCGACGGAATCAGAAACTATGCTCGATATGGTTATCCACCAAGCGAGTGGCAATTTTATGAAAGAAGGATATATGATGAGGATCATGTGTTTGAAATTGATTGTGAGAAATATGAAATCTTAAATGAGATGGATCTACTGTTTTTAAATGAGAGATACCTTTTTTCGGTAATTTGTATCTTTGGAGTGGAGTATGTTATTGATATGGTAAACCCAGATATCTCTGGTTATGCTGACTGGTTAAAGCAGCACAACTATATAAGTCCTTTGTACGATGAGCGTCATAAACGAAGATAGCACTTTTCTGTTCAAATAGGAATGATGCGGTTATTCCATGCAATCGCTCATCGTGTTGATAATAAGAGAACCGATTATAAAGTATTCCGGAAATAACTTTATGGTCGGGCTGCCCGTGGCCGAGGTCGTTGCCGCCCTGGAGCGGCTGGGCGCAGTGGCCCCGGCTGGGATAGCGGAGTAGGGCATGGCCGACGGCGCCAAGCTCCAGGCAGAGACACGGGCGCGGCCCGCGACCATTCTCGACCGCGCGGCCTTCAGCCTGGCCACGCTCTGGCCGCTGGGCCTGGTGCCCAAGGCTCCCGGCACGGCCGGAGCGCTGTTCGCCGCGCTGGCCGCGCCGCTCGTTTTCATGCCCCTGCCCGACGTGGGCCGCCTGGCGCTCCTCGCGGCGATCTTCGTGCTCGGCGGTCTCGCGGCGACCCGCGTGGAGCGCGTCACCGGCCGCAAGGACCCGGGCTCGGTGGTCGTGGACGAACTCCTGGGGCAGTGGGTGACCTACCTGCCCTTCGCGCAACTCGAATTCTGGCAGATTCTGGTCGGCTTCTCCCTGTTCAGGCTCTTCGACATCGCCAAGCCCTGGCCCGTGTGCTGGTCCGAGAGCTGCCTGCCCGAAGGCTTCGGCATCATGATCGACGACGCCGTGGCCGGCCTGTACGCCGCCGGCTGCTTGTGGCTCGTGGTGGCAATCGAGGCCAGGCTCTTCGGCTGATCCGCTTCTTCCGTTCGTTCGAAAAAAGAGCGCCGCGGACGCTTTTGCATCCGCGGCGCTTAACGTGCCTTAAGTGGGGCTTGAAGCTAGTTGACCTTGAACTCGCAGCGGCGGTTCTTGGCGTAGGCGGCCTCGGTCTTGGCCGGGTCGAGGGGATTGTCCTCGCCGTAGCTGACGATGCTCATGCGGCCGGGGGCCACGCCCATGAGCACGAGGAACTCGTAGGTGGCGCGGGCGCGGCGCTCGCCCAGGGCCAGGTTGTACTCCTCGGTGCCGCGATCGTCGCAGTAGCCTTCGATGACGATGCGCGTGTCGGCCATGACCTTGAGGGCCTGGGCCTTCTTCTGGAGCACCTCGCGGGACTTGGCGTCGAGCTCGTAGGAGTCGAAGGCGAAGAAGACCATCTGGCCGATGGCCTGCTGGGCCTGCTGCACGGTCTGCTGGTCCTCCAGCCCGGACTGGCGGGCCTGCTCGGCCTCAAGCTCGCGCTGGCGGAAGGCTTCTTCCTCGGCGGCGCGGCGGGCGGCCTCGTCGTCGGCGGGCGCGGTGGACACGGCCTGGCCCTGTCCGGTCTCGCCGGGCGTCGAGCTGACTTGCTTCTTGGCGCAGCCGAAGCCCGCCAGCAGAGCCAGCACGAACAGGACGACAATCGTCTTGCGGGTCATGAGTTTCATGGCTTTCTCCTTGGTTTTGCCTGAGAGGCGGTTCTCTTCGCGTTCATGGTGCATGTATAAAGGCGCGGAAGTGGTCGATTCTCTTCCGGTTCCGCCGTCGCCGATCGTTTCCGCTAGTCCTTGCCGCGCGTCCAGGACGGCGCGCGGGCCTCTCCGGGCCCGGTCTGGAGCATGACCGGCTCGTCGCCGTGGCGGGTGGTCAGGTAGAGCTTGTAGCTGCCGCCGCGGCTGGAGGAGAAGGCGATGAAGTAGCCCTCGGGCCCGAAGGTCGGCTCCTCGTCGAAGCCCGGCCCGAAGGTGATCTGGCGCTCCACGCCTGTCTGCAGGTCGTGCACGAAGATGCGGTGTCCCTCGGGCGTGTCGCGCGAGAAGGCCACGAGCCTGCCGTCGGGGCTGATGGACGGGTTGGTGTTGTACTTGCCCTCGTAGGTCACGCGCCGGACCTGCCCGCTGGGCACGTCGAGCAGGAAGATGTGCGGGTTGCCCAGACGGCCCGAGGTGAAGGCCATCTTGCGGCCCGAGCGGTCGAAGCTCGGGGAGACGTCGATGGCCCAGCTCTTGGCCAGGACGCCCGCCGGCTTCCAGTCGCGGTTGAGCAGGTGGATGCTCGGCTGGCCTCCGGTGTCCAGGGTCACGGCCAGCCGGTCGTCAGGCGTGAAGGTGGGCGAGATGACCGTGGAGCCGGGCAGGTCGATGGTCTGCACCCTGCCGGTCTCCATGTCCACGACGCCGAGCAGGTGCTGGCTCCTGGCCACATGGGTGAACAGCAGCCGCTTGCCGTCCAGGGACCAGGCCGGGCTCGTGTTCACTCCGCCCAGGCTCGTGACCTTGCGGGCATTGTGGCCCGTGGGGCCGGCCACCCAGATCTCCTTGCCGGACTGATCCTTGCGCACGAAGGCCAGGCGCGACTGGAAGAAGCCGACCCTGCCGGTCAGGACCTCCATGAGCCTGGAGCAGAAGCTGTCGGCGATGTCGGCCATGTGCGCGGGCTTGATGTCGGCATACTCCTGGCCGAAGAGCATGGTCGTGGTGAAGGTCTCGTAGACGCGGAAGGCCACGGAGGCCTTGCCGTCGGCGCCCGGCGTCCAGGCCGAGGTGATCAGCAGGTCCACGCGGCTGAGCTGGAAGCGCTTGAAGTCGATGCCCGGCGTCTTGGGAGATTCCACGCGGTCGCCGCCGATGACCTCGGAGGCGGCGACCTGGCGCAGGAAGGGCAGATAGCGCAGGTTTTCGCGGATCTTGGCCTGCATGTCCGCGGTCATGGCCGGCATGGCCGTGCCCGGAGCCGCGGGCAACGGCTGGGCGAGCATGACGTTCGTCCTGGTCTGTCCCGGACCGAAGATGTCTATGGTCATCGAGCTTTGAGCCTGGGCCGGCGCGGCGGCCGCCAAGGCAAGCATGGCCAGGGCCAGCAGGAGTGCTGCGATTCTGCTAGGCATTGTGCTCCTACCCCATGAGTTCCTGGAGATTGAAGGTGATCTGGATGGTGTGCAGGCTGGCGGGCGGCGCGCTGAGCCGCTCGGTCTCGTCCACGGCCTTGAGCACCGAGGCGTCGAAATCGGCCCGGCCCGATGACTTGACGAGCCTGTAGGAATTGATGGTCCCCTCGGCGGTCAACTTCAGCTCCACCACGGCCGAGAGGTTCTGGTTGGTGCCGGCCAGGGGATAGCGCCAGTTGGGCTTGATGCGCGCCACCACGTCCTGGGCGTAGACCATCTGGCCCGTGCTCGCGCCGACGCTCCCGGCGCTCGATCCTGCCGCCGTGCCGCCGCCTACTTCCTTCTTGAGCTCGGCCAACTCGCGTTGGAGCATCTCCCGCGCGCTCAACTTGGGCTTCTTGGCCGCGTCGGCCTTGGCGGCCTTGAGCGCCTCGGCCATGATCTCGTCGGCCGTGGGTTCCTTGGGCTTGGGCTTCGGCTTGGGCGGGGCCTTGTCCGTGGCCTTGGAGCTGATCTCCGTGGCCTGGGGCGGCTTGGGCTTGGGCGCGGGCATCGCCGGGGCCGCTTCGGGGGCCGGCTTGGTCTCGGGCGCCTTGGCCTGCGTCGCCGGGGCATCGGGGGCCTGGGGCCGTTCCGTGGGCGCGGGCGGGAGCTTGGGCGCGGGCGCGGGCTGCCCCAGGGTGACCAGGTCCACGTTGTAGACCGGCACGTCCAGCCGGACCCGCACATTGGCGCCGCGCGACATGTAGAAGGTCGCGCCGATCAGGGTCGCGTGGAGGAGGATGGACATGGTCAGCGCCAGGGTCTTCATGGGATAACCGCGGGCGCTACTTGCGCTTCCGGGGTTTGGGGTCGGACTCCTCGGCGACCATGCCGAGCTTGTCGATACCCGCGGCCTTGATCTCGCCCATGACGCGCACCACGCTTCCGTAAGGCACCCTGGAGTCGGCCTTGAGGTAAAGGCTCTTCTTCTGCTTGGCCACGAGGTTCTCCAGGCGGCCCTTGAGCTCCTCGACCTTGACCTCGTACTCCTCGATGAACACGCGTCCGTCCTTGTCGATGCTCAGCACGAGGTGGTCCTTGTCCGTGGGCAGCGCCGAGACGGTCCTGGTCTTGGGCAGATCCACCTCCACGCCCTGGGTCATGAGCGGCGCGGTGACGAAGACGATGCACAGAAGCACCATCATCACGTCCACCAGGGGGGTGATGTTGATGCCTGGTATGCTGCGTTTGGTGCGGCTTTCCATGGCGCCTCCGGGCTAGTCCTTCTCGGCCACGATCCAGGGCATCTCGCGCTGGATGCGGTTGAGGAACACGCCCGCGAAGTTGACCAGCTCGGTCTCGATCTTGGACAGCAGGCCCTGGATGGCGTTGTAGGCGATGGTCGAGGGGATGGCCACGGCCAGGCCGAAGGCGGTGGCGATGAGGGCCTCGGCCATGCCGGGCGCCACGGCCGAGATGGCCGCGGTCTTGAGCGTGGCGATGCCCCTGAAGGCCACGATGATGCCCCAGACCGTGCCCAGCAGGCCGATGTACGGAGTCGCGTTGGCGCAGGTACCCAGGAAGGACATCTGGCTGTCCATGAGGGTCATCTCCGAGGCCACGGCCTGGCGCAGGGACCGGCGCATGTTGTCCTTGGCCAGCCGGGCCTTGAGCTTCACGTCTATCTTGCTGGCCTCGATGCGCTTGAGCTCGCGCACGGCGTTGTGGGCGATGCGCTGGAGACTGGAGGAGCTGTCGCGGCCGAGGGCCGCCATGGCCGCGGCCATGTCGCGGGCGTCCACGAATGCTCGCTGCTCTTCCTCGATGCGCCGCCTGGCCTTGGTCAGGGTCAGCGTCTTGAAGATGATCACGAACCAGCTCCCCATGGACATGAGGAACAGGATGAGCAGGACCGCCGTTCCAACGAGCGAGGCTTCACCGAGAATGCCTCCCAGAAAGCCGTCCATGGGTCACTCCTTGCGCATCATGCGGCGTACGCCGCGTGTAGTCGTTAAGTTGTTTTGATCGCGATTGCGCGCAACGTCACGCGGGCTTCCGCGCGATACGGCCGGCGAGCTCCGGCAGAACCATCTCGGCCGGCGCGTCGATGCGCACGTCCGGCAAACGGCCGAAGGCCGTGGGTCCGAGATTGATCTCGATGACGCTGCCGCCCATGGCCTTGATTCTATACGGAAAGGCATTGAAAGGCGCAACCTCGCCGCTCGTGCCCACGATGACGGCCAGGTCGGACCTTGCCACCAGCTCTTCGCCTTCCCGCGCGGCCTGCCGGGGTATGGCCTCGCCGAAAAAGACCACATCCGGCCGGATGAGCCCGCCGCAATGGTCGCAGGTCCAGGGGATGTCCTCCCTGGTCAGTTCCGCCGCGCGCCCGGGATCATACGCGGTCCGGCAGCCATTGCAATAAAAGGACCGGCAGCTGCCGTGATACTCCACCACGCGCTCGGAGCCGGCGAGCTGGTGCAAGCTGTCTATGTTCTGGGTGATCACGGCCTTGAGGCGGCCGGCGCGCTCCATGGTCGCCAGGGCCTCATGCGCAGGATTGGGAGTCGCGCGCGCGAAAATGCGCACGGCCTCCAGGAGGAACTCCCACACGCCCCGAGGGTTCGAGCGCAGGGCCTGGTCCGTGGCCACCTTCATGGGGTCGAAGCGCGACCACAACCCGCCGGGGCTTCGGAAGTCGGGGATGCCGCTGGGCACCGAGATGCCCGCCCCGGTCAGGGCCACGGGGAAATCCGCCCGGCTCCAGATGTCGGCGGCTTGGTCTATTTTTTCTAGAATCCTTGTGTCCATGCCATGTCCGGAGCATGTGCCGAGAGCGTGCCCAATAAAACGAACATGCTTGGCTTATCGCAGCCGTGCCCGCGAGGAGCCGGCCACGGACCTCGAACCCGATCGGACCCGGCTTCCAGGCCTGGCCACGCCGGCCAGGGCAACGTGCGGACGCACCGGGAAGGGCTTTGCCTGCACAGGCTCCATCATCAAGGTCCTTTTCCCACAAGGCGGCTTCCTTGCTCCCGCGTTTCGGAATCGGGCGGCCTTAACAGCCTGTTGGCAAACAGGCTGTGCGGACCGGGATGGCCTGCCGGATGTGAACAGGCGCGCGGCATCCGTGAGCAATGCTTGAGCTTTGCTCAAGCATTACGAAGTTGAAAAAAGCCAGGGCGGCTTTTCAACAGTCTGTTAACGGGTCAGCACCATCCGGTGCAGGCGGGCGGAGTTGTCCTCGGCCCGGCGGTACTCGTCCAGGGACAGGCCCGCGCCCAGGGCGATGCGCTGGCGCATCTCCCGCGACACCAGGTCTCCGGGCTCGTGCGCGTCGTTGTCGATGACGAGCAGGGCGCCGGCCGCGCGGGCGAGCGCGGCCACGTGGCCGTTGGTCAGGCTGTGGCCCTTGCGCGTGGTGAGCTCCAGGTGAACGCCGCGCTTGGCGGCCAGGCTTGCCTCCTGGGGCGTGAGCAGTCCCGGATGGGCGAGCACGTCGCAGCAGCCTTCGATGGCCGCCAGGTTGGTGCCGGCGGCCACGGGCTCGACGATGGTTTCGCCGTGGACGACCACGATCTGCGCGCCCAGGGACCTGGCCTCCCGGATCGTGTCCGGGATGAGGCCGGGCGGGACGTGGGTGATCTCCACGCCCAGGAGGATGTCGATGTCCATGAGCGGGCCGTACTGGCGGGTCATCTTCTTGAGGCCGTCGATGACCATGCCCAGGGTGCTCGCGTCCACGTGGTCGGTGATGGCGATGGCGCGGTAGCCGGCCACGCGGGCCCGCCTGGCCAGCTCCGCGGGGATGAGCACGCCGTCGCTGAAGATGGAGTGTGTATGCAGGTCGATCATGTTCGTGTGGCGCTTGTGCGTATCGCTGTTTGTGCGCGGATCATTATGCTCCACGCGTGCGGTGTCGGCAACCGTTGAAAAGCCAAACTACATTTACCGCGAGGAGTAATCGCGAACGCCGACGGATAAAGGGGCGGCTCACTGGGCCGGGGCTACATCTTGTACTTGTCCTCGGGCGAGAAGCCTTCGAGCATTTCGGTCCACTTGTCGGAGTCCTCGTCCTTGAGCTCGGGCTTGCCCAGGGCCGTTTCTTCCACCGAGGCCTCGTCCAGCACTGCCTGGGCCACGCGGATGGGCGCCTTGGCTCGCAGGGCCAGGGCGATGGCGTCGCTCGGGCGGGCGTCAACCCTGCGCCGCACCTCGCCGATGCTCATCTCCACCTCGGCGTAGTAGGTGCCTTCCTCCAGCTTGACCACCTCCACGGCCGTGATCACGGCGCCGACGGTCTCGATGCAGGACAGCATGAGGTCGTGGCTCATGGGCCGGGGCAGCTTGACGTCGTTGAGCGCCAGGGAGATGGCCATGGCCTCCATGGCCCCGATCCAGATGGGCAGGACGGCTTTCTCGTCCATATCCTTGAGGACCAGCACCGGCACCTGGGAGTTCTCGTCCACCGCGAGGCCGAAGACCTTCATTTCCACCATCATGGACTACCTTCCATCTCCCCGCGCAGGGAGTGTTTTCTAGCCGATGATATTCTTACCGCAGCCAGCGCCCCTGTCAAATCAGAGCCGCCCGGCGAGGCTGGGATGTCCACGACGCGCCCGCCGGGATCATGGCCCCGCCAGGACGCCACGCCATCCCCCTGGCGTTTGCTGGGCTCCTCCACGAGCACCTCGGTGCGCCGGCCCACCTGGGTCCGCAGGTCCTCGGCGGTGAGCTCCTCCTGCCTGGCTTGGTAGCGGGCCAGCCGCTCGGACTTGACCCCCTCGTCCACCTTGGGCGTAAGCCGCGCGGCCAGGACGCCGGGCCGGTCCGAGTACTTGAAGGAGAAGCTGTTGACGAAGCGCACCTCCTCCAGGATGGACATGGTCGCCTCGAAGTCCTCCTCGGTCTCGCCCGGAAAGCCGACGATGATGTCCGTGGTCAGGGCCAGGTCCGGCCGCGCGGCGCGCAGCCCGCGCACGATGTCCAGATAGCGCGCCCGGTCGTACTTGCGGCCCATGCGCGCGAGCAAGGCGTCCGAGCCGGACTGGAGCGGCAGGTGCAGGGCGGGGCAGAGGTTCGGGAGGTCGCCGAAGGCCGCCACGACCTCGGGCGCTATGTCCTTGGGATGGGAGGTCTTGAAGCGCAGGCGCGCAAGGCCCGGCAAAGCCGCCACGCGGCGCAGGAGCCGCGCGAAGCTCGTGCCGTCGCCGCCGTCATCCCGGCCGTAGCTGTTCACGTTCTGGCCGAGCAGGGTGATCTCCCTGGCCCCGCGGGCGAGCAGACTCTCGCACTCGGCGAGGACCGCGCCGCTCGAACGGGACTTCTGGCGGCCGCGCACGTAGGGCACGATGCAGTAGGCGCAGAAGTTGTCGCAGCCCTGCATGATGTTCACGAAGGCCGAGGGGCCGACGCGCTCGTCGGGGAAGGCCTGCTCCCGCTCCACGTACTCGTCGGTGAAGTCGAGCAGGCTCGTGCGCAGGCCGGGGCTGGCCATGAGGCGCTCAAGGGCCTGGGGAACCATGGCCACGCCGTCCGAGCCGAAGACCAGGCGCACGAAGGGGAAGCGGTTCCAGAAGCCGATGCCGATCTGCTGGGCCACGCAGCCGCCCACGGCCACGAAGGCCCCTGTCTCGCGCACGATCATGGCCAGGCGGCCGAGCAGGCTGTAGACCTTCTGCTCGGGCTTGTCGCGCACGCTGCACGTGTTGACGAGAATGACGTCGGCCTGGACCTCGGGGACTTCCTCCCAGCCGCGCGAGCGCAATGAGCGGGCGATCCACTGCGAGTCGCCCACGTTCATCTGGCAACCGAAGGTCTGGATGGCGAATTTCATGCGCGGGATATAAGGCATGGACTCCCCTTGGTAAACCCCCGGGGAGCACGGCGGGAGCTATTATCATGTCACGTCCCGCCTGTAGGTTCGATGTGGAGATCGCCAGGCGTTATATCGCAGCCGGGGCGATTTTTGCCTGGCCCACGCCGCCCATGGCGGCGCGCTGACCCTGGCGGGTCAGCGGCTAGTGTCGCTTGACGCGACGCCAGGCCATCGCGCCAGGAAGTCCAGCACCTTGTCCCTGGCCCGGCTCAGGCCTTCGATCTCGCCGTCCACGACGACCTCGGCGGCCGGGTCTTCCTCGAAGGGCACGTCCACGCCCGGCACCAGCCCCAGGCCCTCGAACCGCCGGCCCGTGGCCTTGCGCTCCAGGGCCTTGCGGTACAGGCCGGCCATGACCTTGCCCTCGGGACGGGCTTCCTCGCGGCGCATGGCCGTGTCCACGGAGCAGCGCACGAAGGCCTCGGCGAAGCGGGCGATGCGCTTGCGGGCCACCCTGCGCATGGCCAGAGCCGGGGCCGTGGCGTCGATGATCACGTTGCGGCCCTGCCGTGTCAGCGCGGCGGCCTCGTCCACGAGCAGGGCGTAGGCCATGTCGCGCTCCTCGGCGCTGTAGGTCGGCTCGGGAAACCAGGTCTTGCGCAGGGCGTCCATCTCCAGGATTTCGACCCGCACGCCGCGCGCAAGCAAGGCATCGCGCACGGCGCGGGCCAGGGTTGACTTGCCGCAGCCGGGCAGGCCCGTGATCCAGATGGCCCAGCCGTGGGGCGCGGTGTTGCCTCCATTCATCGCCATCTCCGCATTCTTGGCGCGCTAATCGGGCGACACACCGTTACCTGCTGGTCACGCATGACTGTGGCGGTCGGTCTTTGAAACGCACGGATCGAGGGGGCCGCGCCCTTGTGGGTGAGGTTTTGGGAGAGCAAAGCCCTTCCCAGCTCATCCGCAAGGCGCTCAAGCGGCGGAGCAGGCTTCATGCCCGCTCCGCCAGACGCCGGCTGATGACATGCGCGGCGCAGGCCACCACCGCGCCGCCGATGAGCGTGATGATCATGACCGCCACGGTCAGCTTCGTGTCCGCGAACATGTAGTGGATGACGATGCGCAACACGCCGGCCGCGACTCCGAATCCGGCGGCCCATGGGAGGCTTCCGGCCAGCAGGCCCGCCGGAATGGCCAGGATCAGAAGCAGCGGATGAAGCATCGTCTTGAGGAGGAACAGGATAAAGCTGAGCGCGCGTATGAACATGTCTGGCTTCTCCGTTTGGGCTCACTAGCCCAGATAGCCTTCCACCCGGCGGTAGTCGAACACGCGGTCCTCCAGCACGTTCTCCACGAAGCGCAGCAGGGCGGCCCTGATGTGCGGCGGGTGGCCCGGATACCACTCGGGCGAGGCCACGACCAGGCCCCGGAAGACGAAGAAGGGCGCCATGACCTCCAAGGCCTGCGCGTCGCCCGTGCGCTCCAGGTATGCCTCGAAAAAGGCCAGGTGGAGCCGCCGGAAGGGCTCGCTCAGGCGCGCGCGCGGTCCGTCGCCCGCCGTGTCCTCGCCCTTGGCGTGGGCGTCCAGCAGCCCGAAGAGGAGATAGTTGATGGCCATGCAGGCCACGTCGCCGGCCGGCTCGCCCCATTCGCCCCGACTGCGGTCGAGCACGCGGAAATCGCCGCCATCGGTCACGAGCACGTTCCAGGGATGGAAGTCGCCGTGCACGGCGCTCAGCCTGTGGGCATACCCCTTGAGCCGCCAGCGCCAGTCCACCAGGCGCTTCTCCAGGGCCTTGAAGCGCGGGGCGGGGAACGGCTCGTAGCCCTGGGGATAGGCCTCGTCGACCATGCCCATGATGCACTCGCTGGAGCCGAGCAGGTTGCGGATGCGCCGGTAGTAGAGGTGCGGATCGTCGCGCTTGACCGCGTGGACCTCGGCCAGCCAGCGGGCGAAGCCCCGCGCAAGCTCCAGGTCACGCTCCGCCAGGCCTTTTTCGCGCACGCGCTCCAGGTCGCGGTAGTACTCGTGGCCGGGCAGGAACTCGTTGAGGATGAAGAACTCCCTGGGCTCCCGGACCGGCACGAGGCCGCCGTCGCCGTCCACGTAGCCCAGGCCCATGGGACGCGCGTGGCGCGGCAGGCGGGCCGAGGTCTCATGCTGGAACATGAGGATGGCCGCGCGGTCCCAGTAGAACTGGTGGCCGTACTTGTCGGCCTTCATGACCGACATGACCGTGGCTCGCTCCTGGCCTTGGTGCGTGAAGCGCACGAGCACGGGCTTGCCGTAGCCGAAACGCTTGATGCCCTGCTCGCCCGCGCCGCCCAGGTCGCCCAGGTAAATGATGGCCGCGTCGGGCCCGAAGGCCTGGCGCAGGTAGGCTTCCACCGCCTCGCGCGTCAGCTCGATCATGCCTGCCTCCTTGCTTGGCGGGCCCGGAACGCGAAAGCCCGCAAGTCGTGGGACTTGCGGGCATTGTCGCATACCTTGGCCGATCTGGCAAAGCCGGTCCGGCCGTGGCGAGCGCCTCGCGGCAGGAGTCAGTCGGGCTTGCCGTAGTTCTCCTCGAAACGAGCCCAGAACTCGTCCAGGCTGAAGGCGTGCTCCTGGGTGCCCAGGTACTCCACGGCGAAGCTCGCGCAGGTGGAGGCCGCCAGGGCGGCCCTGGGCAGCTCCCAGCCCATGGCCAGGCCCTTGACGAGCCCGGCGCGGTAGGCGTCGCCCGCGCCGGTGGGGTCCACGCACTTGGCGATCCTGGCCGCCGGGATGCTGGTCGTGCGGCCGCTGCGCTCGATCACGAGCGAGCCCTTCTCGCCGAGCGTGGTGATGATGGCCTCGGCGCGCTCCAGGAGCTGGTCCCGGCTCTCGCCCGTGGCCTTCATGATCATCTCCAGCTCGTAGTCGTTGGAGATGAGGATGCGCGAGCCGGTGATCATGTCCTTGAGCTGCTCGCCGTTGAAGGCCGGCAGGGACTGGCCCGGATCGAAAATATAAGGGATCTTCAACTGACGGTACGCGCGCGGGTAGTCCTGCATGTCCTGGAGGTTGCCGGGCGCCACGACGGCCAGGGCGTCCTCGGGCGGCACGCGGCTGAAATCGAAGCGCGAAGGGTGCTTCATGGCCCCGGGATTGAAGCCCGTGATCTGGTTGTCGGACTTGTCCGTGGTGATGTACGCGCCGGCCGTGTGCTCGGTGTCCACGTTGCGGATGCCCTGGAGCGAGAGCCCCTGCCGGCGCAGCCACTTTTCGTAGCTGTCGAAGTCCCTGCCGGCGCAGGCCAGGATGACGGGCTTCTCGTCGAGCAGGTTCAGGCTGTAGGCGATGTTGCCGGCCGTGCCTCCGAAGCGCTCGTCCAGCCCGTCGACCATGAAGCAGACGTTGAGGATGTGGATCTTGTCCGGCAGGATATGCTCCGAGAACCTGCCGGGGAAGCTCATGATGCGGTCGTAGGCCAAGGAGCCGGAGACGAAGATCTGCATGCGTGGACCTCGATGTGCTTGGTGAACTTCGGATCGCGCCAAGGAAACGACGCGGCCGCCCGCCAGTTTACGGCCACGGCCAGTTATGGTCAAAGCGCGGCGGCCGTCAAGCGATGTGATTCTCGGGCTGCTCCGTTTCGGCCACGACCCACTCGGCATACTTGCGGGCGGCCTTGAGGATGGGCATGGCCGTCACGCAGGGCACGTCATAGGGGTGCAGCTCCTCGATGAGCGCCGCGGCCTTGGTCACCAGGGTCATGCGCGTCTTGCAGATCATGACGCACTCCTGGTCGCTCTGGATCCGGCCGTCCCACCAATAGAGCGACGTGCAGCCCTCCAGAATGTTGGCGCAGGCGACCAGGCGCTTTTCCAGCAGGGCCTGGGCGATGCGCAGCGCGTCTTCCTTGCTCGGCGTGGTTACGTACAGGGTGGCCAGGGACATATCGGCTCCTACTTGCACACGGGCTCGGAGCCCGGCTGAAGCGTGGCCAGGAAGGCCGCGGCCGCGTCCGCCTGGGCGGTGTCGATGGGCGCGCCGTTGCGGATCATGCGGTGCGTGGTCTTGGTCCACCAGCCGGTGTCGCGGCCCAGATTCAGGCAGATGCGGGCATGGGTATGGCATCTGTTGCACACGTTCTCGACCACCTGCCGGCCATCGGCCGAGGATTGCTCGCCGGCGGCAAAGACGGGCGAAACCGCCAGCAGGCCCAGGAACAGAAGAGATTTCATCACGTTGCTCATGCCTCAAGCTCCCTTGGATGATGACGGCGCTCACGGAGAAGGCAATCCGCACTCTCCTGGCGCTATCGGAAAACCCGGACCGTGGCAATCCCAATCAGCGCCTGGGGCTTGTCTTGGCTTCGCCCCGGTGCTACCCACCTCTGTCGAATCCAGGAGATCCCATGTCAGCGAGCAGCATGCCCCGGCGCGAGCGCGCCCGCATCATCCACGAGCGGCTGAGGACGGCCTATGATCCAGGCAGGACGGCCCTGGAGTGGGTCGACCCATGGGAGCTCCTGGTGGCCACGGTGCTCGCGGCGCAGTGCACGGACGCGCGCGTGAACATGGTCACGCCCGAGCTGTTCCGGCGTTGGCCCGGCCCGGCCGAGCTGCGCCATGCGGACCTGGCCGATCTCGAATCGGTCATCCGCTCGACCGGGTTCTACCGCAACAAGGCCAAGAACCTCATCGCGGCGGCGAACATGGTCATGGACCGCTTCCGCGGCACGCTGCCCCGGACCATGGCCGAGATGATCGAGATCCCCGGCGTGGCGCGCAAGACGGCCAACATCGTGCTGTCCACGGCGCTGGGGGTTGTCGAGGGCATAGCCGTGGACACGCACGTCAAGCGGCTGTCCTTCCGCCTGGGGCTTACGGACTCCGACCAGCCCCAGCGCATCGAGCGGGATCTGATGGAGGTCTTCGAGCGCGACATATGGGGCGAGGTCAACCATCTCCTGGTCCAGCATGGCCGGGAGATCTGCCAGGCGCGCACGCCCAGGTGCTCCAAATGCATTTTGTCCGACATCTGCCCCAGACTCGGAGTGACCCGATCGGCATAAGGCGTGCTTGTCCGCCGGTCACGCGGCCGGTGATCTGCTTCGAGCAGCCCTGCCGCAACAATGAAAAGCTTTTGGAAAAGATGAGGGGTCCGGGGAGAAGGAAAACCTTTTCGAGAAAAGGTTTTCCTTCTCCCCGGCCGCCGG
>JAEYTO010000011.1 GCA_023433925.1 Pseudomonadota bacterium | reverse complement strand
TGCCGACCCAGACGAACTGCGGGGTGTAGATGAAGGGCGGCGGCGGGGTAGTTTCGGCGATCTCCTGGAGCGCGAGGCGGAGTTCGCGGAAGTTCTGCGCGGTTTCGTTCAGGGTGATGCGGCCGCGGGTTGTGGCGATGTAGAGCGAGTCGGGCCCGCGGGAGTTTCGCAGGATCTTGGCGGCGAGGATGCCGTCGAAGGGGAGGACGAGTTCCGGCACGCGGCGGATGCCCAGGGTGAACGGGCGCGCCGGGCGGAAGTTTTCGAAGGTGACGGTGCGCTGGTTGTAGTCGATGGTGATCCGCCGCGAGCGGCCGGCGCGGATGTGGGCGGCGGTGCCGAGGCCTGTGATGAAGGCGATCGTTCCGAAGGTGTAGGGCAGCCAGTAGCCGGCCGCGTGCTTTGGGGGGCTGAAGAGGGGCAGGAGCAGGAAGTAGAGTGCGAGCGCGAGCATCATGGCTGCGCCGAGCCAGCGGACGAAGAGCGCGGATGGGCCGCTGGGCTGGTCGATGCACACCAGTTGATAGCGCGGGATCGTCACGGCGCGATCAGGATACAGGGGATTAGAAGATGGCGGGAGTTCGGCTGGTCAGGAACACGGGCCAGCCCAGAGCGGCTGACCCGTGCAGCGAGGCCCGGGAGCGGCTGACCCGTGCCACGGGGACCAATACAATCGCGGCTCATGCCACTACTTACCGCGACCAATCTGAAGCACAACTACGGCGAGCGGGTGATCCTGGACGGGATCTCGCTATCCATCGAGCCCGGGGAGCGGGTGGGGATCGTGGGGCGGAACGGGACGGGGAAGAGCACGCTGCTCAAGGCGCTGGCGGGTATTTTCAAGCCCGATTCCGGGGCCATCAACCTGCAGCGTGGGGCCAAGGCGGGGTATCTGCACCAGGACCCGAACCTGGATCCCGAGGAGACCCTCCGGGATGCGGCGGAGGGGGCCTTCGCGGAGCTGCACCGGCTGCACGGGGAGATGCACCGGGTGTATGACGAAATGGCCGCGGCCACCGAACGGGGGGAGGATGCGGAGGTTGAGCGGCTGCTGAAGAAGCAGGGGGAGCTGGAGAAGCGTGTGGAGGCGGCGGGCGGGTACGCGATCGATCACAAGATCGAGGCGGTGCTGCACGGGCTTGGGTTCAGCGATGCGCAGTTCGGGCTGAAGGTGGGGAAGCTCTCGGGGGGGCAGAAGGGGCGGCTGGCGCTGGCTCGGCTGCTCCTGGAAGAGCCGGATGTGCTGCTGCTGGACGAGCCGACGAATCACCTGGATATCGACGGGCGGATCTGGCTGGAGGAGTTCCTGACCAAGGAGTTCCGGGGTGCGGTGCTGCTCATCAGCCACGACCGGTATCTGCTCGACAACGTGGTGAAGCGGATCGTGGAGACGGAGGCGGGGCGGCTGATCGATTATCCGGGCAACTACGAGGCGTTCCGGGAGATCCGCGCCGAGCGGCGGCTGACGATGCACCGGGCGTTCCAGGCCCAGCAGACCAAGTTCAAGAAGGAAGAGGCGTTCATCCGGAAGTACAAGGCCGGGCAGCGGGCCAAGCAGGCGCGGGGGCGGGAGACGCGGCTGATCCGCGAGAAGGACTCGAACACGCTCGAGCGGCCGATGGAGATGGAGGTCTTCGGGTTCGAGCTTCCGAAGGCCGAGCGGACGAGCGATGTGGTGATCTCGGCCCGGGGGCTGAGCAAGAAGTACCTGCGCGATGACGGCACGGAGAAGGTGCTGTTCGACGGGCTGGATTTCAGCATCGCCCGCGGGGAGCGGTGGGGGATCATCGGGCCCAACGGGGCGGGGAAGACGACGCTGGTGCGGTGCCTGCTGAAGGATCTCGAGCCCGATGCTGGGGTGGTGCGGCTGGGGACGAACCTGAAGGTCGGGTACTATCGGCAGACGCACGAGGGAATCGATCCGGACCTCCCGGTGTACCGGTATCTCCAGAACGTGATCCTGAAGGAGAACGCGGGGCTGCTGTTGAGCGAGCAGCAGGCTCGGAACCTGGCGGGGGCGTTCCTTTTCAGCGGGGATGAGCAGCTCAAGGAGCTGGGGCTGCTTTCGGGCGGCGAACGCTCGCGGGCGGTGCTGGCGGGGCTCCTGGCGAGCGCGAAGAACGTGCTGGTGCTGGACGAGCCGACGAACCACCTGGATATCCCCTCGGCGGAGCGGCTGGAGGAAGCGCTCTCGATGGATGGGGGCTACGACGGGACGCTGATCCTGATCAGCCACGACCGGGCGCTGATCGACGCCACGTGCGACCACATGATCGCCCTGCACGGGGACCGCACGGCGGATGTGGTGCTGGGGAACTACTCGGATTGGCACGAGAAGGCGGAGGCGAGGCGCAAGGAGGAGGCCGCGGCGGCGAAGGGGGCGGAGGCGGCGGAGAGACGTCGGGAGGAGGCGGAGCAGAAGCGGCGGGCGGGCGCGGCGGAGGAGTCGAAGAAGGGCGGCGCGCGGGCGTCTTCGGGTCCATCGGTGAACGCCCTCTCGCGGATGAAGCTCGAGCAGCTCGAGGCGAAGATCGAGA
>JAEYTO010000097.1 GCA_023433925.1 Pseudomonadota bacterium | reverse complement strand
CGGGGGGGGTTTTTGGGGGGGGGCGGGGGGGGGGGGCCGCCGGCGCCTGGCCGAGTCGAGGATTTCCTTTTTGCAGGCGAGACTTGTATACTATGCTCGCGCGGCGCGAGGCCTTTCGCGGAGCCGGGACGGCGTCGCGCGTCCAAATTCAGCAAAGGATCGACTCGCCCCATGAGCCTCAAGGAACGCCTCAAGTTCGGCCAGGAGCCCGTCTATCTCATCGACGGCAGCGCTTTTTTCTACCGCGGCTTCTACGCCTTCCGGGACATGACCCGCTCGGACGGCTTCCCGACCAACGCCCTGTTCGTGGTCCTGCGCCTGCTCATCAAGATTCTGCGCGAGGAGCGGCCCAGGCACGTCGCCTTTGTCCTCGACGGACCGGGCAAGAACTTCCGCCACGAGACTTTCAAGCCCTACAAGGCCCAGCGCGCGGCCACTCCCGAGGACCTCATCCGCCAGGGCGAGCCCTTGCGCCGGGCCGTGGAGCTGCTCGGCATCCGGCTCATCGTTTCCGAGGGCGGCGAGGCCGACGACTGCATCGCCAGCCTCGCGGGCAGGCTCAAGGCCGAGCGGCCCGTGGTCATCCTCGGCGCGGACAAGGACCTCAACCAGTGCCTGGACGAGCGCGTGGTCATCTGGGACCCGGCCCTGAAGAACGAGAAGATCGTCACCATCGAGTCCTTCCGCCAGGAGCACGGCATGGAGCCCGGCCGCTGGCCCGACTACCAGGCCCTGGTGGGCGATTCGAGCGACAACATCCCCGGCGTGCCCGGCGTGGGGCCCAAGACCGCCGCTAAGATCATGCAGGACTTCCACGGCCTGGAGGAGATCGAGGCTCGCATGGCGGACATGCCCAAGACCCTGCGGGCCAAGATCGAGGAGCACATCAAGGACGCCTTCATCTACCGCGAGCTGACCCGCCTGCGCACGGATTTCTGCCCGACGCTGGGCCTGGCGGACCTCGCCTGGCGTGAGCCCGACTGGCAGCGCGTGCGCGACTTCCTGGCCGAGTACGAGTTCCGCTCCCTGCCGCGCGAGCTGCCGCCGCCCAGCCGCGCCGAGCCGACCATGCCCCCATCGGGCGGGCCGGGTGGACAGGGCGCAATGGCCGGGACGGCCGAGGCGCAGTTGTCCCTGTTCGGGGCCGGGGCGGGCGGAGCGATTGCCGGGGCCGAGGTTCAGGCCGGTCCGCCTCTGCCCGTGCGCGACGCGGACAAGGCCTTTCTTCTGCCCAGACGCGAGGGCCGCGCGGTGGGCCTCCTGGCCGTTGACGGCGAGATCCGCCTGGGCATCGGCCACGAGGAGCTGCGCTGGACCGGGTCCGTGGCCGACCTGTGCGCCGCTCTGGGACAGGCGGACGTGGTGGCCGCGCCTTCGGTCAAGGCGCTGCTGCGCGCCTCGCCCGATTGGGGGTGTTTGCCGCTGGGCAAGTGGTTCGACATGGGCCTGGCCGCCTACCTGCTCGATCCCGAGGAGCGCGGCTACGACTGGGGCCGGCTGCGCGACGCCCTGGCCCACGATCCCGAGGCCTCGCCGGTTCATCCCGAGGCCCGGGGCCTGGCCGCCCTGGCCGTGCACGGCGCCCTGTCCCGCCGGCTGGAGGCCGCCAGCCTCACGCCGCTCTTGCGCGACCTGGAAACCCCGCTCATCCCGGTGCTCGTGACCATGGAAGAGGCCGGCATCGCCATCGACAGGGCGGCCTTCGAGAGCTTCCTGGCCGAGGTCGGCGGCAAGATCGACGAGCTGACCAGACGCATCAACTCCCATTCGGACCTGCCGTTCAACATCCGCTCCAGCCAGCAGCTCGCGCAGCTCCTGTTCGACCGTCTCGGCCTCAAGGCCAAGGGCAAGACGCCCGGCGGCGCGCAGTCCACGGCCAACCCGGTGCTGGAGAAGCTGCGCGGCGAGCACCCGGTCGTCAACGACGTGCTCGAGTTCCGCATGCTCGACAAGCTCCGCTCGACCTACCTGGAGCCGCTGCCCAAGCTGGCCGACGCAGCGGGCCGCATCCACACGACCTTCAACCAGACGGCCACGGCCACGGGCCGCCTGTCGTCCAGCTCGCCCAACCTCCAGAACATCCCCATCCGTGGGCCGCAGGGCGCGCGCATGCGGGCCTGCTTCACCGCCGGGCCGGGCAATCTCCTGGCCGCCGCCGACTACTCGCAGATCGAGCTGCGCGTGCTCGCGCACATGTCCCAGGACCCGACCCTGCTCGAAGCCTTCCGCCACGGCCAGGACATCCACGCGCGCACGGCCGGGCTGGTCTTCGACAAGGACGCCGGGCTCGTCACGCCCGACGAGCGCCGCTCGGCCAAGACCATCAACTTCGGCCTGCTCTACGGCATGGGGCCGCAGAAGCTCGCCGGCGAGCTGGGCATCACCCTCGGTCAGGCCAAGGAGTTCATCGAGCGCTACTTCTCGGGGCTCAAGAAGCTCAAGGAGTTCTACGACGGCATCGTGGCCGAGGCCGAGGCCAACGGCTTCGTCGTGACCATGCTCGGCAGGAGAAGGCTGCTGCCCGACATCCACTCAAGAAATGACAACCTGAAGGGCCAGGCCGTGCGCCAGGCCATCAACACGCGCATCCAGGGCAGCGCGGCGGACATCATCAAATTGGCCATGATCCGCGCGCACGAGGATGCCGGGATTCGGGAGCTTGGTGGAAAGCTGATCTTGCAGGTGCATGACGAACTGCTGCTGGAAGCGCCGGAAAAGACCGCCAGGGAGGCGGGCGGGCGGATGAAGGAGATCATGGCGGGCGTGGTGGAGCTGGACGTGCCGCTGGTGGTGGATATGGGGGTGGGGTTCACGTGGGCGGATGCGCATTGAGGCGCCGCCAACCCCCGACCGGCAAGCTTGGCTGGCCAGGGTTCCGTTTGACGTGTCTCGTTTCGCATGTTACACGCGAGACATGATAAAATCCTTCAAGGGCAGGGAGGCGTCCAGCGTCTGGGGCCGCACCAGGTCGAGGCTGTCCTTGGAGGTGCAACGCGCGGCGTTGCGCAAGTTGATGCTCCTGAACCGGGCCGCGACCTTGCAAGATCTGCGTGTGCCTCCCGGAAACCGGCTGGAACAGCTCAAAGGCAACCGGGCGGGACAATGGAGCATCCGCATCAACGGCCAGTGGCGCATTTGCTTTACCTGGGACGGCGCGGACGCCCATGACGTTGAAATCGTGGACTACCATTAGAGCATTTTGCTTTTGAAAATGCTCTGCAAGCCATGCCGAGGCATGGCTTGCCGCCGCGCAGGCGTAGGCGCAATCCGCTTGCGCCGTCAACGCCGGAGCGAGCGTCTCAAAGTCAAACTGTTCTAGGAGCAAATCATGACCGAAAGAATAATGTCTCCTGTCCACCCAGGGGAGATCCTTGTGGAGGATTTCTTGAAGCCCCTGAATGTTTCGCCCAACAAGTTGGCCGTGAGCATCGGCGTCGCCCCGCAAAGGATCTACGAGATCGTCGCCGGAAAGCGCACAATAACGCTGGACACGGCCCTGCGTTTGGCCGCTTTCTTCGGGACATCACACGAAATGTGGCTTGGGCTTCAGGCGGACTACGAGTACCAGATCGCGGAGGACGAAGGGCTGGTTGAGCGCATCACGGCACAGGTGCGTCCGCTGGATTCCACGAAGGAGAATGTGCATCGGGCGTGATCGGGCCGGAATCAATTGAACACCCCATCCTCAATCCGCATAAGCAGCCGTCGCGCGATCTCTTCCCCCGATTCTCTGTCCGCATGCTCACGCGGCATGCCGCCCTCAAGGAAATGATTGGGAGCATTCAGCCAGCGTCTTGCTAGCTCCTCATCCTCCAGACCCTTGCTGCCAGCGCGTGTAGCTCTTCCTGACTCCGCATCGCCTGCCTCTTGCCAGGAGCAGCATCGCTGCCCCTACCCCTCCCTCAACCTCCGCACCAGATCCTTCAGCTCCTGGGCCTGTCCGGCCAGATCCAGCACAGCCTTGGTGGACTGCCCCATGGCGTCGGCGGTTTCGGACGAGATCCTGCTGATCTCCTCCACGGCGCGGTTGATCTCCTCGGAGGCGGTCGACTGCTCCTGGGAGGCCGCGGCGATGGCCAGCACCTGGCTTGAGGCGGCCTCGACCATGTCCACGATCTCCTCCAGGGCCTGGCCAGACCTGTTGGCCAGGGCGGTCGCCTCGTCCACGGCCGTGGCGGCCGCATCGACGCTCTGGGCGTTGCTGCGGGCGCCATCCTGGATGGCCTTGATGGCCTGCTCGACCTGCTTGGTGGCCTGCACGGTCTTCTCGGCCAGCTTGCGCACCTCGTCGGCCACCACGGCGAAGCCCCGGCCGGCGTCGCCGGCGCGAGCGGCCTCGATGGCCGCGTTGAGGGCCAGCAGGTTGGTCTGGTCCGCGATGTCGCCGATGACGCCCATGACCTTGCCGATGTCCTGCACCTGCCGGTCCAGGGTGTCCATGCTCTCCTTGAGGCTCAGGGCCTTGGTGCGCACCGAGCCGATGGCCTGCACGGCCTGGCGCACGATGCCCGCGCCTTCCCTGGCC
The DNA here is from genome assembly GCA_023433925.1 of Pseudomonadota bacterium. Classification (GTDB taxonomy): domain Bacteria; phylum Desulfobacterota; class Desulfovibrionia; order Desulfovibrionales; family Desulfovibrionaceae; genus Desulfocurvibacter. The sequence continues at coordinate 4,305 of JAEYTO010000097.1, read as the reverse complement.
TTGCTCTTGGCCTGGTTGGAATCCTCCGCGGCCTTGTTGGCGTTCTGGGCCACCTCGAGCACCGTGGCGTTCATCTCCTCCATGGCCGTGGCCGTCTCGCCGGCGCGCTCGCGTTGCACCTCGGTACCCTTGCCCGATTGCTCCACCTGGGCCGAAATCTCCTCCGAGGCCGAGGAGAGCCTCTCCACGACCTCCTCGATCTGGGACGCGGCATGGAGCATGCCTTCGCTCCTGGCGCGCTCGGCCTCCTCCCTGGCCAGGCGGGCCTCCTCGGTGGCCCTTCTGGCCTTGTCGGCTTCCTCTACCGCCGCCTCGATGCGCTCCTCCAGACTCTGGTTCAGCTCCGTGATCTCCCGAGTGTTGTGCTCGATCTCGTCCTTCAAGAGTTGCCTGTCGCTCCGGGCCAGACGGGTCAAGGCCACGCCCAGGGGCGCGAGCAGGAGCATGAACACGGCGCCGGTGGCCGCGGAACGCGCGAGGCTTGAGAGCGTGGCCTGGCGCACGCTGTCGACGGCTATGTCCGCGCCCACGACGTAGCGCGTGCCGTCCGCTGTCACCACGGGCACGAAAGCGGAGCGGAAGGTGCCCCAGCGGTCGGTATAGACTTCATATACGGGCTCGTCGCCGGCAAAGGCCTGCTTCAAAACCTCGCTGGCGTCATCATATAGGTCCATGAACTTGGAGAAGGACTCGTCCGCCAGCTCTTCCGGCGAGGCGCTGGAGCTGGTGAAATAGATATCGTCGCCCTTGAGCACCACGCTGTAGACATAGGCCAGCCCCGAGACGTCGGCCAGACGGGTCAGGCGGTGCACCAGGTCGAGATACTCGAGCTCGGAGATGCCGCGCCTCGAGGTGTTCGCATGATAACTGTTGCCGAGGATCGCCGAGACTGCGGAAGCGCCCGTGCGGAGACGTTGATCGAGGCTCTCGATGGCCGCGTTCTTGGCCTGGGTGTAATCGTAATACACGAAGGCGACGATGCCGAGGGCATAGAAGGCCAAACTCGCGACAACCCAGCGGTACCTGCTGTTCATCACACGCTCCTTGCGCTTGACTCGGCGAGCCGATTATCCTTCGGGTTCGACTCTGCAAGTGTAGCGGTCTTGTACTGCATATTGCAATTAATTCAAGCAGGCATCTTGAAACCTTTTATAGGTTAAATCAATTTCAAGGCATGGTACGGCTAAGCGTCTTCAGCACGTAAAATCAGGATTCGCGTCCATGTCCGCCGTCTTGCCTTCCGAACCCTCAACCGACAGCCGTCTTGCCGCCCGCCGGTTCCGGTGGTACTTCCGCCCTTTGTAGAACGATCCAGGAGTCCCCATGCTGAACAAGATGCGCCTGCTCACGCCCGGACCCACGCCCATGCCCGAGGAGGTCCGCCTGGCCATGGCCAGGGATATGATTCACCACCGCAAGCCCGACTTCAAGGCGGTCATGGCCCGCGTGCAGCCCAGGCTGCGCGCGCTGTTCGGCACGGCCCAGCCCGTGCTGCCCCTGTCCGCCTCGGGCTCGGGCGCAATGGCCGCGGCCGTGGCCAACCTCTTCTCGCCCGGCGAGCGGGTCATCGTGGCCGAGGCCGGCAAGTTCGGCGAGCGCTGGGTCGAGATCGCCGAGCATCGCGGCCTTGTCGTCACGCGCATGTCCTTCCCGTGGGGCAGGTCCGTGGACGCGGCTGCCGTGGCCGAGGAGCTGACGGCGGGCAAGGCCAAGGGCGGCTACGCGGGCGTGCTCGTGCAGGTCTCGGAGACCTCCACGGGCGTGCTCCACCCGGTGCGCGAGCTGGCCGCGCTCACGCGCGGCACGGACACGCTCCTGGTGGCCGACGGCATCTCGGCCGTGGGCGTGTCGCCCTGCCCCATGGATGCATGGGGGATCGACTGTCTCGTGACCGGCTCGCAGAAGGGGCTCATGCTCCCGCCGGGCCTGGCCTTCGCGGCCCTGTCCGAAAAGGCCTGGCGCAAGGCCGGGACCGTCACGCCCGGCTGTTATTATTTCGACCTCAAGGCCGAGCGCGATGCGAGCGACAAGCACCAGACGCGCTTCACGTCGGCCGTGAGCCTCCTGGTCGGCCTGGACGTGGCCCTGGAGCTGCTCTTGACGCCCGGACTGCCCGCCTTATATCGCAAGCAGTGGGCCTTGACCCGCATGGCCCGCGCCGGCATCGCGGCCTTGGGCCTGCCGCTCTACGCGGCCGAGGACTTCACCTGGGGCCTGACCTCCCTGGCCCTGCCCCAGGGCGTGGACGGCCCCAAGGTGCTCGCCACGGCGGCCAAGGAGCATGGCGTGGTCATGGCCGGCGGGCAGGGGCACATGAAGAACGGCATGGTCCGCATGGGCCACATGGGCCACGTGGATTTCGCCGATCTGGCCGCCGGGTTGTACGCCCTGGCCCGCGCCCTGCGAGCCCAGGGAGCGGGTGGCGGATCGGCCGACTATCTGGAGCAGGCCCTGGCCGCCTACGAGCAGGGCCTTGTGGAGGAGCCGCCACTTCCCTAGCAGTCTGTTGCAAAACAGTCTGCTAGGACGCTCCGTCGAGACTGCGAACCCCGGATGCCCGCCATGGCAGGGTGTCCGTCAGTATCCGCAACCGCCGCGGGCAGCCATCTCCCGGCCAGGCCGGGACCCGCGGACAGCCGCCGGCCCATGCGCCGGCCCGATACGCGAACGAGGAGCCCCCATGGCCAGCGAAGCCACGTCCACGTGCAAATGCGGCAAGCAAGGCCCCCACGTGCACATGCCGCAAGTGACCTTCTCCACGTTCATCCTGTCCCTGTGCTCCTCGGGCCTCGTGCACCTGGGCGAGGTGCCGGACCCGGAAACGGGCAAGGAAGTGGTCAACCTCGACATGGCCAAGCACACCATCGACGTGCTGGCCATGCTCCAGGCCAAGACCGCCAAGTGCCTGGAGCCCGAGGAGGCCAAGCTTCTGGCCGACATCCTCTATGAGCTGCGCGTGAAGTATTGCGCCAAGAGCAAGTAGCTCCGGCCCTCTCGGCCGACGCTGGCCGCAGTGGATGGAGTTCCGGCCGCCTCTCGCGCGAAGCGGCCGGCGGCTTGCCCGCCTCGTTTGCAATTGGGCCGGAACGTATTGCTTTCGCCACCTGAAAAATGCGGGTGCAGGGGGATCATCCCCCTGCCAAGAGAGAGCCCGAGAGAGGGCAACGTCCTCTTTCGGTTGATGTGCGGAGTTCCGACATGAGCGCTTTGAGACGGGCCGGCCTCGTGGGCGTGACCGGCTACACGGGCATGGAGCTGACCCGGCTTTTGGCCGGCCACGAGGGTCTAGAGCTCGTGCGGGCCACGTCCCGCGCCGAGGCGGGCAAGCCGCTGGCCTCGCTCTATCCGTTCCTCCAGGGCACGCGGCTGGCGAACCTGACCGTGACCCAGCCCGACATAGCCGACCTCTGCGCGAGCTGCGACATCGTCTTCCTGGCCGTGCCGCACGCCACGGCCATGGACATGGCCGGCCAACTCCTGGACGCCGGCGCGCGCGTGGTGGACCTGTCCGCCGATTTCCGGCTGCGCGACCCGGCCGTGTACCAGGCCTGGTACCAGCACGAGCACACGCGCACGGACCTCCTGCCCGGCGCGGTCTACGGCCTGGTTGAGCTTTACCGCGAGCAGGCGCGCGCGGCGCGGCTCGTGGCCAACCCCGGCTGCTACCCCACCTCGGCCATCCTGGCCCTTTATCCGGCCCTGGCCGAGGGCCTCGTGGAGCCCGAGGGCATCGTCATCGACGCCAAATCCGGGGCGACCGGCGCGGGACGCAAGGCCAGCCTGGGCACGCTCTTCTGCGAGGTCAGCGACACCTTCAAGGCCTACAACCTGGGCAAGCACCGCCACACGCCCGAGATCGAGCAGGAGGTTTCGCGCATCGCGGGCCGCGACGTGCGCCTGTCCTTCAACACGCACCTGCTGCCCATCAACCGGGGCATCCTGTCCACGATCTACACGCAGCTGAAAAAGCCCGCGGACCTGGCGGCCGTGCGCGCGGCCTACGAGAAACACTATGCGGGCGAGGCCTGGGTGCGGCTGCTGCCGGCCGGCGCGCTGCCCGAGGTGCGCTTCGTGCGCGGGACCATGTTCTGCGACATCGGCCTGGTGGTCGACCCGCGCACGAACCGGCTCATCATCCTATCCGCCATTGACAATCTGTGCAGGGGCGCATCCGGCCAGGCCCTGGCCAACGCCAACCTCATGCTCGACCTGCCCGAGCGCATGGGGTTGAACCTCGCGCCGCTCGTGCCATAGGAAAGCCAAGACTGGAGAGGGGCGCCGCCCCTCTCCAGACCTCACCCCGCC
>JAEYTO010000088.1 GCA_023433925.1 Pseudomonadota bacterium | reverse complement strand
GGGGGGGGGGGGGCGGGGGCGCCGCCGCCCCCCCCCCCCCCCCCCACTGCCTGCTACTCCCGCCTGAAAGGCAGGCCCAGGCCGGCGGGCGCGCCGCCCTGGCCCTTGCCCAGGCGCATGACCGCACAGAGTACGGCGATGGTCAAAAGGTACGGCAGCATGCGCAGCACGACCACCGGCACGACCTGCACGCCCGTGGCCTGGAAGAAGAACTGGAGCGCCGTGAGCAGGCCGAACAGGAGCGCGCCGGCCGCCGCGCGCCAGGGCCGCCAGGTGGCGAAGATGACCATGGCGATGGCGATCCAGCCCTGGCCGCCGGTCATGTTCTCCTTCCAGCCCGGCGTGTAGGCCAGCGATAGGTAGGCTCCGCCAAGTCCGGCCATGGCTCCGCCGAACAGGGTGCAGGCCCAGCGGATGCGCGCGACATGCACGCCCATGGCGTCGGCCGAGACCGCGTCCTCGCCGGCGGCGCGCACCATGAGGCCCAGGCGCGAGCGGAACAGGAGCCAGCCGAGCAGCGGCACGAGCAGGTAGCCCAGGTAGACCGGCGCGGTCTGGCGGAACAGGACCTGGCCGAGCCAGGGGATGTCGGACAAGAGCGGCAGGGCCCAGGGCTTGAAGCGCACGCCCACTTCGCCCAGGATGGGCCGGCCCAGGAAGCTGGCCAGGCCCGTGCCCAGAATGGCCAGGGCCAGGCCGGACAGGGTCTGGTTCGCGCCCAGGCTCACGGCGAAGGCCGCGTGCACGGCGGACAGGAGCAGCCCGGCGGCCATGCCGGCCAGAACGGCCAGGGCCAGGCTGCCCGTGGCCATGCCCGTGGCCGCGCCGGCCAGCGCGCCCATGAGCATCATGCCCTCCACGCCCAGGTTGAGCACGCCGCTGCGCTCGGCCACGATCTCGCCCAGGGCCGCGAAGAGCACGCCCGCCGAGGACTTGACCGCGATCTGGCCGAGGAACGCGAGATCGTTGAGCATCATTGCCCCTCCTTGCCGCCCTTGTCGGCCTGGGCATCGGACACGGACGGGACCACGGCCGCGCCGCGCCGCGTGGGCCGCCAGCGCAGGGCCGCCTCCGAGGCCAGCAGCCCCAGCAGGAGCGCGGCTTCGAGCACCTGGCTGATGGCCGTGGGCAGCTGCATGGCCGTGGACAGCCCCTCGCCGCCGACCTGGAACGCGCCGAGCAGCAGGGCGAACAGGGGCACGGCCAGGGGCGAGAAGCCGGCCATGCAGGCCACGATGATGCCGTCGTAGCCGTAGCCCACGTTGATGCCCTCGCGCAGGCCGTAGTGGATGCCGGTCACCTCGCCCATGCCGGCCAGCCCGGCCAGCGCGCCGGCCAGGGCCATGACGAGCAGCGTGTGGCGGCCCGCGTTCAGGCCGGCGTAGGCCGCGGCGGCCGGCCCGCGCCCGATGACGCGCACCGAGTAGCCCCAGCGCGTGCGGTCGAGCATGACCCGCAGGGCCAGCGCGGCGGCCACTGCCAGGAACATTCCGTAATGGATGCGCGTGCCGGCCAGGCGCGGCAGGCTGGCCTCGTCCGGGAACATGGGCGTGCCCGGAAAGCCCATGCCCATGGGGTCGCGCCACGGGCCGTAGTAGAGCCATTCCATGGCGATGATGGCCACGTAGTTGAGCAGCAGCGTGGTCAGGATCTCGCTCACGTTCCAGCGCACGCGCAGGGCCGCCGGGATGAGCGCCCACAGCCCGCCGGCCAGCGCGCCGCACAGCGCGGCCGCCGGGAGGATGAGCGGGGCGGGCAGGTAGGGCGGAAGGAACAGGGCCGCGAAGGCCGCGCCGATGGCGCCCCACACGAACTGGCCCTCGGCGCCGATGTTCCACAGGAGCATGGTCGCGGGCAGGGCCACGGCCAAACCCGTGAGCGTGAGCGGGATGGCCTTGACGACCACCTCGGACAGCCCCTGCCATGAGCCCAGCGCGCTCCCGGCCATGGCCGCGTAGGCCGCCAGGGGATCGGCGCCGTAGGCCAGGAACACGAGCGCGCCCGTGAGCAGGGCCAGTCCCAGGGCCGCGAGCGTGGCCGCCGCGCGGCGACCGGCGTCGCCAAGGCGCAGGAGCTCCATGATCCGCGCGTTGGACATCAGCAGGCCTCCCCTTTGACCGCCGGTTGCGTGCCGTCCGAGCCGGCCATGAGCAGGCCGATGCGCGCCACGGCCTCGGCGTCGCGCGCGCTCACCACGTCCAGGATGCGGCCGCGGAAGATGACCGCGATGCGGTCGGACAGGGACAGGGCCTCGCGCAGGTCGCCGGTGAACAGAATGATGGCCGCGCGCTCGCGAAGCTTTATGAGCTGGGCCCAGATGTCTTCGGTGGCGCCCACGTCGAGGCCCTGGGTGGGCGATTCGGCGATGAACAAGGCCGGGTCGCGGGCCAGCTCGCGGGCCAGGATGAGCTTCTGGAGGTTGCCGCCCGAGAGCTGCCCGGCGGGCATGGTCATGGAGGAAGCCCTGATGCCGAAATCGCGCACGGCCTGTTCCGCCTCGGCCGTCATGCGCCTTCTGTCGAGCCAGAAGCCGCCGGCTGCCTCGGGCCGGGTGAGCAGGAAATTCTCGGCCAGGTCCATGGACGGCACGCTGCCCAGATGGTGGCGGTCCTCGGGCACATAGGCCACCTTGCTCTTGGTGTGCAGCCATTCCCTGGGCGTGTACGAGCGGCCCAGGAAGCGCAGGTCGCCCGCGCCGAAGGGCGCGAGCCCGGCCAGGGCCAGGGCCAGCTCGGACTGGCCGTTGCCGGCCACGCCCACGATGGACAGGATCTCGCCCCGGCGCACGGACAGGACCACGTCCTCGAAGCCGGGCCGTCCGGCGGCGGCCTGCCCGCGCAGGCCCGCGGCCTCCAGCACGAGCTCACCGGGCGCGATCTCGGGCTTGTCCACCTTGAGCACGAACTCGCGGCCGACCATGAGCCGGGCCAGCTCGCGGCGGCTCTCGACCTGCTCGGGCGCGAGCGTGGCCATGATCCGGCCCCGGCGCAGGATGGCGATGCGGTCGGCCGAGGCCAGGACCTCCTCCAGCTTGTGCGTGATGAAGACCACGCCCCGGCCGTCGTCGCGCAGCCGCGCCAGCACCTTGAAGAAGCCGTCCACCTCGGGCTGGGCCAGCACGGCCGTGGGCTCGTCGAAGATGAGCATCTCGGCGGACTGGACCAGGAGCTTCATGATCTCCACGCGCTGACGCTCGCCCATGGACAGGGAGGCCACGCGGCGGCCCGGGTCCACGGCCAGGCCGTAGCGCGCGGACAGATCGGCCATTTCGGCGCGGATGGATTTGGGGGTTTCGCGGCGGCCCCGGCCCCGCGCGGCCAGGAGCAGATTCTCGGCCACGCTGAGCGGCTCCACGAGCATGAAGCGCTGGTAGACCATGCCGATGCCGCGCGCCAGGGCGTCGGCCGGCGAGGCGAAGCTCACGGGCTCGCCCTTGACGCGGATCTCGCCCTCGTCCGGGCGGTAGCGGCCGGCGAGGATGGACATGAGCGTGGACTTGCCGGCGCCGTTCTCGCCGAGCAGGGCCAGGGTCTCGCCGGAGCGGACCTCCAGGTCCACGCCCCGGTTGGCCCAGACCTCGCCGAAGCGCTTGGATACGCCCCGGCAGGACAGGAGCGGCGCGGATACGCTCATGGCCCTAGCCCGCCACCGGCTCCGGCAGGGTGGCCAGGGAGTGCAGCGGAGCGGGCAGGAGCGGGTGGGACTTGCCTTCCTGGGCCACGCAGAAGATGCCGCGTATGTCGGCGGGCGGCAGGCCCTTCTGGCGGCGCACCTCGTCCAGCAGGTCGGCCAGGGCCAGGATGGTTCCGCCCGTGGAGACCACGTCGTCGATGAGGATATAGGACTCGGCAGCGGCGAGCAGGTTCAGGTCGCGCTCGTACAGGGCCAGGAACTTGCTCCCGCTGGTCACCGAGTCGGCCCCGACCTGGATGGTCGGCCTGCGCTCGGCTTCCATGTGCGGCTTGACCCGGTTGTAGGCCACGGCCACGGCCTCCAGGCCAAGCTCCATGGCCGCGACCTGCGTGAGCATGAGCGCCTTCTCGACCACCGTGAGCACGGCCAGGCCGGCCATGTCCGGGATCACCGAGCGGATCTTGCGCGCCAGCAGCCGGCCCAGGTCGGCGTTGAGCCGCACCTGGCCCACGAGATTGAAGGAGGCGATGGTCAGCACCTTGCCCGTGCCGCCCTTGCCCGGAATGCGCACCTTGGGGATGCCCACGGCGTAGGGCAGGCCGTCAACCTTGAGCTGGTACTTGTCGCCCGATTCCAAGGCCCCGAGCACATCCATAGAGGTTCCCTCGGAAAATTTAGGCCGGGAGGGACAGGCTGCGCTCTCCCGGTGTTGGGGGCGGCGCCCCGCTTCGATTCGCGCCATGCGGCGGAGGAAGAGCGCCTCCGGCGGCCGGGGGAGATGATCTCCCCCGGCCCCCCGCGATTTGCGTTGCCACACCGGGGCTTGCCCGGCGTGGTCTACTTCGGGATGGTCCCGCTGACGCCCTCCACGAACCACTGCATGGTCAGCAGCTCCTGGTCCGTGGCCTTCTTGCCGGCCGGGATGACGACCTTGCCGGACTGGTCCTTGATGGGGCCGGCAAAGGAGTTGTCCTGGCCCTTCTCCATCCTGGCCTTCTCGGCGAGCACGCGCTTGCGCACCTCGGCGGGCACGCTCGAATGGAACTCGCTCAGGCCGATGACGCCGTCCTCGAAGCCGCCGAAGTACTCGCGGGGCTTCCAGGTGCCGTCGAGAACCGACTGCACGGTCTTGACGTAGTAGGGGCCCCAGTTCCAGACCGTGGAGACCAGGGTGCACGAGGCGCCGAATTTTGAGGAGTCCGTGCCGTAGCCGACGGCCGGCTTGCCGGCGTTGCAGGCGGCCAGGGCGCTGTCGGGCGTGTCGGCCATCTGGCGGATGAGGTCATGGCCGCGGGCGGCCAGGGTCTCGGCCAGGGTGGTCTCGTTGATGGGGTCGCGCCAGGAATTGAGCCAGGCCACGGTGTTGACCGCCTTGGGGTTGTGGCCGTGGTGGGCCTCCCCGAGGCCGCGCAGCATGCCCAGGGTGAAGGCGTTGATGCCGCGAATGGGCTCGGGGATGGGCTGGCTGGCCACGGTGCCCACGTTCTTGAAGCCCATGAGGCCGGCCATGTAGCCGGCCAGGTACTCGCCCTGCTCCATGCGGCCCATGTAATTGCCCATGTTCGGCGCGGTCTTGTAGCCCGAGCAGTGCTCGAACTTGATGTCGGGGAAATCCTTGGCCACGCGCAACAGGGGGTCCATGTGCTCGAAGGTCGTGCCGAAAATGATGTCATAGCCCTGCTGGGCGTAGGAGCGGAACACGCGCTCGGCGTCCGGGGCGCGGACCTTTTCGGTGTAGGAGATCTCGATCTTGTCGCCGAGCTTCTGCTTCAGGTGCTCGATGCCCTGGTAGTGGGCGGTGGTCCAGCCCTGGTCGTCGATGGTCCAGAGCAGGGCGAAGGCCACCTTGAGCTTCTTCTGCTCGGCGGCCTGCGAGATGGATGGCAGCGCTGCCAGGGCGACAAGCGTGGCGGCGAGTAAGAGGGCGAGGGATTTTCTGGCCATGGTGCGCTCCTTGGGGACGTGCTCGGGGGTTTCACGAATGTGTGAAAAGGACTTCAGACCCCAAACCAGAAGCTTTGTCAACGGGCCGAATGGCGGCGCGGGGCAAGACCCGGAACGGACATTGTCCGCGGCCGGCCGTGACGCGGCCACGGCCGTGGGCCAAGGACCGAGCCCCATCGCGGCGGATCAGAAGTCGTAGGCCAGGGCCAGCGCGGCCCCGTAGGACGTGGGCTCCAGGATCAGCCGGGAGCTGTCGTAATTCTCATCCAGGTAGCGCACTTCCAGGTCGCTCCAACGGGTGACGCAAAGCTCCAGCCGGAGCAGCAGGCCATGGGCCAGGACCTGCTCCAGGCCCGCGCCAAGGGACAGGCCGTGGGCCAGCCGCGAGTCGCCGTTGCCGGCCTTGAAGTTCTCGCGCTCGTGGCGAAAGGTGGTGAAGCGGGCCCCAGGCGCGAGATAGACGAGGGTCGTGGGCCAGGGGGTCGCGCCGATGAGGGCGCGCGCGCCCCAGAAACCGTCCAGGGAGAGCCGCTCGCCTTGGCCCAGGTCCACGCGCAGGGGCTGCGCGGCCAGCTCGAACTCGACTCCCAGGCGCGCGGGTCCCAGGCGGGCCATGCTGCCGAAGAAGACCGAGGCCTGCCAGGCCTGGCCCTCTTTGGTTCCGCCGCCTCGTTCGCCGGACGCCTCCACGCTCATGAGCCCCGCGCCCCCGCCCAGCCCCAGGTAGAACCCGTCGAAGGGAGAATCTTCAGCGGCCTTGGCCTGCGCCGGCAGCAGGCTGAGCAGGAGGCCCAAGGCCAGGGCGAGGCGTGCTGCGCGCATGGCTGTCCCGGTTGGCGTGACGAAGTTAGGAATGCCAAGGCGTAGCCCAGAATGCCGCCTGGGACAAGCGGGCGGCGCGGAGGCGGGCAGGGGCTCGTGCGCCGGCGACCCGGCTTGCCGCCGGGCGCCGGTTGTGTCTTGAAGGACCTGGGAGGCCTTGCCGGATTCCGGCCTCCCGTCACGAAGGCTGGCATGGCCCCTGCGACAAGGCCGGGAACTGCCCATGCGCGAGTGCTTCGCGGATGGGTATCTGCCCGGTCCCTTGGCCTTCAGACTGCTGACAAACCAGTTTTTGCGAGAGAGACCCCTTTTTGAAAAAAGGGGCCTCTCTCGCGCTCTCTCCACCAAAAACTTTTGATTATTATTTCGGCATATTGCCGGGATAACGCAGTTGAAAAGCGGGGTTCCAAGGGGGCCGCGCCCCCTTGGCCGCCG
>JAEYTO010000040.1 GCA_023433925.1 Pseudomonadota bacterium | reverse complement strand
CCCAAACAGGGGTCCAGGGGGATTATCCCCCTGGCGGGAGAGAGCCCGAGAGAGGGCAGAGCCCTCTCTCGGATTTGCCCCTGCCGCTTCTGCGCACGCTGGCCCAGACTCTCCGCGCCGAGTCCGGCCGCGTGACCGTGACCCTCTCCACCGAGGACGACGGCCTGCATATCGCAGACGTCGAGCCTGGCGACACGACCTGGCGTCACATGGGCCTGGCCGTGGACATCGGCACGACCTCAGTGGCCGTGCAGCTCATCGACCTGCGCGCCGGGTCGGTGCTGGAGACACGCTCGGGCTTCAACGCCCAGACCTCGCGCGGCCTGGACGTCATCGGCCGCATCAACTACGCCCGCACTCCCGAGCGGCTGGAAGAGCTGCGCGCGCTCGTCCTCGGCACGATCAACGGCCTCGCGCGCGAGTGCTGCGCGACGCGCGAGATCGATCCCGCGCGCATCGCCTGCGCGGCCATGGCCGGCAACACGACCATGACCCACCTGCTGCTCGGCCTGCCGCCCGAGCATATCCGCCTGGAGCCCTACACGCCGACATTGCGCGAGGTCCCTATCCTGGAGGCCCGCGAGGTCGGCCTGGACATCCTGCCCACGGCTCGCGTGTTCCTGTCACCAGCCGTGGGCAGCTATGTGGGCGGGGACATCATGTCCGGCCTGACCTGCACCGAGCTGGCCGGCGACTCCGAAGACATCACGCTCTTTTTGGACATCGGCACCAACGGCGAGCTGGCCGTGGGCAACCGCGAGTTCCTCATGGCCTGCGCCTGCTCGGCCGGCCCGGCCTTCGAGGGCGCGGGCCTGGATTGCGGCATGCCGGCCATGGCCGGGGCCGTGGAGCGCGTGCACGTCGATGCCGCGACCGGCCTGGCGACCTTTTCGACCATCGGCGACGCGCCGGCGCGCGGCATCTGCGGCTCGGGCGTCATCTCGCTCATGGCCGGGCTGTTCCGCACGGGCTGGCTCGACCAGGCCGGACGGCTGGACCGATCAAGGCCCTGCCCGGCCATCGAGGCCGACGGCAGGCGGGCCAGGTACGTGCTCGCGCGCCAAGCCGATGGGGCCGAGCGCGACGTGTGCCTGAGCGAGACCGACCTGGAGAACGTCATCCGCGCCAAGGCGGCCATCTTCAGCGCGACCCGCCTGCTCCTGTCCACCGTGGGCCTTGACTTCGGGGACGTGTCCGCCTTCGTCATCGCCGGCGGCTTCGGCCGCTTCCTGGATGTGCAGGACGCCGTGACCATCGGCCTGCTGCCCGACATCGAGCGCGCCAAGTTCCGCTACGCGGGCAACGCGAGCCTGGCCGGCGCGCGGCTGGCGCTGCTCTCGCGCGGCAAGCGCCGCCAGCAGTTGGAGCTGGCCCGGCGCACAACCTACGTGGAGCTCATGACCCACCGCGAGTACATGGACGAGTACACCGCGGCCCTGTTCCTGCCGCACACCGAGGCGAGCCTGTTCCCGTCGATGACCGCACGGCGTACCTCGTAAGCCCGCCCGCGCCGGGTTCCCGCCCCCATTTCGCGAGCAGCATTATCGCCGCGCGCCATTGCCCATAACGGGCAAGGCGGCTAGCTTGGCCTGTGGAGCAAAGGGGGGATGCGGCATGCGACGAACGAACGTCCTCATCGTGTCAGTGGCGCTCGCGGGACTGGCCGCCTGCTCCGCCAGCACGGCGGGCATCGGCGTGGGCATTGGCGGAGGAAGCGGAGGCGGCGGGGCCTGGGTCCAGGGCTCGCCCGGCGACATCCGGCGTGGTCCGCCTCCGGGCAAGGCGGTCACCGAGGGCGACGCCCTGGTCGTGCCCTCGTCGGCGCAACTCTCGGAGGCCATGCGCGACTGGCTGCAAGCCGAGGCGGACCTCACGGACCTCAAGGCCGTCAACCACGGTCTGGAGCGCAACGCGCCGGGCGAGGCCATGCGCTGGCGCAATTTCGACAAGGGCCGCGATTACGCGCTCACTCCCGGCGAGTACACGGCCACGGGCGACCGGCGCTGCCGCGACTTCGAGCTGAGCATGACCCCGGATCAAGGGACCGGCCAGACCTTCACGGGCTCGGCTTGTCGTGACGCGGGCGGCCAGTGGAGCCTTACGCGGGGAATCTAGGCGGGTAAGGTCGGCTCAGGACCGGGCCAGGCTGCGGCGAAACAGGTCCTCGATGGCCCGCTCCACGCGCCGCCAGTCCTCCTCGGCGCGCAGGTCCAGCCCGCCGAAGAAGTCCCCGACCCGTGAGCGCACGGTGAGGAAGTGCACGGCGCCGGCCACCAGGGCCACCAGGACCGAGAGATCGACGTCCTCGGGCGGGTCCTGCTCCATGTGCTCGAAGAACTCCAGGGCCGTGCGCTCGCGGCCCAGCTCAAGCACGCGCGTGTAGGCATTGCGCTCCCGCGCTTCCCAGGACAGGATCTCCAGGGTCAGGGGCCTGCGGCGTATGGCCCGCATGTAGCGCTTGAAGAACTCGGCCATGAACTCGTCCGGCGGCAGCCGCCGCAGGGCTTCGCTGTCCTCGCCCACGAGCTCCGCCGACGTCGGCCAAAAGTCCGGGCTGCACCGGAAGGCTGCAAGCAGCCCCTTGAGCCCGTGGAAATACCTGTAGAGCAGGCGGCGCTCCACGCCGGCCTGGGCGCAGACCTTCTCTTCCGTGAGCCCCGCGAAGCCTTCGCGGGCCAAGACCTGGCCCGCGGCCCGCACGAGCTTGTCGCGGGTCAGCTCCCTGTCCCGCAATGGTATGATCTTGCGTTGGGCCATGCCGCCATCCTCTATCGCGTCGAGACTACCCGCAGCCATGCCCGTCCGCAAGCAGCCGTGGGCCGCATTGCCGAGAGAGGCGCGGCATGTCAGCCGGCCTGCCCCAAGGCCATGAGCCCATGATCACGTCCAAGCCCTGGGATTTCCGCGCGGATGCAAGCAGGTCCGGACAGCAAGCGCCGGCTCGCCAGGAATGGCCCTGGCGGGACCCCCGAATCAATTCGCCAACAAATACGGGGGCTAGGGGCCCACGGCCCCTGGTGGATGGGGTCTGGGGAGGGCAAAGCACTTCCCGGTTCATCTGCCGGTTGTCCTAGGCGGCGGCTTCGGCCCTGGCCCGGCGAGCGCGCAGCCGTTTCCAGGCCTCGGGGGCCAGCAGGGCCGCGCCCAGGAGCAGGCCGTGGAACAGGGTGCGGGCCTCGCCGAGGAAGTGAGCGTGGCCGAGCAACGCCTCCAGGGCGAGCACGGCCAGGATGGGTCGCACCGGATTCCCGGCCCCGCCGATAACGAGGTAGAGCAGAGTCTTGAGGGACAGCTCCAGGTCGAACTCACTGGGCGAGATGAAGCCGCCGTAGGGGGCGTACGCCGCGCCGGCCAGAGCCGACAGGGCCGCGCCAAGGCCGAAGGCCAGGGAGCGCGCGGCCGGGCGGCGGATGCCGCAGGCTGCCGCGGCCATGGGGTCGGACTTGCAGGCCAGCAGGGCCCGCCCCAGGCGGCTGTGGCGCAGGGCCAGGAAGAGGTACAGCCCGAGGCCGAGCAGGGTCAGGAAAAGATAGTAATGGCTCAGGTCGCCGCGCAGGCTGGCCTGGCCGAAGAAGGACAGCGGCGTGCTCACGAGCATGCCATCCGGGCCTCCGGTGATGGAGGCCAGGCTCACGGCCAGGTTGGTGAAGATGAGCGACAGGCCCAGGGTGGCCATGGCCAGAAAGCCTTCGCCGAGCTTCTCCAGGGGGTAGCTCAGGCCGAAGCCCAGGGTCCAGGTGGCCAGCGCGACTCCGACCAGGATGACGGGAGTGGCGTCGGGCCAGGCTTGATGGGCCAGCACCGACAAGTAGGCGCCCAGACCGCAGAAGGCTCCCTGGGCCAGGGAGGCCTGACCGCCGAGCCCCAGGCAGAAGTTAAGCGCAAGCACGTTCAGGGCCAGCAGCAGGTGCTGGTTCAGGCCGAGCAGCTCGTAATCCGGCAAGATCGGCCCGAGGGCGGCCAGGACCAGCAGGAGCAGGAGACTGCGCGAAAGCCCCGGAATGCCGGCCTTGTCGGAGCGCGCGGCCTTGGCGGGCAGGCGGAACAGCATGGATGATATGGTCATGGTCAAGCCCGCTCCGTGTGTCCGGACATGGGCATGAGCAGGAGCAGGCCGATGAGCAGGCTGAAGCTCAGGGCCTCCTTGAGCTCCGCCGAGACGAGCAGCACCAGGGCGGCCTCCAGGAGGCCCAGTCCCAGCCCGCCCAGGAAGACCTTCGGCAGGGAGGCGTAGCCGCCCAGGGTGGCGGCCACGAAGCCCTTGAGCCCCAGGCCCAGGCCCATGTCGTAGCGCAGCATGGTCTGCGGGCCCACGGCCATGCCCGCCAGACAGGCCAGCACGCCGGCCAGGGCGAAGGCCAGGGCGTGGCTGGCCGCGGGATTGACGCCTTGCAGCCGCGCGGCGAGCTGGCTCATGGACACGGCGCGGATGGCCCGGCCGCGGCGGGTGCGCTTGAGGAAGAAGGACAGGGCCGCGCCGCTGGCCAGGGCCACGGCCAGGGCCGTGGCCGTGTCGCGGCCGAGGTACAGGGGCCCCAGGCGCACGTCGGGCAGCGGCAGGAGCTGGACCAGCATGAGCGGCTTCTTGCCCCACACGAGGATGGCCACGCCCTGCCAGGCCAGGCTGGCGGCCACGGTGAGCATGAGCTGCCTCAGAGGGCTCTGGGACATGGCCAGGCCCAGGGTCGTGGCGTGCAGGAAGCGGCCCAGGAGGAAGCCCCACACTGAGGCGGCCCCGAGTGCCAGCAGCGGGTTCAGCTCCATGGCCTGGGTCATGCTGAACAGGCCCAGGCCGCCCAGGAGGAGCAGCTCGCCCTGGGCGAAGTTGATGAGCCGGCTCGAATTGTAGATGAGCGCGAAGCCCAGGGCCATGAGCCCGTAGACCGCTCCCAGGGCCAGCCCGGAGTTGACTATCTGCGCGATGTAGAGCAGGAGCACGGCCGGTATCCCGGCCTGGCCCGGCGAAAGGCCGGGCCAGGCTTCTATTGGCTCAGGTCGTAGACAATGAGCAGGCTGCGGGCGGCGCTCATGCCCTGGGAGGCCACCACGAGCACGCACAGATCCGGACCGCCGCTGTTGTCGGCGTCGGCCACGCGGTAGGCCGTGACCGTGCCCTTGATCCTGGGCGTCTTCCACAGGGTCGTCAGGCCCACGCCGTCCCACTTGAGAGCGTGGAGCTCGCCCTGGGAGAAGGAGCGGTAGCGCTGGAAGAACTGCGCGGCCACGGAGATGTTCAGGTTGGCCAGGAGTTCGTGCTGGCCGTCGCCGTCGGAGTCCAGCGTGGCCATGGGCATGGGCGCGTAGTAGAACCACTGCTCGCGGTTGACCTCGCGCGTCTTGCCCATGCCCTGCACGGCCATGGGATCGTGCTCCAGGCCCAGGCTCGTGCCGTTCCAGGTCTCGTCGCTCCTGGACTGCTGAGTGCCGGTGGCGTTGTAGACCCTGACCCGCTCCTCGTCGTCGATGACGGCGAGCATGTAGCCGTCGCCCTGGGGCAGGTAGGTCATGTTGAAGAGATTGGCCTTGGCGGGAGTGAGCAGCTTGACCCCGATGCGCGGGTTGGACTCGCTCAGGCTGACGGTGAAGACTCCCGCGCGGTCGAAAATCTCCGACGTGCCCTTGGATTGGCAGACGAGGGCTTTGCGGTACAGCGGCGGAATGCGCATGACGCCCAGGTGCAGCTTGATGTTGTCCCGGACCACGGCCAGCCTGCCGTCGCGCAGGCCGACCACGAAGGATAGGGGTCTGTCGCTGTGCCAGGCCGAGAAGACCGCCTCCTCCTTGCCGTCGTTGTCGATGTCGCAAAGGCTCATGGCCAGGACGAGATCGCGCCTGGGCAGAGCCAGGCTCTCCAGTGGCTTGAGCTCGCCGCCCTCGATGCGCATGAGGTGCATGCGGCCCTGCTCGGCCAGGACCACCTCCATGCGGCCATCGCCGTCAACGTCGCCCACGTCCATGAACTCGGCGCTGAAGGGATAGCTGCGGCTGCGCCAGACCCCCGCGTCGCTGTTCGAGGACTCGTATTTGAAGAGGGGGTTGGCCTTGTCCTGGCCGGCCGGCCCAGCGGCGATGTTCGTCGCGCGGGCGCCCGGCCCGGCCTTTGCCTCGGTTTCCGCCGGCCGCTCGAAGAGCGTCGTGTTGATCTCCCGGGCCATGGCCTCCAGGCTCGGAATGAGCTCCGCCAGGGGCATGCTGGCCTGCTTGGTCAGGGAACGGCCGTCGCGGCCCGTGACGTTCACGTCCAGGCTCGCGTTGTCGCCCAGAATGGTCGTGCTGCCCCAGACAAGGTAGTCGGCGGCCAGGGCCTGGAGGGACTGGTCGGCCTGGCCCGCCGAGGTCACGGGGCCCGGCAGGGCGCGCCTGAGCGCGGCCGAGTCCATGGGCTCCAGTTTGCCGGCCCAGGTCAGCCGCGAGGCGAGCATGGATTGGATGCCGGGGCCCAGATAGGCGTACTTGTCAGGTCCGTGGACTTCGAACTGCGCCACGGCGAAGCTCTGAGGCTGCTGGGAGCGCAGTGTCGCGGGAAAGCACAGGAGAACCATCGCCACGATGGCCATAAGGCGCAGATGCATCGCTTCAATTCCTCCGCTCAAGAGCAAGGGGCGGAACACGCCCCGGGGATGAGTCTGGATAACAGGATCGCCTCAGGGCCGCAAAAGGAACCTGGCCTGGCCGTCTGCTTCGGCGAGGCCATCGACGCTTGCCGCAGGGTCCAGGCCTTTGACGACCAGGGAAAGCTCCTCGGCCAGGCCAGCCACAAGCTCCGGCGCGGCCAGCTCGCCGGCCAGGCGCAGACAGACCTGCATGTCCTCGCCGCCCATGTCCGGGCCGACCCACACGGCCGAATGCCAGACGCGGGGTTCGCCGAGGCACAGGTACAGGAGCATGGCCCCGTAAAGCCGATCCTCGCGGCTGGCCTGGGGCGCGCGCAGGCTGGCGAATTTCTCGGACAGGTCGTCGTAAGGAGTGCGCAGCTCGCGCTCAAGCAGGCCGAGGGCCGCGTCCGCCGCGGCCGGGCCGCTGTCCAAGACCGTGAGGAGCGCGGCGAAGAGCGCCGCGCGCTGGGCCTGACAGCGTCGGCCTTGAGGCATGGCCTGCTTCCCCGGCATGAGGCTCTCCTTGCGTTGATTCGCTCAAGACAGGATCGGAGTTGTACCCTCTCCTCGCCCCGGAGGCAACCGGGGACGGACGGCGCGGGCCGCCGGAAACGAAGCGGCCGCCCCGTTCGACGGAGCGGCCGCGCGACACCGCCCGGCACGCGGGCGGGCTAGACCCCTCACGAGCCTCCGCCGAAGCCCACGGTGATCTTGCCGTCCTCCTGGATGACCGGCACCCGGCGCTGCCCGCCCGAGAGCCCGAGCATCTCGGCGAGCCTGCCCTGGTCCTTCTGCACGTCGTGATACTCCGCCTTGGCGCCGTAGGCCGACCTGGCCTTGTCGGTGTAAGGTCAGCCGGCCTTGCCGAAGATGCGCACCCGAGTCATGTCCGCCACCTCCTTGGCTATGCGGATCGTCTGGATATGCCGGGATGCTATCAAAAGCCGCTTGGCTGTCCACGAAAAATCGCGCGCAAGCGCTTGACTTCCATGAATGATAGGTTGACATGCTCCGGGTATTCAAGTCAAAGAGGGTACGTCACCAGATCGGCCTGAACCAGCGTTGCCGCGCCCGCCCGGGCGGCAGGGTCTGGGTCTTTCACTCACGCGCGCGGAGGGGACGCTTGCCGTCTCGACCGGGAAACCGCGAGAGTGCGTCTTCCACGCCTTCACGGAGCCGTACATGAGCGAAGAATCCAAGGAAGTAATCCGTCACATCAATCGCGCCAAGGCCTACGTGAACAAGTTCGACTCCATCAGGACCATGCAGTGCCTGCTGGATGCGCTCGATCAGCTCATGAAGACCAACAACATCTTTGGCCGGGAGAGGTTCGAGATCGAGATACTTTTGGGCGAGGTGCTGCGCCTGCTCTCGGCCATGGAAGAAATGCGCAACATATTCCCCAGGGGCCTGACGTACAAGAAGGGCCAGGAACGCTCGCTGCACGCCATTCTATCCAAGGTGCTCAAGACCATCAACGAGGCCATCGAGAAAGCCGAGCTCGAAAAGCTGCGCAAGCGCAAGAACGAGATCGACCGCTACCTGCTCCAGGGCCAAAAGCTCCTGGACGAGAAGAACATGATCGAAGGGCGCAAGGTGCTGCGCAGGGCCCAGGAGCTGTTCTCGGACGAGCCCGGCATTCACCAGGACATCGGCCAGCGGCTGTTCAAGGCCGGCCTGGCCCAGGAAGCGCTGGAGTTCTTCGAGGCGGCCATAAGGCAGGATAACCGCGACTCGCGGCCCTATACGTATTTGATCAACTCCCTGGAGATCCTGGGCGAGCTGGAAAAGGCCGAGCACTTCGTCAAGGAGGCCTTCAAGATTTTCGGCGGAAGCGAGCGCATCTACGTGCGCTGGGCCCAACTGGCCCAGAAGATGCGCAAGTGGGACGACGCCTTCGACGCCGCCCAGTCGGCGCTGGGGATCAATCCCCACTCCCGTGAGGCTCGGGAGATCATGAAACAGGTCCAGCCGCGCGTTTTCGGCGGGGGCTCGGACGGAAAGCGCGTGGTCGGATCGGGCCAGCCCATCAAGGCCAACATCTAGCCCGCCGACAATCGGGGAGGGCGTCACCCTCCCCGAACTCCACCTGCCAGGGAATGATCTCCTGGACCCGCGATTTCCACAGCCTCATCGCGTGGCCATGGTCGCGCGGAACAATGCCCCGGCATGAAGGCCCGACCCAAAGCGCCCACTGATGAAGGATCCGGGCGGTTGCAAATCGACTCGAGATCGTCAACGGACCGCCCGGACAGGCGGCCTTTCCCTCGCCACGCCTTGAGCGTATAGCAAGACACGGCCATGCCGGGCGAAGCTCCGCCAAGCCCGCAATGCCCATGCTCGCGGCCGCCGGCCGCTGACCTTGTTCCGGAGTGACCATGCGCTTGCACTTCATCGAGCACGCCCCTTGCGACGGCGGGGCCGGCGTGGAGGAATGGGCCGCCGGCAAGGGCCTGGACCTGGGCCGCACGCGGCTGCACGCCGGAGAGCCCCTGCCCTCGCCACGCGACTACGACGCGCTCGTGGTCCTGGGCGGACCCATGGCCGTGGGCCAGAGTTCCAAATATCCCTGGCTGGGGCCTGAAATGGAGCACATCGCCAAGGCCATGGCCCAGGGCCGGCACGTGCTCGGCCTGGGCCTGGGCGCGCAGCTCATGGCCCGCGCCCTGGGGGCCAGCGTGGGCCGCGCGCGCACGCCGGAAGTGGGCTGGCTGCCCGTGAGGCTGACGCCCTATGCCGCGTGCATGCGCTATCTGGCGGAATTCCCACGCGAACTCATCGTCCTCCAGCGGCATCAGGACACCTTCGAGCTGCCGCGCCATGCCGTGCTCCTGGCCGAGAGCGAGTCCTGCCCGCAGGCCTTTGCCCTGGGCGAGCAGATTCTGGGCCTGCAATTCCACCTGGAGGCCACCCGCGACAGCCTCAAGCGGACCATTTCCGATGCCGGGACCGGCCTTGGCGCGATCATTCCAGGCCCCACGGTCCAGGACGCCGAGACCATCATCCGCCTGGCCGACGAGCACTTGCCCACCCTCAACCGCCTGTGCCGCAGCCTGTGCGACAGGTTCTTCAGGTAGCCATGCGCAGAAAAGACCGCGAAATCAAGGACAAGGCCGATCTGGAGGCCCTGCTGCGACAGGGCCGCGTCTGCCACCTGGCCATGTGCGATCCCTCGACAGGAGGAGCGCCCTACGTGGTGCCCGTGAACTACGCTTACCAGAACGGCGCGCTCTACATCCACGGGGCGAGCGCTGGCCGCAAGGCATCCATCCTGCGCGCGAACCCTTGCGTGGCCTTCAGCATCCTCCTGTCCGAGGAGCTCAAGCCGGCGGCGGACGGCTGCGACTGGACCACGCTCTACGTGAGCCTCGTGGGCGAGGGGCGGGTCGAGGTCATGGAGACGGGCGAGGACAAGGCCCTGGCCCTGGCCAGGTTCATGGAGCACTACGCGCCCGGCCCGCACGAGCTTCCGGCCTCGGTCATCGCCAGGACCATGGTCGCGCGCATCGAGATCACCAGCCTGAGCGGCAAGCGCAACCAGGGCGCGTAGCGCGAAGAAGAATATGACTGGGGAGGGCTTTGCCCTCCCCAGACCCCACCCACCAAGGCCCGCTCTTGATAAGACGGCCCTTGGAACCCGCATTTCATGTGCAAATGGCTCTGTGCTGTCCTGCACTATTGCCGGACCTCCGCCTTCACGAGCAGATTTCTTGTCGAACCTCCCAAGGGCATAACCAAACGCCGGAGCGGACGCGGAT
>JAEYTO010000058.1 GCA_023433925.1 Pseudomonadota bacterium | reverse complement strand
CAAGCCCACTGGATTACATCATCCAGGGCGGCTCCGCGCAGCAGGTCACGCTCATGCTCCTGCGCAAGGGGGGCATCCTTGCCCCGCGGCGGATCGGCTCATTGACCTCGCCCGGGCATACGAGCGGTACACTGACCATTCCCTCGGTCTTCCCCTCCGAGTCCGTCGGGCTGAGCGCGGTGCAGGATGCCGATGGCTACCAATTGACGGTCGAACGCTTCTACCCCGCGGCCGAAGTGCCGGGAACCGCCTTCCTGGCCTTGCCGGACTTTGACGTGGCCGACATCGTCAATACGATTTCCAGCAACGGCCGGATAGCCTGGATCGCGAGCGGGACGACCGAAATCGACATGCAGGAAATGACCTTGAGCGGGGGAACAGCCACGGCCAGCACGAGTTGGCGCTGGATCCTTCCGCCGGACGTCAGCGAGGTTCAACTACCGGAGCTGTCCCCCATCTATAGGGAGTGGGCCAGCGCCGGCTTCGGCGACCTCCAAATCCAACTGACCGATTGCAACACGCTGGACAGCTACGAGGAGTTTTACACCGACTACGGCCTGGAGCTTGCCGGCAAGTGCCCAGAGCGGAAGACGGGCACCTTCCAGCCGTGACCAGGGCCGTTTGCGGGGCGGTGCGGCGTATATGGCCCCGCCCCGGCAGTATGCTGAAATAATACCAAAAGTTTTTGTTGGAGAGAGCGCGAGAGAGGCCCCTTTTTTCAAAAAGGGGCCTCTCTCGCAAAAAACCGGTTTGTCAGCAGTCCGCCCGAGAGAGGGCGCTGCCCTCTCTCAGCTCTTCCCTGCATTTACTACAGCTTGGAGCCCACGTACTTGATGGTGCGCAGGAGCTGGTGGTTGAAGCCCATCTCGTTGTCGTACCACACGAGCACCTTGACCAGCGTGCCGCCGCTGACCATGGTGCTCAGGCCGTCCACAACGCCGCCGTGCGTGTCGCCCACGATGTCGCAGGACACGATATACTCCTCGGTGTAGCCCAGGGTCTCGTTGGCCGCGGCCTTGAGCGCCGCGTTGACCTCATCCTTGGAGGTGGACTTCTCCACCACGCACGCGAGGTCCACGAGGGAGCCCACCGGCGTCGGCGCGCGCACGGCCATGCCTTCTATCTTGCCCTTGAGGTCCGGGATGACCTCGCTGATGGCCTTGGCCGCACCCGTGGTCGTGGGCACGAGGTTAAGCGCGGCGGCGCGGCCACGGCGCGGGTCCTTGGGCTGGGCGCTGTCCAGGATGGCCTGGCTCGTGGTGTAGGCGTGCACCGTGGTCATGACCGCCTGCTTGATGACGAACTTCTCGTGCAGCACCTTGGCCGCGGGCGCAAGGCAGTTGGTCGTGCACGAGGCGCTGGACAGGATGTGCTGCGTCTTGGGGTCGTAGCCCTGGTGGTTCACGTTGTAGACCAGGGTCGCGTCCACACCCTTGCCCGGCGCGCTTATGATGACCTTCTTGGCCCCGCAGTCCAGGTGCTTCTGGCAGGACTCGCGGTCGCGGAACTTGCCCGTGGCCTCGACCACGATGTCCACGCCGAGCTTGCCCCACTGCCACTTGCCGGCCTCATCGCTGGTCATGCGGATCTTCTTGCCGTCCACGATGATGCCGTCCTTGTCGGCCTTGACCTCGCCCTTCCAGTTGCCGTGCACCGAGTCGTACTTGAAGGTGTAGGCATAAATGGACGGGTCCTTGCGCGCGTTGAACACGACCAGCTCCACGTCCTTGTCCTGGATCATGAGGCGCGCCAGGCTCTTGCCGATGCGGCCGAAGCCGTTGAGTCCGATCTTGATCGCCATATCTTTTCTCCCGAGTGAAAGGTTGCCGATCAAAGCTCCCAGTATAGACCAGTTTCCATGCGCGAGCGCAACCCCGCCGCCCTTCCGCGCCTTCCCGCCCGGCGGACCGGCCGGGGCCTTGGCGGGCTAGGCCTTGCCCGAGCAGCCGAGCACGTTGCGCATCTTGCGCTGGACCATCTGCTTGACCGCCTCGCGGGCCGGCTTGAGGTACGCGCGCGGGTCGAAGTCCTCGGGTTTCTCGGCGAAATGCTTGCGGATCACGGCGGTCATGGCCAGGCGGATGTCCGTGTCGATATTGATCTTGCACACGGCCATGCCCGCGGCCTTGCGCAGCAGGTCCTCGGGCACGCCCATGGCCCCGCCGACCTTGCCGCCGTACTTGTTGGCCATGTCAACGAACTCGGGCGGCACGCTGGACGCGCCGTGGAGCACGATGGGGTAGCCGGGCAGGAGCTTGCCGATCTTGTCCAGCCGCTCGAAATCCAGGGTCGGGTTGGAGCCCTGCTTGAACTTGTACGCGCCGTGGGATGTGCCGATGGCGATGGCCAGGGAGTCGCAGCCCGTGCGCTTGACGAAATCCACGGCCTGGTCCGGGTCGGTGTAGATGGTCTTCTCGGCGCGCACCTCGTCCTCCACGCCGGCCAGCACCCCGAGCTCGCCCTCGACCCACACGCCCTTGGCGTGGGCGCACTCGACCACGGCCTTGGTGACCTTGACGTTCTCCTCGTAGGGCAGGTGCGAGCCGTCGATCATGACCGAGGTGAAGCCCGCGTCGATGACTTCCTTGCAGATCTGAAAGTCCTGGCCATGGTCCAGGTGCAGGGCCACGGGCAAATCGGTGCGGGCCACGGCGGCCTCCATGAGCTTCATGATGTAGTCCTGGCCCGCGTACTTCCGCGCGCCCGCCGAGACTTGCAGGATGAGCGGCGCGCGCTCCTCCTCGCCGGCGGCCATGATGCCCTGGATGATCTCCATGTTGTTGACGTTGAACGCGCCGACGGCGTAGCCGCCGGCATAGGCCTTCTTGAACATCTCGGCCGGGGACACGAGAGGCATGGCTTCCTCCTTGGTTGCCGGCCGCCCGGTCCCATCCCTTGGGCGTCGCCGGCTGGCGTGGGTGTCGATCAGAATCCCTTCAGGTTCCGCGTCAGGTATTCCAGCGTGCGCTCGCAGGTGAAATCGAAGCGCAGCGGCGTGAGCGTGATCCAGCCCTCGGTGAGCCGGGCGCGGTCCGATTCCGCGTCGAGCCTCTCGGGCGGTATGAGTCCATCCAGCCAGTAATAGGGCCGGCCGCGAGGGTCCTCGCGCCGCTCGTACCAGTCGTCGTAGGGCACAGGGGTCTGGCGGCAGAGCCTGAGGCCCTTGGTCTCGGCCACGGGCCGGTCCGGGAAGTTCAGGTTGAGCACGGTGCGCTCGGGGACGGCCTGCCAGTCGAATCCGGCGACGAAGCGCGCGGCCCAGGCCGCCTGCTCGCGCGGGTCGCGGAGATGAAACGTGTCCATGGACACGGCCAGGGCCGGATAGCCCATGAGCGCGCCCTCGGTGGCCGCCGATACCGTGCCCGAGTAGAGGATGTCCACACCCACGTTGGCCCCGGCGTTGATGCCCGAGACCACAAGGTCGGGCTTGGCGTCCAGGAGCGTGCTGATGCCCAGCTTGACGCAGTCGGCCGGCGTGCCGGACACGCCCTGGCCCCGGAAGCCGTTCTCCACGAACTCCTTGACCCGCAGGGGCATGGCGAAGGTGATGGCGTGCCCCACGGCGCTCATCTCGGAGATGGGCGCCACGCAGCGCACGTCGAAGCCCGCCCGCGTGAGCTCACCGTAGAGCGCGCGCAGCCCGGGGGCCTGGATGCCGTCGTCGTTGGTCAATAATATTCGCATCGGTCCTCTCTAGCCGATTCAAGGCCCTTTGGGGAGGTCCCGGACACTTCTTCGCCCGATTCGCCGCGCCCTCGCGATCCAAGAGGCCGAGCGCGCCGCCACGCCGGTAGTGCCAGAAAATAACTATATATGAAAGTATGATAATGCCGCAACACCCGACCAAGGCTCAGGGGCATCGCGGGCAGGCCCGCGCCGCGACGACTGGCGTCCGGGACCGAAGCGGCCGGACCTGGCCCGCCCCGTTCCTGACATGGCCAAGCCCCGAAACGCCTTGCAGCGCGGATGCCGGCCAGATCCATCGCCAATACGCCACACGGCTCGCCTTGTTGCCTTGTCCACGCTTGCCCGCCCAGGTTCCATACTTACTCTCTCGCTGTCCGGCCGCCCCTGGACTCGGCTCGGCATCGTACAAATCAAAGGCTGGTCCACACCACATGAGAATATCGAAGCTGCTCAGCCTCACGCAGGCCATCTCCATCCTCCTGGTCCTGTCCATCGCCCTGGTCGTCGGCGTGCGGACAGTGATCCTCAGCCACGAAGTCCGCGAGAGCAGGCTGTCGCACGAGATGGCGCGGAAGGCCATGAAGCTCGGGGACTTGACGCAGTATCAGGTCGCTCACCCGTTCGACGAGAGCCTGAAGGACGAATGGAGCGCCCTGATCATGGAGCTGCGCGCCGCCAACGCGGAGTTGGGCCACGACGGGGAAGACGCGGAGTTCGTCGAGAAGAACGACCAGCTCATCGATGATGCGCTGCGGCTCCACCCGGAAGTCCTGCGTCTGGCGCGGACCGCCGGTCCGCAGGGCGTTTTCAGAGGGGATACCCAGGCGGAGTTCGACCATCTCTACGAGCTCCTCCAGAGAGAGTACGAGGCCATGGCCGCCGCCTCACTGGACATCAGCCAAAGCAACTTCGAGCATATCGGCGGGATACTCTTCATTTCAAACGTGGCCATGTTCCTCCTGCTCGGCCTGGCGACCTGCTACTCCATCCTCAGCTCCCGATTCATGAAACGTGACATCGCCGCTCCCCTGGCGAGCCTGCTGGGCGGCATGGACGCCGTGGCCCGAGGCGACCTCGGCTATCGGGTCCCCGCGATAACGCGCAACGAGCTGGGCGACCTGTCCATGTCCTTCAACGACATGGCGGCACGGCTCGAAGAGGCCGTCCGCGAGCGCCAAGCGGCCGAGCAGGAGTCGCAGCAGCGGACCAGCGAGCTCGATGCCGCCCTGGAGTCCCTGGTCGAGGGCGTGCTCTTCTACGATCCGGATCACAACATCGCGCACATGAACCAGGCCGCCAAGCGGCTCCTGGGCTTCACGAACGAGGACGTACGCCTGACGGCCCCGGAGCGCATCAAGCTCTTCCGCCTACGCACGGCGGATGGCCGCGCTCCAAGTCTGAAGGAGCTGCCGAGCTGGCGCGCGCTCCAGGGCGAGACCGTGACCCACGGCGAGCTCCTGCTCTACCCCAAGGACAGCGACGAGCCCGTGAGCCTTCTGACGAGCGCCGCGCCCATCCGCACCCCGGACGGCAGGCTCATCGGCGCCATCCAGACCCTCGTGGACATCACGAGACGGAAAAAGCTGGAGGAGCATCTCCGCCAGGCCAAGGAGGAGGCCGAAGCCGCGAGCCGGGCCAAGTCCCAGTTCCTGGCCAACATGAGCCACGAGCTGCGCACGCCCATGAACGGCATCATGGGCATGACCGAGCTGGCCATGATGACCTGCGCCGATGCTCATGCCGTGGAGTACCTCCGGCTGGCCCAGGAATCGGGCAGGAATCTGCTGGCCATCATCAACGACGTCCTCGATCTGTCCAAGATCGAGGCCGGCAAGGTGGAGCTTGAGCGCAAGGGCTTCTCCCTGCGCGAGCTCACGGACTCGCTCGTCAAGTCCCTGGGCGTGACCGCGCACAGGAAAGGGTTGAATATCTTCCTCGACGTGGACCCAGAAGCGCCGAACCACCTCGTGGGCGACATGGGCCGCCTGCGGCAGGTGCTGACCAATCTCGTGGGCAACGCGCTCAAGTTCACGGACCAGGGACAGGTGGAAATCCGCGTCACGCGCGACCGGGACGCCGCCACGCCGGCGGATCGCGCGCGTCTGCGCTTCATCGTGCACGATACGGGCATCGGCATCCCCAAGGATAGGCTGGAGCACATCTTCGAGAACTTCGCGCAGGGGGTGGGTTCGGCCCACGCCAAGTACGGCGGCACCGGCCTCGGGCTGTCCATCTCCCGACAGCTCGCGGAGCTGATGGGCGGCACGATCGAGGTCGAAAGCGAGCCGGGCCGAGGCTCGACCTTCTCCTTCACGGCCGAGTTCGGGGTCGCCAAGGCCGCTGACCAGGAGGGGCCGGACCAGCCCGGCCAAGCGAAGCAGGCCGTCAGGCCGCTGCGCATTCTCCTGGCCGAGGACAACGAGATCAACCGCATCATGGCCGTGGAGATGCTCAGGCGCAAGGGCCACGAAGTCGTCACGGCCTCCAATGGCCAGGATGCCCTGGCCCGGCTCCGTGAGGGCGGCTTGGACATCGCGCTCATGGACATCCGCATGCCGCTCATGGACGGCGAGGAGACCACGCGCCGGATCAGGCGGGGCGAGGCGGGCAATCCGGACATTCCCATCGTGGCCCTGACCGCCCACGCCCTCAAGGGCGACCGCGAGCAGTTCCTGGCCGCCGGCATGGACGACTACCTGGCCAAGCCCTTCGATCCGGAAGAGCTGGATGCGGTGCTCGCACGGATCGCGCGGTTTGGACCGGCGGGCGCCTGATCGGCCCAGCGCCCGAAGCAGAACCTGTCCAAGCGCGTCCGGGGGAGAACGAGGCCGCGACCACCATTGATAGCAAGGCGTATCGTTCCAGCACGCACGCCGACCTGTCCACGTGCAATCCCGCCTGACGACGAAGCCGTTTTTCGCAAAGAAAGTCTGCCAGGCGGAAAGCGGAACGCCAACTTCTAGAGCAGTTTGACTTTGAGACCCTCGCTCCGGCGTTGGCGGCGCAAGCGGATTGCGCCCAGGCCCACGCGGCGGCAAGCCATGCCGACGCATGGCTTGCAGAGCATTTTCAAAAGCAAATGCTCTAAACTAAACTCCCAATGGCATTGGATTACGCGGCAAAAACAATCATTGCCAGACATCAAGATCGGCTAAGATAAATTATTTATGACTCATCATGTTGACCAATAAATTAAAATAGAACCCATACTCAACCCATAGCCAGGATTCTAAAATGGAGTTTATATAAACGCATGATGGAGGTAGCACATGACGGAATGCCCAATCATCAAGCGCGGCAAATTCATCCTCATTGGCATTTTCACCCTCTCCACCCTCATAATTCTTTTCTACTCCAATGCCAATGCACAAGACTATGATTCTGGTTTATCTAAGATAGAGTTATTGGGGAAATATGTCTTCTTCGACAAGATATCCTCGCCTTCCCGCATGGCCTGTGTGACGTGCCATGACCCCGCGACCGGCGGAACAGGAAGCATCGCCGGAATCAACCTGCATCAGGTGGCGATCACCGGCGCCAACCCGCACACCGTCGGCAATCTCAAACCGCCGGCCAATGCGTATGCAAGTCTGATCCCGCCTCTCAAGAACTGCCCCTTCGGCATTCCCGGCCTCTGCGGCGGCAATTTCTGGAATGGACGCGCGGAGGGCAATGCATCCGCGCTATTCCCGGAAAACGCCACAAGGCACATTGGACGGGAAATCTTTTACGACACCAGCGGCGCCCCCCTGCCGGGAGACGTCTCGGCCTATGCCCGCTACTTCGGGCCAACGGCTGATCAGGCCTTGAATCCCATGCCCAATCCGGTCGAGCAGAATATTGATCGCCAAGCCGTTTGCCAGCATGTGGCGTCGTCGAAATACGCCACGCTGTATGAGCAGGTCTGGGGCGTTGAACTCGACTGCGGCGATGATCCCGTGGCCGAGATTGCCCCGGATGTCGAGTTGGAGCGCGCCTACGACATCAGCTTCAAGCGGCTCATGCTGGCGGTGTGCGCCTGGCAGACATCGCCGGACCTCAACTCCTTCAGCTCCAAACGTGACAAGGCCTTGGCCCGAGAGATTCGAGGCATCGATGTGGATGACACCCCAGGCGGCTTTCCGCTCGTAGGCTTTACCGAGCAGGAAAACCTGGGTCACGATCTGTTCTATGGGATCGCTTCCCCTTTGAATCCCGGAGGGAAGAACGCAGGCTGTTCATTCTGCCACAGCGACAACCCCGGCGTGGACAACGGCGAGGAGAAAGATCAGCTCTACGCCGACGATGGCTACCACAATATCGGCACGCCGCGAAATCCGGAAATACCCACAGGCTACAATGCGGATGGCTCAATTATTGATCCCGATCTTGGTTTGGCTGGGCTAACTGGCATTGCAGGCCAGATTCCTGAAAATTGCATAGGGTTTAATCCGAACTGTGATCACCGGGGATTCTTCAAGACTCCAACCATACGCAACGTTGATAAGCGCAAAGGCAAAGGATTCACAAAGAGTTACACCCATAACGGCTGGTTCAAGAGCATGGAGAGCATCGTCCATTTCTACAACACGGCTCTTATCGGGGGCGAATCCGCCGGAATCTTTGGCATAACTCAGTGCCCGGAGGGCATCGAGACGGAGAAGGAGGCTCTGGCCAACAACTGCTGGCCGGTGCCGGCCTATGATACCGCCCAGGTCGGCAGCCCGACGATTGGCGCGGTATTGGGCAACCCTCCCTTCATTTTCGGAGACTTGAAGCTCACCCTTGATGAGGAGGCCGCCATTGTGGCCTATATGCAGACGCTGACCGACGAGCATACGCCCAAGGCGCCGACGCCGTACAAGGAGACCAAGGCCGAGAAGAAGTGATCCGCCTTGGAAGGCTTGGCTGGACGGCCGCCCGAGATCGCGCGCGGTTCACGCTAGCGATCGATCCGAGCCAGGCAGGGGCCGCCGCGAGGCGGCCCTTCTCCATGCATGACAGTGCAAGACCGCGCACGACCCGCGAGCCTGCAAGCCTGCCCCAGACCACCGAGCGCCTGAAGCCGGAGCAGGCCAGTCTTTTCGCAGACTGGCTGCGCATCATGAACGAGTTCGGGCGCCGTACGCGGTCAGTGGAAATCCGCGTCACGCGCGACCGCGAGCAGTTCCTGGCCGCCGGCATGGACGACTACCTGGCCAAGCCCTTCGATCCGGAAGAGCTGGATGCGGTGCTCGCACGGATCGCGGGGCTCATTCGATGATGTACAGGTGCAACTTCCGGCCGCAGCTCGGCTCATCCACGCAGTAGGCCGCGACAGGCCGGATGGACGAAGCGCGGCCCGAAAGAGCCTCGGGAACATCTCCAAGCGGCGTCTCGGAAAGCACGGCCACGGGAAGCGCGAGCGGTCTGCCCGGAGCCGCCTGCCAAGGGGCGATGCGCCGGCCGGCGTGCCAGACCATGCGTTCGTCGATATTGCCCAAAGCGTACAGCTCCAAGTCATGGACCTCCCGCGCATTGCGAATGGCGGCGAGCGGCCTGTAGCGGTGTCCCATCAGCCCCGCCGACGAGGCCAGCGGAAGCGGCAACAGCCAGAATACGGCCACCAGGGCCACGGATGCCGCCAGGATGCGCTGCACGTTCAGCAGGCGCAGCGAGGAAACGAGCACGGCGGACAGGGTGGCGTAGACCGCCGCGACTGCCGCCAGCGTCACGGGCCGGGCCGCACCGTGGCCGAAGTACGGCAGGAGCGCGGCGGCGACCAGGACCGCCAGGGAGATTGCCGCGAGAATACCCGCGTGCAGCCGCAGCAGCATCTTGTCGATCCGGCGCAACCGGCCATTCCGCGCTGCCCTCAGGAGCGAATCGAGGTAATCGCCGACGAGCATGGCCAACGGGATCAGGGCCGGCAGCAGGTAGCGCTCCTTCTTCTCCGGCACGAGGCCCAAAAGCGCCAGAGTCAGCGCCAGCCAGAGCAGGCAGAACCGGCGTCTTCCGTCTTGGCCTGTCCTCATGCCGGCGCAGGCCGTGACCAGGGCGCCCAGGGTCAGGAGCGACCAGACGCCGGTCATGAACGGGAAGTTGGCGTAGTACAGCACGCTCTGCACATGGCGCGCGCCCCAGGCGCCCACCTCCGCCTGAATCACCGCCACCGATTGCCCCGAGGCCGAGGCCAGCATGAGCAGTGGCCACGGAGCTGCCACGGCGAGCAGAGCCGCCACGGTCAGAAGGGCCTGGCTCCAGCGCGGGCGCTGGAAGCCAAGGCCGGAGGCGAGCCCTCGAGCCAGCACGAAGGGCAGAAGCAGCGCATAGAACGAAACCGGTCCCTTGCTCATGAGCGACAGCCCCATGCAGCTTCCGGCCAGGACGAATACGGCACGGCCTTGGCCTGGCTTGTCCAGGCCGGTGACCAGGGCCCACAAGGCCAAGAGCATGAAGCTGTGGCAGTAGGCGTCCCATGTGGCCTGCCTGCCCGTGGCCATGGACAAATAGCTCGTGGCCAGGACGGCCGCCGCCAGGAAGGCCCCGCGCCGACTGTCCAGGATCCGTCTGCCGAGGCCGTACACGGCGAGCACCATGAGCAGGGAAGCCATGGCTGCGGGCAGTCTCAGGGCGGCCAGGCTGGAAGGATCGCCGGCAAGCAGGCCAGCGGCGGCCGAAAGCCAGGTCGGGAGTGGCGGCTTGGCCAGGCGTAGCGAGCCGTTCATGGTCGGCAGGAGCCAGTGCCCGTCCTGAAGCATCTCGCGGGCGGCGATCAGGTTCCGGGCCTCCATGAGCGAGACCGGCAGGACATCGGCATGGACAACGAACGTAAAGACGCAGATGAGCGCAAGCATGACCGGAAAGCGCGCCTCCCGGATCATGTCCATCGCAACCCGCAGCCAGCTCCGTCCGTCCATGCCTTGCAAACCTCCCGGAACCTGAAGCGGCCCTGGCGAGGGTCGGTCTGTCCGTTAAGGCCATAGTCGGTCAGTATTTTTCCTAGCTCCTTTTCTCGATCATGGAAAGCATGGATGCAAAGATAACCTGCTTCCAAGGCAGCCCATCAGCAAAAGCCGCGATTCCGGATCACGAAACAGGAAGCAGGGCTCCGAGCCACCGCCAGGGGTCCGGGCTTGCCGCGCGTGCGCCTTCATTGACAAGCGCCCCGTTTCAGTCCACTTCTCTTTCCATGCAGCCGGTCCGGCCAAGGTCCGGCGCGGACAGAGAACCTCCGGAATGCCCATGCGCGCCAAGAAGACCTTCATCCGGGATATTCAGCCCGGTCATTTCGTCTCCGACGTGTTCGTCCTTGCCGAGGCCAGGCAGGCCCAGGGCAAGAACGGGCCGTTCTGGGGGCTCAAGCTCCAGGACTCGTCCGGCTCGCTGGAGGCCAAGGTGTTCAGCCCCCTGAGCCAGCAGCACCCGAGCCTGGCCGCGGGCCAGGTCGTGGTGGCCGAGGGCGCGGTGCAGGTCTTCCGCGACCAGCCCCAGATCGTCATCGAGCGGCTTGAGCTGCTGGCCGACGAGCTCGACGAGACGCTCCTGCGCGGGCTCATCCCCTGCAGCAAGGTCGACCCCGGGATCCTCATGGAGGAGCTGGAGGAACTCCTGCGCCAGGAGCTGCGGCACGCGCCATGGAAAAAGTTCTGCAAGCGCGTGCTCGCGGACCCGGACATCCGCGGCAGGCTCCTCTTCGCGCCCGGCGCCAAGGCCATCCACCATGCCTATGCCGGCGGCCTGCTGGAGCACACCCTGGCCGTGTGCCGCATCTGCCAGGCCCTGTGCGGGCTGTATCCCGAGCTGGACCGCGAGACGCTGCTGGCGGCCGCGGCCTTTCACGACCTGGGCAAGGCCTGGGAGCTGACCTCCGGGCTCGTGCGCGACTACACCGACCAGGGCCGGCTGCTCGGGCACATCTTCATCGGCCTGGAAAAGCTCCTGCCGCACCTGGCCAAGGTCTCGGACCTGGACGAGGCGCTCAAGGAGCACTTCAAGCACCTGCTCCTCAGCCACCACGGCGAGCTGGAGTTCGGCTCGCCCAAGCGGCCCAAGACCGCCGAGGCCATCGTGCTCCACTACGCCGACAACCTCGACGCCAAGCTCAAGACGTGCGGCGAGTCCCTGGGCGAGGAGGCCGCCGAGGGCCAATGGTCGCCCTTCGTGCGCTCCCTGGAGCGCTACCTGTTCCGTCCGAAATCCACGCCGGGCGTCAAGGGCTCGCGCAAGGACGACAAGGGGCCAGAGCAGTGTTTGTTACCTTTGAAGGGATAGAGGGCACGGGCAAGACCACCCAGATCAAGCGGCTGGTCTCCTGGCTCACCTCCGAGCGCGGCAGGGCCGTGACCGTGACCCGCGAGCCGGGCGGCAGCCGCCTGGGCGCGGAGCTGCGGCGCATCCTCCTGTCCATGGAGAGCCGCGACCTGACCGGCCACACCGAGCTGTTCCTATACCTGGCCGACCGCGCCCAGCACGTGTCCACGGTCATCAAGCCCGCCCTGGACCAGGGCCGTGTCGTGGTCTGCGACCGCTTCGCCGACTCCACCGTGGCCTACCAGGGCTACGGCCGGGGTCTGGACCCCAAGCTCCTGCACAGGCTCAACGACGTGGCCGTGAACGGCACGTGGCCCGCCCTGACCATCCTGCTGGACATCGACCCGGCCCTGGGCCTCAACCGCGCCCTCACACGCAACGTGCGCGAGAACAAGGCCCAGACCGAGGGCCGCTTCGAGGCCGAGGACCTGGAGTTCCACACCCGCGTGCGCGAGGGCTACCTGACCCTGGCCGCCCTGCACCCCGAGCGCATGGTGGTCGTGGACGCCACGCCGGGCCCGGACGAGGTCTTCGCGGCCGTGCGCGCCGCCGTGGAGGCGCGGCTGGAATAACCCGCCCCCGCTAACAGCCATTTCGCATTAGACGCATTCCCCTTCCGCGCGTCCCGCCATCCGTGCTACCCTGGCGGCCTTGCCGGCCAGACCGGCCCATCGCCCGGTCCATGCGAGGGTACGACGCATGACAACCCAAGAGACACATGCCCCTGTAAGCCTGCCCCAGGCCGCCGAGCGGCTGAAGCCGGAGCAGGCCAGGCTTTTCGCCGACTGGCTGCGCATCATGAACGAGTCCGGCGTCCCATACGTGGTCAGCGGGGCCTTCGCCCTGTGCGCCTACACCTCCATCTGGCGCGACACCAAGGACATGGACATCTTTCTCCAGCCCAAGTCCCTCAAGCGGTCCTTGGACGTCATGGCCGGCGCGGGCTACGAGACCGAGATCACGGACACGCACTGGCTGGCCAAGGTCTACCGGCGTCCCTACTACATGGACCTCATCTTCAGCCTGCCGAGCAACCTCGTGCGCATAGACGATGCGTGGTTCGTCCACAGCCGCCCCGTGGAGATCCTCGGCGTGTCCACGCGCATGGTCGGCCCCGAGGAACTCTTCGCCTCCAAGGTCCATGTGGCCCGCAGCGACCGCTTCGACGGCGCGGACATCGCCCACCTGATCCGCTCCCAGGAGGGCCGCCTGGACTGGCCGAGGCTGCGGACCATGATCGGCGACGACACCATCCTCCTGTGGCACCTGCTCCTGTTCAACTTCATCTATCCGGGCCACGCCGACTGGCTGCCGCAAGGGCTCATGATCGAGCTGTTTGACAGGGTGCGCGCCACCTGGCGGACGCCGGGCGATCCGGCGGTCTTCTTCGGCGCGTCCATCGACCCGCACCGCTTCGCCGTGGACCAGGAGCAGTGGAGCTACCTCAACCTGTCGCCCAGCAAGCCTCTGGTGAACGAGAAGGGAGAGGCGTTATGAGGATCGCGGCCATCGGCGACCTGCACTACAGGGAGGACTCGGCCGGCCTGGTCCGGACCATCCTGGCCGATGTCGAGCAGGAGGCCGAGGTCCTGGTCCTGGCCGGAGACCTGGCCGACAAGGGCCGGCCCGAGGAGATGGCCGTCATGCTCGCCGACCTGCGCGCGCTGAAGATTCCCATCGTGGCCGTCATCGGCAACCACGACCACGAGAGCGACAAGCCCATGGCGCTCATCGCCATGATGCGCGACGCGGGCATCTGCGTGCTCGACTGCGAGACCTGCGAGATCAACGGCGTGGGCTTCGTGGGCACCAAGGGCTTCTGCGGCGGCTTCGGGGCGCGCACCATCGCGACCTTTGGCGAACGCGCGCTCAAGAGCTTCGTGGGCACGAGCCTGGCCGAGGCCATGCGGCTGG
Source organism: Pseudomonadota bacterium (assembly GCA_023433925.1). Lineage (GTDB taxonomy): Bacteria > Desulfobacterota > Desulfovibrionia > Desulfovibrionales > Desulfovibrionaceae > Desulfocurvibacter. The sequence continues at coordinate 24,876 of JAEYTO010000058.1, read as the reverse complement.
AGAAGGCCCTGGACGCCATGACCGTCTCCCGCCGCGTGGCCATCATGCACTACTCGCCCGTGCGCGAGACCCTGGCCGGCGAGTCCGTGGAGCTCTATCCCTTCCTGGGCACATCGCGCCTGGCCGAAGTCCTGGACAAGTGCGGCGTGGACTTCGTCGTCCACGGCCACGCCCACCACGGACATCCCCAGGGCACCACGCCCGGCGGAATCCCGGTCTACAACGTGTCCCGGTTCGTGCTGGAGCGCGAGACCGGCCGCCACTACCGTGTACTTGAAGTCTGATTCCCGGCCGCGCTTCCCGGCCCGTCCGCCGCGCGTCTCTTGGAGCGCGCTTGAGTCTGCCCCGCCCTCCCCCGCACGGCCGCCGGCCGGTCTCTGGCTGGCGGACCGGAATCCGGAAACCGGAGGCCGCGCGTCTTGGCCGCGCGAATGGCGGCTTGACATCCGCCGCCGCGCGGGGGATTAGAGTAATCCCATTGCGGTTTTTTCCAATTCCGACACTTCGGAGGACACCCCATGCCCAAGGTGACGCTCTATGCCCTGAGCACCTGCATCCATTGCAAGAAAGCCAAGGAATACCTGGACAGCAACAATATCGCCTACGACTGCACGTTCGTGGACAAGCTCGACGGCGACGAGCGCGCCAAGGCCGTCAGCGAGGTGAAAAAGATCAATCCCGCCATGTCCTTCCCGACCATCCTCGTGGACGACAAGGTCCTGGTGGGCTTCAACAAGGGCGAGCTCAAGGAAGCCCTGGAGGGCTAGCTTCATGGACGCCAAGCAGCTTTACGAGAAGCTCAAGCCTCTCCAGGAGGCCAGGGGCTACCTGTTCAACGCGGACATGAGCTACACCATGCCGCTCCTGGAGAACCTGCTGGTCAACAAGGAGCGCTATGGCTACATGTCCTGCCCCTGCCGCCTGGCCATCGGCACCTTCGCGGAGGACCGGGACATCGTCTGCCCCTGCGTCTACCGCGAGCCCGACGTGCGGGAGTACGGGGCCTGCTTCTGCGCCCTGTACGTGAGCAAGGAATGGAACGAGGGCAAGATCGAGCACAAGACGGTGCCCGAGAGAAGACCGGCCGAGAAGGTCATCAAGGCCATGGGGCTGTGAGGGAGAGGGGCGCGGCCCCTTTCCTCGCCTTGGGGCTATAAATGGATGATCTGGATGTCCGGGATGTTTTCCGCGATGAATTCCGCGAGCAGGCGCCTGTGGCAGTGGGTGGGCTTGGCTTCGCTGCACAGCAGGCAGGAGTGGTCAAGATCAAGGCCGCCCAGGCCTGACTTCACGTCGCGCTCGGCCAGGATTCCCAGATATTCGCGCACATAGGCATCCCACGACAGCTTCTTTCCCTTGTAAGCGTCCATGAGCTGCTTCGTGGGGGCGAACTGCTCCGCGTGCAAATACCCCGCGCTGCATATCGCGGACAGGAAGTAGGCCAGATCCTTTTTCTTCGTGTAGCCCGCGAGTTGAGACTCGTTGCTCAGGCGTACGTCGATGAGCAGCTTGATCCGGTTGCTTTGCATGGAAGAGAAGAACTGTTCGGCGGATTTGCCGGCAAAGCCGATGGTGAACAGCTTCCGCATCTGCATACCCACTGACCGCAACCCGCCAGTCGAACATGTCCTCGATGAAGCCCCAAGGCTCTTCAGACAATCTTCTTCAGCAGCGCCAGCAAATCCTTCCTTTCGCCCTTGTCGAACTCCCGCTCCAGATCGCCCAGCCCTTCCGAGTAGAGGTAGTAGCCGTCCGGCAGCAGGTCCAGCTCCACGGACTTGCCGGCGGCGTCGTCGAAGACCAGGGAAATGTTGCCGTCATGGGTCAGCAGGACGTCGGGCAAGTTGGGCAGCATGGGCAGATAGCCGGCCAGATCGACGAGGGAACGCAGGGATGCGGCCTGGAGCGACCGGCCGCGGCCCTTGTCCCAGCCGTCCTTGTAGCCGCGGTATGTGACGATGCGCTTTACTCCGCTTTCGCCAACGAGCGGCAGCAAGGGCTTCAGGGTCGAATCGAGATCTATTTCGCGAGCCATGCAGGTTCCTTTTCGTGTAATATCCTGCGAACCCAATACGCTAGGACTCGCCAAAGAGCCACGAAAAAGGCATGGCCGGATGCGGTCCGTTCCCTACCCCCTCCAGCTCCCCGGCATCCCGCGCATGGCCCTGCCGAGCCTTGCGATGCCTTCCTCGATGCGCTCCGGCGTGGCGTTGGAGAAGTTGAGGCGCAGGGTGTTCCCGCCTTGGCCGTCCGTATGGAAGGGCACGCCGGGCACGAAGGCGACCTGCTCCTTGATGGCCAGGTCGAACAATTCCAGCGACGAGCAGCCCTCGGGCAGGGTGATCCACAGGAACATGCCGCCCTCGGGCTCCGTGTATCCGGCCTGGGGCGGGAAGTGTCTGCGGATGGCCTCGACCATGGCCTCGCGGCGCTCGCCGTAGGTCTTCCTGATCCTGGCGATGTGCGCGTCCAGGTCGTTGTCGCGCAGGAAGCGCGCGAGCGTGCGCTGGGCAAAGGTCGAGGTATGCAGGTCCGCGGCCTGCTTGACCGTGACGCAGGCCTCGATGACCTCCCTGTCCGCCGCGATCCAGCCGATGCGCAGCCCCGGAGCCACGATCTTGGAGAACGAGCCCAGCAGCGCCGAGGGCCGGCGCATGAACTTCCTGACGGGCGGCAGGTCCTCGCCCAGGAAGCGCAGTTCGCCGTAGGGATTGTCCTCCACGAGCAACGTGCCCTGGCCGGCCTCGCCGCTCAGGAGTTCGGCCACGGCCTGACGCTTGGCCAGGCTGAAGGTCACGCCCGAGGGATTCTGGAAGTTGGGCACGGTGTAGTAGAGCTTGGGCCGCTCTTGGCGCAGGGCCTGCTCCAGGTCCGCCAGGGCCACGCCGTCAGCCTCCAGCTCCACGGACGCGAAGCGCGACTCGAACAGGGAGAAGGTCTGGATGGCCCCGAGATAGCCGGGTCGTTCCACGGCCACCGTGTCGCCGGCATCGATGAAGACCTTGGCCAGCAGGTCCAGGCCCTGCTGTGAGCCGGTGGTGATGAGGATGTCCTCGGCCGAAAAGCCCAGGCCCCAGCGCTCGTAGCGCTTGGCGATGAACGCGCGCAGTCCGGGGTGGCCCTCGGTGGTCGAGTATTGCAGGCACTCGGGACCGGATTCGGAAAGCTCGGCGCTCGCGGCCGCCTTGAGGGCCTCGCACGGGAAATGCTCCGGGCTGGGCAGCCCGCCGGCCAGGGAGATGATGCGCGGGTCGGCCGTGACCTTGAGTATCTCGCGGATGAAGGAACGCTGAGCGGTCTGCATGCGATGGGCAAGGCGCATGGGATGCTCCGGGCCGTGGCGGCCGGTGAATGGTTGGCCTGCTCCCGTGCGGAAGCGCGATGAACGTCCGCCGAGGCAGTTTGACCTTGAGACGCTCGCTCCGGCGTTGGCGGCGCAAGCGGATTGCGCCTACGCCCACGCGGCGGCAAGTCATGCCGGCGCACGGCTTGCCGAGCATCTTCAGAAGCAGGATGCTCCATACGGCAAGCGGCTTGCGGAGGGAAGTGACAGAGCGGCCCGAATCCGACCGGCACAGGCGAGCGGAGGCACCCCGCGGCTGTCTGGGGAGGACTTGGCAGCCTGTTGAAAAACAGTCTGCTAGGCCAGTTCGGTGAGCACGTGGACCAGCAGGGCCTTGGCCACCTTGGAATCGTAGCAACGGCTGTTGCGGGCCAGCTCGTGCAGGCTGTCCTCCAGGCCGCGGGCCTGGGCGTGGGGCCGGTCGGTGGTCATGGCCGCCAGCGAGTCGGCCACGGCGGCGATGCGGCCCAGGATCGTGACCTCGGCGCCGCGCATGCGCAAGGGGTAGCCGCTGCCGTCCAGCCGCTCGTGGTGCTGGGACGCGCAGTTGAGGATGTCCATGCTCTGCACGCCGGCATTGCGCAGGATCTCGACGCTCAAGGACGGGTGGCGCTTGACCTTCTCGAATTCGAGGATTTGCAAGGCCGTAGGCTTGTTGACCACGAAGCCGGGGATGCGCGTCATGCCGGCGTCGTGCAGGAGCAGGCCCAAGGCCAGGTCGTCCAGGTGTCTGCGGTTGTAGCGGCCCTCGTAGAGCTTCATGAAGGCGGCCAGGCCGAGGATCATGGCCTTGAAGCTGTGCCAGGGCAGGCTGTGGTCGCCATCCAGGTTGGCAAAGAAGGGCGCGAGGTGCGCGCGGTCGGCGTAGAGATGGCTGGTCAGCACGAGCACGCCGTCACGCAGGGTCGCGCAGGCGGCCGGCGAGGGCTGAGCGAAGAAGGACCGCACCCTGGCGGTCAGGGCCCTGGCAAAGAGCTCGGCCCGTTCGGAGCCGTTCAGGCCGGGGTCCAGGGGCAGCAGGTCCGGGTGCTCGGCGAGCAGGTCCTTGTAAAGGCCGTGGTCCTGCCGGGAGATGAACAGCATGCCTTGCCGGCACAGCCTGCGCATGGACTCGTGCCGCTCAAGGGTGACGCGTTCGCCCGGACGGTGGACCTCCTCGGGCTTCAGCGCCTCGTCGAGGAAGGCGTGTAGCGCGAAGGGCGGCCTGAGCTTGGGCAAGCGCTCGAAAACCGCCATGGTGATCTGGATGTAGTCCGGCGACATCGTGCAGAGATCATCGTCCGCATGCTTGTGCGTGCCTGTCATGCTGCTCATGCATCCTTCCTGATCCGCCTCAGCGTCCCCATGGGACGCATAATAGATCCATGGTTGCAGATACAAGCCTATTTGCGACACGATTGCAAGTATTTTTGCGTAAAACGACGAAAAAAGCGCATACGTTCTGTCAGCTTGCAAATGAAATAGAGAGGAGCAGGGACCATCGTGCAGGATGCACGATTGGACATCGCCTGTTTGGGGCGATGCCCGCGGAGCAAGGGCCAGGGCGGCCCGCATCGATCATTTCCCTGACGAAGCGGGTTTGGCCGGGGCAACGGATCCTCCCGGTTGACTTGCACGGCGCCAAAGCGCCGGAGTCTCCGTACAAGAGCCGCCGTGGACTTCCCCGCCCCCGCCAGCGAGGGAAGCCCCTGCGCTCGCGCGCTCCATCGGCGGGCCGCCCAAAAGAAAGGGCGGCCTCGGCCGCCCTCGATTTATCCGCATGTGCCCGGCCGTCTTGATATCAGCCGAGCTTCTCGCGTTCCTTGTAGTGCTTGACGAAGGCGATGGCGCTGTCCGTGTCCGTGACCTCGGCTGCTATCTGGGCGCTCAGGAGCGCGTCGCGGATGAGGCCGACCGCCGGGCCGGGCTTGAGGCCCGTGTGCTCCATGATCTCGCGGCCGTTGAGCAGGGGCTCGAGCATGTCCTCGGGCACGTCGGCGCGCTCCAGGTACTTCATGTTGTGGTTGAAGTACGTGTAGTTGCCGCCCCTGGCCTTGATGTCGGCGCGGGCGATCTCGATGAGCCGCGGATACTCGTCCAGGGCTTTGAAGCGCCGGATGCCGCGGTCCGTGAGCATGAAGTGGAAGCGCATGTGCTGGCGCACGAGATGGCAGATGAGGTCGATGTCCTCGGGGTCGAAGCGCAGCCGCTTGAGGATCTTGCGCGTGACCTTGGCCCCGACCCTGTGGTGCTGGTAGAAATTCCATTTCCCGTCGAAATGCTCCACGGTGTAGAGCTTGCCGACATCGTGGAACAGGCAGGCCAGGGTGCCGTACCAGTCGTAGGGCAGCTCCTCGGGATAGCGGCGCATGACCTCCAGCGTGTGCGCGAACACGTCCTCGATCTGGCTGCTCGCGTCGTTCCTGGTCTGGGTGACCCTGGACAGGGCCGCGACCTCGGGCATGAGCCCGTGCAGGATCATGGAGTCGAACAGGAGCTTGACGAACAGCCACATGTTCTCGGCCTCGACCTTGCGGAACTCGTCCACGAAATCCGACACGGAGACGTAGTCCAGGATGCGCCTGGCATTGCGCACGATGGCGGCCCAGGTGTTGCGCTCGATGGTCAACTGGTAGTTGGCCGCGTAGCGCAGGGCGCGGATGCCCAGCAGATGGTTGTGGCGCAGGGTCTCGTCGGGCAGGCCGGACAGCCGCAGATCGCCCGAGGAGAAATCCTCGAAGCCGTCGTAGGAGCCGCACTTGCTGGGGATATAGGCGCAGGCCAGATTCATGGCCAGGCCCTGCTCCTCCATGCGCCTGACCATGCCCGGCGTGATCCTGATGACCGCCGTTTCGGGATGGCCGGACTCCTCGTCGCCGCCCGCATGGAAGCGGAAAACCGCGCCGCCCTGGGCGAGCGCGCCGGTGACTCCGCCTTCGGGGCTGGCCTTGCACTCGGGGAAGAGCCGGGCGAGCTCCTCCAGGGGCATGTCCGTGGCGATATCGACCTCGGCCGGTCGCCCCCCGCCAAGCAGGCTCTGTTGCAGGCCCGCGTTGACGACGTAGGCGTCATAGCCGTTGCGCATGATCGTTTTACACAGGTCGACGGCTTGCTTGATGGGCTGGGCCATCGGGATCTCCTTTATCCGTGGGGAAGTCGTATTCGTTTACGTGGGCAGGGATGCAGGCCTGGCGAGGCCAGAAACCTTGTAGCCGTACAAGCCGGACCGCGCAACCGGCAAGGCGATCCGCCGGCCCTTCCACATGTGAAAAATAGGACATAACTCCTGCCCAGTCAAACAAGACGGGCCGGGGAGCTCCGCGAAACTCAACGCTTGATGAGACCGTGCTTCTTGAGCTTGTATTGCAGGGTGCGGCGGCTGATGCCCAGGGCCTCGGCCGTGCGCTCGCGATGCCCCTCGTGCGCCTCCAGGGCCTGCACCAGGGCTTGGCGCTCGGCTTCGTCCAGCAACGCGCCCGGCGCCGCGCCCGGCGCCACGCCGGACGTCGCGCCGCTTTCGGCCCGTGCCTGGACGGATGAGGCGACCTGCCCGGCTTGTCCGGCTTGTCCGGCTTGTTCGGTACGGCCGCCGGCGACGCGGGCCTCCCTGACCTGGGGCGGCAGAAGCTCGGGCGTGAGCACATCGGCGCGGGCCAGGATTAGCGCGCGCTCCAGCACGTTCTCCAGCTCGCGCACGTTGCCGGGCCAGTCGTGGCGTGACAGCGCGTCGAGGAACTCGGGCGAGACCGCGCGCAGCTCCTTGCGGTTCTTGAGGCCCAGCTTGCGCAGGAGATGGCTGGCCAGGATGGGCAGGTCCTCCAGCCGCTCGCGCAGGGGCGGGATGCGCAGCTCCAGGACGTTGAGCCGGAAGTAGAGGTCCTCGCGGAAGCGGCCCGCGCGCACCTCCTCGCGCAGCTCGCGGTTCGTGGCGGCCACGATGCGCACGTCGGTCTCCACGGGCTTCAGCGCGCCCAAGGGCTCCACCACGCGCTCCTGGATGGCCCGCAGGAGCTTGGGCTGCAAGGGCAAGGGCAGCTCGCCGATCTCATCAAGGAAAAGCGTGCCGCCGCGCGCGAGCTGAAAACGGCCCGGCTTGTCCTTGACGGCGCCGGTGAACGCGCCGCGCAGGTAGCCGAACAGTTCGCTCTCCAGAAGCTCGGCCGGCAGGGCCGCGCAGTTGACCTTGACCAGGGGTCCGTCCCTGCGGCCGCTCAAGGCGTGGATCTTCTCGGCCACAAGCTCCTTGCCCGTGCCCGATTCCCCCAGGATGAGCACCGTGGCCTCGCTGGGCGCGACCTGCTCGATCAGCTCGGTCAGCCGCCGCATGGCCGGCCCCGTGCCCACGAGATCGGGGCCGGACTTGGCCTGGCCGCGCAACCGCTCGTTCTCGCGCAGCAGCCTGCCGTACTGCCAGGCCTTGTCCAGCACGGCCTCCAGCTCGTCGTTGTCCGCAGGCTTGGTGAGATAGTCGTAGGCGCCCTTCTTCATGGCCTCCACGGCCGAGCCCACGCTTCCGAAGGCCGTGAGCATGACCACGGGCAGGCCGGGCCGCAGCTCGCGCACGGCGCGCAGGATGGCCAGCCCGTCCATGTCCGGCAGGCGCATGTCCAGGAGCACGACGTCCACGGCCTGGCCCGAGCGCAGGGCCGCGAGCGCCGAACCTCCGTCGGCGGCCTCGGCCACGCGCCAGCCCTTGTCCGCGAGCACGGCCCTGACCATGAGCCTGTGGCCGGGCTCGTCATCCACCACCAGGACGCTCCTGGAGTCCATATTCTCGCCTCTCGTGTCGCTCATGGCCTTCCTCGATAAGCGCCCGCAGCGGGACGCGCGTCCATTCCGTGTACCCTCTTCGCGCCCAAAACGAAACCGCCCTCCCTGTCATGAGCATGACGCGCATGCCCGCCGGCCTTTGCGCGCAGTCATCCGAAAACACAGGATATAATCGGCGCGAGCATTGGCACGCCAATTTCAATGCATGTCTGGAGTTCCGGCAAGACTGTCAGAGGCATGGACGGAAACGGCGTGAATGCCGTCCGGCGTCTGTATGCCGTGGCCTGTGTCCGGCAATGATGGACTAACGCCTTCCTCGCAACCTCGATCGCCTCAAGCCATAAAGCTTTCTTTCGGTAGTGCCGATAAGAGATACGTAGCCTCCATCATATATGAGTATTTGAACGCATAGCGCCCGCTACGTGTCGTATCGGACGGTCCGAAGGCGTGCACCGGCAGGCTCTTCAGGAGATGCGTCATTCAACCCATGGACATTCTGGAGTCGACCATGCGCCACATCGGCCTCCGTGCAACCAAACTGGCGTTCAGCACAGCCCTTCTGGGCATCCTCGCCCTGCCCGCCGCGTCCCAGGCCATGGACACCTTCTTCGTCGGTCCCAGGGCCATGGGCATGGCGGGCGCCAACGTGGCCTCGCCCGTGGACACCTCGGCCCAGTACTACAATCCGGCTGCCTTCGGCTTCTTCGGCCGGACCGAAACGATCGTCGACGAGAAAGGCAGGGAACGTGAGACCCGCAGCCGGGCGGACAACAACAACATCGCCCGCAAGGACTGGGGCTGGGATGTCGTCTACGCCGGCGGCGGCTACCGCGCGCACAAGGATCTGGGCGACGTGATCCAGAACCTCTCGGACGTGGACCTCGGAGCGCTGCAGAACGACGGCATCAAGAACGAGGACGATCTCAGGGCCGTGGTCAACCTGGCCAACGACCTGAACCTGCTCCAGGAAAAAGGCAACGGCCTCACGGCCATGGCGCAGGGCGGCAGCGCCTTCCGGGTCGGCAGCTTCGCCCTCGGCGTGCGCGGTTACGGCCAGGGCGCGGCCTGGGTGGCCAATGTCGATACAAGCAATCTCGGCCTGGATATGAACGTTGGCGCAATCAGTGCTGATATTGAAAAAATTGCAGGCGATAACGGGTACAATACGAATATCAACAACGTCTCATTCTTGACTGCTGCGCAGATCGCTACTCTCAATGGTGTTGGTTTTACCGATGAGGCCATCGCCGCCATCGACGACGTTGCACGGCGGGAAGGCATCACTCAAAGCGAAATAGCCCCGTTCGTCAGCACGCTTGAAAGCATCGCCAGCAGTTCAGGCGGAGGAGGAGGCGGCGACCTCTCCCAAAATACGACCACCGTGGCCGTGACCGGCTTCGGCCTGGCCGAGGTACCCCTCTCCTACGGCTATGCCTTCAACGAGCACTTCTCCCTGGGCGGCAACCTGAAGCTCATGGTCGGGCGGGTCTACGGCACTCAGCTGCTCGTGTTCGGCAACGACAACGAGGATCTCCTGAGCAAGACCGAGGAGCAGTACGAGCAGACGGTCAACTTCGGCGTGGACCTCGGCGCCATGGCCCGCTTCCGCTGGGTGCAGTTCGGCCTCGTGGGCCGCAACCTCAACTCGCCCGAGTTCAAGGGCCCCAAGATCACCAACGACAACGGCAGCACCACGAAATTCGACGATGTGACGGTCAAGCCGCAGCTTCAGGCGGGCGTGGCCTTCATTCCCTTCGAGACGGTCACCATCGAGGTGGACTGCGACGTGATCAAGAACCGGACCGCGCTGCCCGGCTATGACACGCAGTACATCCGCGCGGGCGTCGAGTGGGATATCCTGCGCGTCCTGGCCCTGCGCGGCGGCGTCTACAACAACCTGGCCGAGGACGACATCGGGCTCGTCTACACCCTGGGCCTGGGCCTGAATCTCTGGGCCGTCCGCTTCGACGTGGCCGGCGCCTTCTCGGCGGATACCTTCGACTACGACGGCAAGGAATACCCCAAGGAAGCCCAGATCGTGGCCGGCCTGAGCATCGACTTCTAAGCCAATCCTCGGGAAGACGATCGCCTTCCCGGTGGTTCAGCCCTAAATCGAGGCCCCGGAGGATATCCTCCGGGGCCTCGTTCATCATCGCCGTCCGGGACAGGCTATTCGAGGATGCGCTCCAGGCGCTCCAGGTCGTTGATCACCTGGAAGGAACCGCCGCCCTGTTCCACTCGACGCCGCCACTCCTCCAGGCGTTGCCCATATCTGCGCGGGTCGATTTGATCGCCACGCAGCTTGGTCACGTTGAGGGCCACCACGCGAATGCCGGAGAGATCCAGAGGAAAGTCCCGCACGTAACCAGGCTTGATGTCTTCCTCCATGTCCGAGAAGACAAGGATGGTCCTCTGACCGGCGCCGGTCTCGCGCAGGTACTCCGCAGCCTGGAGCAGGCCGCCGGTGATGTCCGTGTAGGGGCTTCCTCCCGCGCGGGCCTGGGCCCTTTTCAAGGTCTCCAGAAAGGCACGCTTCTGGCCGTTGGCCGTGGAAGGCTTGCTCTCGAAGGTCACCTTGGCCAGGATGTCCTTTTCGCTGAAGCTGGCCGTGTCGATGCGGCCAACGGCCAGGGAATCTCCGGGCTGGAGCGCGGCCAGCAGCCAGCTGGCGATGGCCTGGGCCTTCTCCAACTCCTGGCGGTAGGTGCCCGAAGTGTCCAGGAGCATGTACACGGCCCGGGCGTGGCTTGTGGTGTCGGGGCAGCCGGTCAGGGCAAGGATGGCCAGCAGCAGCACCACGGGGAACGCCGCCGGAAAGCGCCCGCGGCTCCGGAAGCCGAAACTGAGTGCACTCATGGCTCACTCCTACGCCGACTTGGTTGCGCCGTCATCGGGCCAGCTGGTTTCCGCAACCTCATCCTTGCCGCCCTGCCCATCTTCTTCAATCAATTCACATTCATGCACCTGCCTGGAGATCAGCACGCGGCATTCGATCCATAACGGGAAGAAGATGAACACGTCGTATAAGGCCGTCAGAAGCTTGCCCAAGGCCAAGCTCAACGCGCCGAACACCCGAAGGAGCCAGGCCGTGATCTGCAGCATGCCGAGCACGATCATGCCGAAGACCGTGCGTGCGGAGTGAACGAATGATTCCAGAGGGATAGCCACGAAGGCTAGTGAAAACGGCAGAATGAAACCGAGGACCATTTGGCCTAGGGTGGGAATCCAGGCATACGCTCCGTTTTGGGCCAAGCCGTCCATGCCGGTCAGTGTGTGGCGCAGGGCCTCGTTATCAGCGGCGATGCGGTCGCGCATGAAGGCCAGGGTCGACTCGACGCTGGCCAGGGTCAGCAGGATGACGAAGGCTGTCCAGGCCAGTCGCTTGCGCATGCGGTCGTCCATCATGGTGATGAGCGGGAAAAGCCGTGTGATGCGTAGGGACTCCACGAGAAACAAGCCCATGGTCGTTTCCACGAGGATGATGACCATGGCCGCGACGTTGGAGGTCTTGAACGGCCCTATATAGCTGCCGCCGCCGACCATTTCGGACATGGGCAGGGCAATGAGGTTGAAGTTGACGATGGCTCCGCCCACGGCGATGATGAGCACAGTCAGGGCGATGAAGAACTGCGTCATGGACGAGGCGGACAACTTGCGCAGGATCTTGTCCGACCCGCGCCGGATCTCCTCGTACTCCTCCATCTTGCGGTCGATGACCACGGCGCGCTCGTTCAGGCCGCCCGCGACCCGGTCCATGTCGCGCAGGCGGCCTGACATCTCGCGCCAGCGCGGGGCCATGCGGTGCAGCGCGGCATGCCTGCGCGCGCTCTGCTTGCGGTATTCATCCAGGGCTTCCTGCTGCTGGCGCTTGAGGGTCTTGTGGATCTCACTCAGGACACCGGCGGTCGTGCGGTCCCTGGCCGAGCCCTCCAGATCGGCCACGGTCTCCACGACCTTGACCCAGGCGGAAGGCGTGGGCGGCACCTCGAAGGTAGCCTGGTAATCTTCCTCCATGCGCGTCGCCACTTCGACAAGGCTTCGCTGCACGGCCGGGAAGCCAGCCAGGTCGCGGGAGACCACCCCCTGGATGCGCTGAAACTCGCGGTCGATCTCGGTTTCGACTTCCAGCGCGCCTTGGGCCAGCAGTACATCTCGATTGCGCTGTCGCAGCAGGGTTTCGGCGGTTTTAACGGAGCGGGCGCTCAGTCGCAGGGCGTTGTGCACCACGCGGCAGGCTCTCAAAATGGCCCCATGGGCCGGGTGCCTGCCGAAGTAGAGAGCCAGCATGAGCAGAGCCGCGCTCACGATCAGGCTTGCGGCAGGATAGTGCTGTAATACCTCCATATGGTCATCCTCCTGCCGGACGGTTTACAAATCTCGTGCCGGCATGCCGCGTCTCCGGCTCGCCGCGGGCTCGGCCCCGTGAACAGACCTTTGAGTCTATTAACGATGTAGTCTTCCCGACCAAGAATGTCCGTCGATTTCCAATTTTACACACGGGCTTACAGGAAAGGGATTCATGATCAGGTCTGCCGGCACCTGAGAAGCAGGGTCTCTGCCACGGTCACGCGGACTGGTCGATGAAAGGTCCAGGGCCGTTTGACTTTGAGACGCTCGCTCCGGCGTTGACGGCGCAAGCGGATTGCGCCGCCGCCCATGCGGCGACACGCCATGCCGACGCATGGCGTGCGGAGCATTTTCAAAAGCGAATGCTTTAATCCGCGACCCTCTTGGAGCCCAGCGCATCCCGCACGGCGCGCAGCAACTCGTCACGGTCGAAGGGCTTGCCCAGGAAGCCGGTCATGCCCGCGGCCATGATGCGGCCGCGGTCCTCCTCCGTGGCGTAGGCCGTCACTGCCAGCACCGGCAGGCTCCGGGCCACGTCCCCGGCCTGGCCGGACCGGATGCGGCCCACGGCCTCTAGGCCGTCCATGCGCGGCATCTGGATGTCCATGAGCACGAGGTCCACGCGCTCCCTGGCCAGCAGGTCCAGGGCTTCCTGGCCGTCGCAGGCCTCCAGCACGCGCAGACCCTCCCGCTGCAAAAGAACCCGGACCATGAGCCGGTTGGTGGCCTCGTCCTCGGCGTGGAGCACCGTGGCCTGGGCGGCGACGCCCAGATCGACCGGCCGCCCGGGCTCCTCGGCGGCCGGCTCCGGGGCTCGCGGGAGCGGGATGGTCAGGCGGAACAGGCTGCCCCGGCCAAGGTCGCTTTGGGCCTCGATGCGCCCGCCCATCCTTTCGGCGATATGGCCGGCGATGGCCAGGCCGAGACCGGCCCCGCCGTATCGCTTGGTCAGGTAGTCCTCGCCCAGGTTGAAGCCCTTGAAAACGTCCGCGAGCTTTTCGCGGGGGATGCCGGTGCCCGTGTCGCGGACCGCGAGGACGACGGTCGGGGAATCACCCGCGTCGATCCTGCCGGCTTGGGTCGAAGGCCGCACGTCGACGCTCACCGAGCCGCGCTCGGTGAACTTGATCGCGTTGTCCAGGAGATTGATGAGCGCCTGCTTGAGCCGCAGTTCGTCGCCGAGAAAATGGCCCGACAGGGCCGGATCGACCCTGACCGAGAAATCCAGCCCCTTGAGGCGGGCGCGCACCGAGAAGAAGCGCGCCACGGAGTCCACGGCCTCGGCCAGATCGAATGGCCGCGGGGCAAGCTCCAGACGCTTGCGCTCCATGGAGGACAAATCCAGGAGGTCGCTCACGAGCCCGAGCAGATCGCGGGCGGACTCGCGGGCCAGCTCCAGGTACTTGCGTTCGCGCTGCCTCGGCCCGGCCGCCAGGAGCAGATCGAGCATGCCCATGATGCCGTTGAGCGGCGTGCGCAGCTCGTGGCTCATGTTGGCCAGGAACTGGGACTTGGCCTGGTTGGCGGTTTCGGCCTTCTGGCGGGCCTGCACGAGCTCCTGCTCGGCCAGCGTGCGCTCGGTGACGTCCACGGCGCAGCCGCCCACGGCCTCCATCTCGCCCGCCTCGCCGAGAACCGGGAACTTGAGCAGGTCGAAATGCCGGGCACGGCCCTGGACGAGGACGGTCTCCATGGTTCGCACGGGCTTGCCGGTCTCCATGACCTGCTGGTTCGTGTCCAGGAACCGTGCGCAATGCTCCGGGTCGAAGATCTCGGAGGCATGCCTGCCCACGACATCGGCGTAACGCCGGCCCAGAAGCTCCTCGCCATAGGGATTGACGAGGCTTATGCGGCCGTCGCGGTCGGTGATGTAGAGGGCGAAAGGCGTGTTGTCCAGAAAGCTCCACAGCTGGTTGTGCAGCCTGCGGTAGCGGACCTCCTTCTCCCTGCTCATGGTCATGTCGCGGACACTGACGTGCAGGAGGATCCCGCTGTCCAGGCGGATGGGACTGATCACGAGCTCCACTTCGCGCGGTTCGGCGTTTTTGGCCAGATGCCGCGAGGACAGGCGCATGACCTCTCCGCATAAAGCCGCCGACAAATCGGGCTGTCCGACGACGTTCGGCGAGTCCGGGTCGGTCAGGTCCGCCAGCCGCTTTCCCTCAAGGTCATTGCGGCCGTAGAACTCCCTGGCGATCGCATTGGCTTCCACGATGGCCTGCGTGGACGGCTCGATGAGCAGCTTGGGGAAAGGATTCCTGCTGAAGAGCCCTTCGTAATAGCAGGCCTGCTCCTCGATGGACTTGCGGTAGCGGCGGATAAGCCTGTAGAGCACCAGCGCCGTGACGGACACGAACAGCAGGCCCTTGGTGGTCTGCAACTCGTCGACAAAACGGCCCTTGAAGAGATAGGAGATGAGGTTATCCGAGATGAAAATCCACACTCCCGCCACAAGGGCATACAGGAGAACGACCCGCAGAATGCCGGCATCAAGGACGCGATGGCGAGGTGTGCTCTTCTCCATGAGCGAATACCCCAGGCAAGCATCTGACGAGCCCACTGAAAGGCTTGACGGTGGAAAGCATCTGATGGACCAAACGATTATTGTTTAGGCCAGCAAGGAGCAAAGCACAAGTTAAATCGTCCCTGCCGAAGAATGTTCGGCAGGGACGACATGAAGATGCTGGAGTCGGAAGTCGGCCGGGCGCGGATCAAGCCGCTTGCGGCGCGTCGGGTGCGTCGGGCAGGAACACGCGCACCACAGCGCCATGGCCCTCCACGCTTTCGATGTCCAGGCGGCCGCCGTGGTCCTGCACGAGCTTGTGGGCGATGGCCAGGCCAAGGCCCGTGCCCTTGGACCGGGTGGTGAAGAACGGCTCCAGGGCGCGCTCGCGGGCCTCGGGGCTGAAGCCTCGGCCGTCGTCGGCCACGGACAGGAGCACCCCGCCCTCGGCCGGACGCGCCTCCACGCTCACATGGCCCCCGGACTCGGGCAGCGCGGCCAGGCTGTTCATGATCAGGTTGAGCAGGACCTGCTTGAGGCCGTCGGGATCGGCGTGCGCCATGGGCGCCTCGGCCTCGAAGCGCAGCTCCGCCGAGGCCTCGCGGGCCTCGGCCGCGAGCAGCCGCCGCAGATCCTTGAACAGGCCGGCGATGTCCACGCTTCGCGGCTCGAGACTCCTGGGGCGGGCCAGGAAAAGCATGTCCGTGATGACCTTGTTCAGACGGTCGGCCTCGCTGACCATGGTCCGAGCGTACTCCTCCTCGGGCGCGACGCCCTGGAACTTCTTGAGGAACAGTTGCGCGAAACCGCGCAGGGCCGAGAGCGGATTGCGGATCTCGTGGGCCACGCCCGCGGCGAGCCGCCCCACGGCGGCGAGCTTCTCGGCCTCGGACAGGCGCTTCTCCAGGGCCTTGACCCGCGTGCGGTCGCGCACGAGCACGAGACGCGCGCCGGGGTCCTCGGAGCCCGGCCCCTCGCCTGCGCCGCCGACCTCGCGGCGCAGCACCTCCAGCCGCTTGCCGCCCAGCTCGTACTCGGCCCAGGCCTCGCCCTCGCGCTCCTCGCCGGCCACGCGCGCCAGCGGCAGGCTGTCCAGCCTCGCGCCCACGAGGGCGCCCGGCTCGCGGTCCAGGATGGCGTGGGCCGCCGGGTTGGCGGCGCGCACCACGCCCTGGCCGTCCACGCTGAGCAGGCCGTCGGGCATGTCGTCGAGCAGGCGCGCGTGGAAGCGCTGCAAGGCCTGGTAGGCCCGCGACTGCTCCCGCCGGCGCAAATAGTAGGTGAAGAAGGCCAGGAAGCCGGCGGCCGCGGCGAGGATGAAGCCTGTCTGGTACATGGCGGTGCGCCGGAACTCCAGGTAGTGCGCGAGGTACTCCTCCACGCCCAGGGCCATGAGCAGGTAGCCCACGGGCCGTGGGCCCTCGCCGGGCGGGCAGTCCCAGCCGGACCGGCCCATCTGCTCCATCTGGGCCATCTGATCCGTCTGGCCCGGCCTTCCGGCCATGCCCGGATGCCTTGGCTGGCCCGGCTGCCCCGGCGCATCCGGCGAGTTCGGCCGGTCAGGCAAGGCCGGCTGCTCCGCTTGGCCCGGTCTGGGCTGACAGAGCCTGGACATGGCCGGGTGGGCGCGCACGGCCATGAGCAGCACGCGCCCGTTGCCGCTCTCGGTCAGCTCGTGCCAGCGGCCCTGCGCGCGCAGCACGACCAGGGCCTCGGAAGGCAACTGGTAACCGGTGCGCTCCGCCGAGGTGCTGACCATCCTGCCCTCCGGGTCGAGCAGGGCCAGGAAGCGCACGTCGCTGTCCTCGGTCAAGTCCGACAGGAGCTCCCCGGCCCGGAACCCGCCGCCGAACTGCCTGCCGTGGCCGCGCTGCTCCATGGGACCCATGGGTCCCATGCGCCGCAGGGAGCCCAGGAGGTTGGCCTGGGTGGCGCGCAGGACAATGCCGGCCGAGAGGAGCATGTGCCGCTCGACAAGCTCACGCTGCTGGCGCACGCTGTTCCAGGTGGCCAGGATGAGGCTCGCGGCCACGATGACCGTGGCCGTGGCGGCCACGAGCAGCGGCAGCCTCTGGCTTTGGGTGACGCTGACCTCCATGGGCTCTCCTCTTCGTGGCGCGGTCTGTGCGGCTCACTTGCCGATGAGCCAAAAAGGTTTGGCACTTCCCGTCCCCAGGCGCAAGGGGCTTATCCCGGAAGAGGCTCGCGCCCATGCGGCCCATCGGCACGCCCCCCTGCCGACGCCGCCCACGCCCTGGCGGGCTCCGGCTCAGGGGCGGCGAAGCGCGGCGATCCCCTCGGGGCCGCCGGGCCGCATGAGCCTGACGCCGCGGCGCGGCGGGGACTCCCCGCCGCGCCCGGCACAGTGTTTATCGATCCTAGATGCGGCCGACGGCCTTGTCCTTGGACATGCCGTGCCCGTTCATCATGGCCGGACCGCCTATCACACCCTTGCCCATGCCGCCGTTCATCATGCCCATGCCGCCCATCTTGCCGCAACCGCCCATGCCCATGCCGCCGCCCCTCATGCCGCCGCAACCGGCTCCGAAGGCGGGCAAACCTTCCTTCTTAAGGGTCTCGTTCAGGGCCTCGCGCGCCGCGAACTGCTTGGCGCGCAGATCCTTGAGCTCGGCCACGAGCCTGGAGATCTGCTCGGGCTTGGTGTTCGGGTTGGCCGACAGGGCCTGTAGCTCCGTGTGCTTGGCCCACATGTCCTGGTGCAGGGCGAAATTCTTCTTCTTGAAGTCGTCCAGGATCTTGTCCAACTTGGCCTGCTGCTCCGGGGTCAGGGCCTGGGCCTGGGCCTGGGCTTGGGCCGGAGTGCCCTTGGCTCCGTGATCGTGGCCGCCTTGCTGGGCCTGGGCCAGAGCCAGAGAAGCGGAAAGCAGGACGGTCATGCCGGCGAGAACGAAGGTGCGCAAGGAAACGCGGTTCATGCTTTTACTCCAGTTGGGGGTGTTCACGTTGCGTACGCCCCCACAAAGCAGAGTCCGTGCCAGGCTGTTTTGACACATTAATTCACGTGCATGGATTAGAAGCCTTGCACGTGCTGTTCTTTCGGGGAGAGTCATGTGCAATGTGTTGCACGCTGCCGCCAGACTAGCCTGCACATGTGCAAAGCGTTTGCACATATCGGGCGGGCATGACCCAGATGCGACGCGATCCCTTGCCCTTGCTTGGCCGCGCAAGCCATGACCGCCGGGCCGCCAAATTGACAAGCCCCTGCAAAGCACGTAGCAGGAGGCCCGGCATGACCTTCAGGGGGACCGCCATGCGCGAGCGCGCGCAGGCGGCCTTCGACACGGGCCTCGACACGCTCTGGCCAGCGCCGGGCACCGTCCAGAGCGGTTTGACTTTGAGACGCTCGCTCCTGCGTTGACGGCGCGAGTGGATCGCGCCTATGCCTGCGCGGCGGCAAGCCACGCCGACGTATGGCTTGCGGAGCATTTTCCAAAGCAAAATGCTCCAGAGACTGCGCAAGGCGGGGCCGGCCCGCCTTTTTCTTGGCCCGGCCCCTGTGACACCCACGCGAGAGGTTACATATGAACGGCATGGTCACCCGCTTCGCGCCCAGCCCCACGGGCTACCTGCACGTGGGCGGCGCGCGCACGGCGATCTTCAACTGGCTGCTGGCCCGTCACCACCAAGGCCGCTTCATCCTGCGCATCGAGGACACGGACCGCGAGCGCTCCACGCCCGAGGCCACCCAGGCCATCCTGGACGGCATGTCCTGGCTCGGCCTGGATTGGGACGACCTCTTCTACCAGAGCGATCGCGCCGGCCTGCACAATGAGTACATCGACCGCATGGTCGCCAGCGGCCATGCCTACTGGTGCTCGTGCACGCCCGAGCAGGTGGATGCCATGCGCGAGAAGGCCACGGCCGAGGGCCGCAAGCCCAAGTACGACCTGACCTGCCGCGAGCGCGGCCTCGGCCCCGGGCCGGGCCGTTGCGTGCGCCTCAAGGCTCCGCTCACGGGCGCCACGGGTTGGAACGATCTGGTCAAGGGCTTCATCTCCTTCCCCAACGAGGAGCTGGACGACCTTGTCCTGCGCCGCTCAGACGGCACGCCCATCTACAACGTGGCCGTGGTCGTGGACGACATCACCATGGGCGTCACGACCATCATCCGCGGCGACGACCACGTGTCCAACACGCCCAAGCAGATCCTCATCTACCAGGCCCTGGGCGCGGCCATGCCCGAGTTCGGCCACGTGCCCATGATCCTCGGGCCGGACAAGAAGAAGCTCTCCAAGCGCCACGGCGCCACGAGCGTCGTGCAGTACAAGGACGAGGGCTACCTGCCCGAGGCCATGGTCAACTACCTCCTGCGCCTGGGCTGGTCCCACGGCGACAAGGAGATCTTCTCGCGCGCCGAGATGATCGAGCTGTTCACGCCCAAGAACCTCGGCTCCTCGCCCGCGGTCTTCGACATGAAGAAGCTCAACGCGACCAACGCGCACTACATCAAGGAGGCCGATCCCAGGCGGTTGGCCGAGTTGCTGCCGCCATTCTTCGCGGCCAAGGGCCTCGCGGCCGATCAGGATTACCTGGCGCGGCTCGTGCCCATGTTCCAGCCCCGCGCCCAGACCCTCAAAGAGATGGCCGACAAGGCCGAGTTCTTCCTGCAGGGCGACGCAGCCCTGGAGTACGACCAGGCGGCAGTGCAGAAGTTCGTGACCGCCGCGACCAGGGAGCACCTGCGGGCCATCCGCGAACGGCTGGCAGGCCTTGGCGAGTTCGGCGAGGCCCAGGTAGAGAATCTGCTGAACGGTTACGTGGCCGAGAAGGGCGTGGGCTTCAAGGACATCGCCCAGCCCCTGCGCGTGGCCCTGACCGGCAAGACCGCCTCGCCCGGCCTGCACGAGACCATCGCCGCCCTGGGCCGGGACAAGACTTTGAATCGGCTGGAGCGGGCGCTGAAAATGTAGCGGGCGCATACCAGGGAGCACACCCGCATGGACCGCAGGGCGTCTCATCTTCCCGGCATCTTCCTGGCCGCCTCGGCGGCAACCCTCTGGGGCGCGTCCTTCGTCGTCCCGGCGCTGCTGGCCGAGTGGTCGCCGCTGGAGATCACCCTCTCGCGCTATCTCGTCTACGGAGCCATGTCCGGGCTCGTCTTCCTGCGCATGCGTCGGGACTTCCGGCCGCTCACGCGCCGCGAGTGGCTGCGCGCCGTCAGCCTGGCCCTCACGGGCTTCTTCATGGCCTACCTGCTGCTGACCGCGGCCATCCAGGACATGGGACCGGCCGTGCCGGCCCTGCTCATGGGCGCCACGCCGGTCTGCGTGGCCCTTTTCGGCAACCTCATCCGCCGCGAGTTTCCCTTCACCCGGCTCCTGCCGCCGCTGGCGGCCATCTTCGCCGGGCTGCTCGTGGTCAACCTGGACCGCTACGGCCTGTCCGTGAGCGCCGCGCCCGGCGACGGCGCGGGCATGGCCCTGGGACTGCTCGAAGCCCTGGCCTCCCTGGCCGTGCTGACCTGGTACTTCGTGGACAACCTGCAATTCCTGCGCGGGCATCCGCATGTCACGCCCGTGCAGTGGTCCTGCGCCGTGGGCCTCGTGCTCGGCCTCATGTCGCTGGCCTGCCTGCCGCTGGCGCTGCTCACGGAGCCGGAGCTGGGTGGCTCGCGCGCGCTCCCGCCGCTCGTCATGGGCAGCCTCGTGCTGGGCATCGGCTCGTCCTGGCTGGGCGGCGTGCTCTGGAACAAGGCCTCGGCCATGCTGCCCGGCTCCCTGGCCGGGCAGATGATCGTCTTCTGGCCCTTGTCCGGCCTCGTGCTGACCTACATCGTCCAGTCGCGCCTGCCCACGGCCGCCGAAGCCGCCGGCGCGGCCCTGGCCCTGGCCGGCGTGGCCCTGGGCGTGCGCGCCACCGAGCGGGCCACGGCGACAAGCGCGCCTCGCCGCGAGCCTGCCTAGCGTCTTTTCAGCCCGCAAGCCTTCCCGCCCCACTCCGCCGTCCCCATCCGCGCCGGCCAAGCAACGCCCGGCATTTGTTCTATTCCAGGAGCAGCCCGCGCTGCAAGACATGCGCCCGCACGGTCTTCCAGCTTTCCCTTGCCTGTTGCATGAAGTAAGATAATGAACTTGTAGTCCATGCCCTGCTGATACGCGGTGATGGAGGATGTATGACCGACAGAGAGCCGACTCGCGAGCAATTGATCCAGGAGCTGGCCGAAACCCGGCGTCGCATCGGCGATATGGAGGCCATACAGGCCCGGCTGGAGGAGCGCCTGCGCGAAAGCGAGGAGCGCTTCCGGACCGCCTTCGAGCAGGCCGGCGTGGGCATGGCCCACGTGTCCCGGCAAGGCAGGTTCATGCTCGTCAACGACCCGCTGGGCGAATTGCTTGGCTACACCAAGGAGGAGCTATGCGGGAAAACCATGGCCGAGGTCACGCACCCCGAGGACCGCGAGGCCAGCACCTCCAAAGCGGAGAGACTGCTCAGGGGCGAGATCGCCAGCTACGACACGGAGAAGCGCTACCTCCGCAAGGACGGCTCCGTGGCCTGGGTCCACCTGACCGCCTCGCCGGTGCGCAAGGCCTCGGGCGAGGCGGCCTACTTCATCAAGGTCGTGGAGGACATCACCAAGGAGCGCCAGGCCCAGGCGGCCCTGCACCGCAGCCAGACGCTGCTCGACAAGGTGCTGGACGCCATGCCCGTGGGCGTGTTCGTGGCCGACGAGCACGGCGGCATCGCGCGCATGAATCCGGCGGCGGAGCAACTCTGGTGCGGGAGGCGCCATGCGCCGCGGGAGCAGCTCGATGTGTACAAGGGCTGGTGGGCCGGCAGCGGCAAGCGCATCGAGGCTCATGACTGGGCCTTTGCCAGGGCCTTCGAGCGCGGCGAGACCTCGCTCGGCGAGATCATCGACATCGAGTGCTTCGACGGCTCGCGCAAGACCATACGCAATTCAGCCGTGCCCGTGCGCGACGATTCCGGCCGCATCATCTCGGCCATTGCCGTGAACGAGGACATCACCGAGGAACGCCGCATCCAGGAGGAGCTGCGGCAGGCCAGGGACGAGGCCCAGCGGGCCAACCGCGCCAAGAGCGACTTCCTGGCCAACATGAGCCACGAGATACGCACGCCGCTCAACGGCATAATCGGCATGGCCGAGCTGGCCCATACGCGCTGTCAGGAGCCCAGGATATGCGAGTACATCGGCATGATGCGCAGTTCGGCCGACCACCTCCTGTCCATCGTCAACGACATCCTCGACCTCTCGCGCATAGAGGCCGGCCGGCTGGAGCTCACCGAGGCGGACTTCGATCTGCACCACATGCTGGACAGCGTGCTCGACACCTTGACTCCCGCGGCGCGCCGCCAGGGCATCGCCCTGCGCGACCGCGTGTCGCCCTCGGTGCCCACGGTGCTGCACGGCGACGAGGGCCGGCTCAAGCAAGTGCTCATCAACCTTCTGGACAACGCCATCAAGTTCACGGACCAGGGCGCGGTCACGCTGCGGGTCAGGCTCGCGGACAGTGGCGCTCCATGCACTGGAGACCGTCCTGGCGGCCTGTGCCTGCTCTTCGAGGTCCAGGACACGGGCATCGGCATACCGCCGGACAAGCTCGGAGCCGTTTTCGAAAACTTCATGCAGGTCGGCGACAGCCTCAACGCGCGCCGGGAGGGCTCGGGGCTGGGCCTGGCCATCAGCAAGAACCTCGTGGAGCACATGGGCGGGGTCATCTGGGCCGAGAGCGAGCCTGGCCGCGGGAGCACCTTCTCCTTCACCGTGGTCCTGGCGCCGGGCCGCGCCCCGAGGCTCAAGCCCGAACAGCCGCTTGAGCGGCGCGTCTCGGCCAGGCCTCTCGCGATCCTCCTGGCCGAGGACAATCCGATCAACACCCTGGTGGCCGTGGCCCTTCTCGAAGAGCAGGGCCACAAGGTAACGGCTGTGGGCAACGGCCGCGAGGCCCTGGAGGCGCTCGCGCGCGAGCCGTTCGACATGGTGCTCATGGACATCCGCATGCCCGAGCTGGACGGCGAGGAGACCACGCGCATCATCCGCCATGAGCCGCCGCCGGGCGTGGACCGGGACGTGCCCATCATCGCCCTGACCGCCTACGCGCTCAAGGGCGACCGCGAGCGCTTCCTCGCTGCGGGCATGGACGACTACATCTCCAAGCCCTTTGACATGCAGGAGTTCAACCAGGTCCTGGAGCGCATACGGGAAAGGTCCAACGGACGCGCCCGCGAGGCTTGAATCGGAAACGGGCCGTCCAGCGCGGCCCGGTCGCGATCGCCAGGCTGGATAAGCGGATGAGCATGGCCTATAGTACCCCGACGCTCCACGCCACGCGCGAAGTTAGCCAGGAGCCTGGGAGGGCCTGCCATGCTTGAGCTTGTCGTCTTCATCTGCGGAGCCATGGTCATGATCATCGAGCTGGTCGGCTCGCGCATCCTGGCCCCGTACATGGGCACATCCATCATCGTCTGGACGAGCCTCATCGGCATCGTCCTGGGCTGCCTGAGCCTCGGCTACTGGCTGGGCGGCAGGCTCGCCGACCGTTCGCCCAGCCGCAAGGCCCTGGCCGGCGTCATCCTTCTGGCCGCCCTGGCCATCGGCGCATCGGCCATGGTCAGCGGGCCGCTGCTGGGCTTCCTCCAGAGGTCCATGCCCGACATCTACGTGGGCTCCATGATCGCCACGATCCTGCTCTTCGCCGCGCCCTCGGTGCTGCTCGGCATGGTCTCGCCCTACGCCGTGCGGCTGCGCATCAGCGAGGTGGCCACATCCGGCGCGCTGATCGGCCGGCTCTACGCCATATCCACCGTGGGCAGCATCGTGGGCACCTTCCTGGCCGGCTTCGTGCTCGTGGCCTACCTGGGCAGCTCGACCATCCTCCTCGTGGTGGCCCTGATCCTGGCCCTGACCTCCATCCTCGCCGCGCCGTCCTTCAAGGTCGCGGGCACGGCGGGGGCGGGCTTCCTGGCCACGCTGCTCCTCCTGAGCCTGGCGGCGCGAGCCGGGCTGGACGAGGCCGGCATGGCCGACGTGGGCACGCGCTACAACCGCATCATCGTGACCACGGGCCACGACGCGCTCACGGGACGGCCCGTCCGCTCGCTGACCACCAACCCCGGCGGCACCCAATCGGCCATGTACCTGGACGATACCCTGGAGCTGGCCCTGCGCTACACGCGCTTCTTCGACCTGGGCCGCCACTTCGTCCCGGACGCCCGGCGGGCGCTCATGCTCGGCGGCGGGGCCTACTCCTACCCGCGCCATCTGCTGGCCGAGGATCCGGACATGCGCCTGGACGTGGTCGAGCTGGACCCGGGCATGACCGAGACCGCCCGGCGCTGGTTTGAGCTGAAGGACGACCCGCGCCTGAGCATCACCCATGAGGACGCGCGCACGTTCCTCCAGCGCGCGGCCGGAAACGACAAGAAATACGACCTGGCCTTCGTGGACGTTTTCAACTCGCACCACTCCATCCCTTTCCACCTGACCACGCGGGAAGCCGCGGCCGAGCTGCGCGCGAGCCTACGTGACGGCGGGGCGGCGGTCATCAACACGATCTCGGCCATCGAGGGCCGTCCTGGGCAGCTCCTGCGCGCGCAGATCGCCACCCTGCGCCAGGCCTTCGAGCAGGTGCTCGTCTTCCCCGTGCGCGAGCTGGACAACGGCCAAGTCGTGCAGAACGTCATCCTGGTGGCCCTGACCAGAGCCGGCGAGCCGGACATGGCCAGCGCGGACCCTCGGCTGCGGGCCATGCTCTCCCACCGCTGGACGCGGCTCATCCCGGATGACGTGCCGCCCCTCACGGACGAGTTCGCTCCCGTGGACCGCTACGCCCTGGGCATGATCCTGCGCTGAGGCAAGACGGAAGGAAGGCATTGGAGCAAGGCGCGGACGAACCGAGAGAGGGCGTCGCCCTCTCTCGGACTCTCGCCCACCAGGGGCCACGGGCCCCTGGAC
>JAEYTO010000044.1 GCA_023433925.1 Pseudomonadota bacterium | reverse complement strand
CGAATGAACGGGTCCGCGGCCGCTTTGCCGTCTTGCGATCGAAAGCCCTGAGCCTCTGTCTTTCCGGCCTCGGGGCGTCACATGCCGTGACCGAATCCGATCGTCATCTGGACTGCCGGGCCGGACCTTGAGGCCTGGACGCGACAATCAGGACACGGCCCCGAGAGGACCTGGACAGGTCCTGGCCAGAGCCGCTCAAGTCACCGGGAAGCCGAGGCTACCAACGCTTGGGGCCGCGGCCGCCGCCACCGCCGGCGCCGCCCGTGCGGGGCTTTTCCTGGGCCTCGTTGACCTTCAGGTTGCGGCCCATGAAATCCTTGCCATCCAGGGCCTGGATAGCCGAGCGGGCGCCCTCCTCGTCCATCTCGACGAAGCCGAAGCCACGCAGGCGGCCGGTTTCCCGATCAGTGATGAGGTTAACCGACTGAACATCGCCGTAGGAGGAGAACAGGTTGCGGACGTCGTCTTCGGAAGCGGCGAAAGGCAGGTTCCCGACATAGATCTTCTTGGCCATCAGCATACGCTCCAAGGTTTCGGCATGTCTTCCAACCGGCGGGATCAGGGCTCGGGCCAAGTTCCGGAATCCGGCGGGACGCATGCCGCTTTTCATGTTGATAGGGGGAATATGTCTTACGCGCTGAAAAGGCAATAGAAATCTTGTTATTCAACGCGTGTCTTCCTCTCACCCGCATTGCCGGATCGCGGCAAACCCGCGCTGTTCCTTGGCCGGGATCATCGGAAGCCCGATCATGTCCGCTCTTGGCCGGCGAGTAATATATTTCAGGGGGTAAGCTGGACAGCGGGCATGTCCCGCCCCGAAATCGCGCCGACCGCTCGCCGACCACTCGTCGACCGCTCGCCGAACGCTCGCCAAACTCTCCGGGATGCGGGGCGGAGCCGTCAGGCGTTCCCGTGCTCGTTGGCCGGAAGACCACGCCTCCGCCTACTCCTCCACTCCAGCCATCATGAGCCCGATCCTGTCCATCTTGTCCTGGTCGCTGACCGGGAAGACATCCATGAAGCGGCCCTCGAACATGACCGCCACGCGGTCGGCGAGTTGCAGGGCCTCGCCCAGGTCGCCGGTGATGAGCAGCACGCCCGCGTTGGCCCGCGCGGCCAGGAGCTGGCGCCAGACCTCCTCGGTCGCGCCCACGTCCAGGCCCTGGGATGGCTGCTCGGCGATGATGAGCCTGGGCTCGCGGTAGAACTCGCGCGCGAGCACGAGCTTCTGGAGGTTGCCGCCCGAGAGCTGCCCCGCCGTCGCGCTCGAATCGCCGGGCTGCACGTTGAAGTCGCGCACGAGCCCGTCCGTGACCCTGGTTGCCCGGCTCTTGCTCAGGAATATTCCGCGCGTGAAGCCCTTGCGCGTGGTCAGCAGCACGTTCTCGATGAGATTCAGGTCCCTGACCGTGGCCAGGCCCTGGCGGTCCTCGGGCACGTAGCTCACGGTGCGCTTCCAGGCCGAGGATGCGTAGAACTTCCTCCACGGCTTGCCCAGCAGCGTGACCTTGCCGTCCGCCGGCTCGCGCAGCCCGGCCAGGATCTCGGCCAGGGGCTTCTGGCCGTTGCCGGCCACGCCCACCACGGCCACGATCTCTCCGCGCCGCACGCGCAGCGAGACATCCTTGAGCCCATGGCCCGAGAGCCCCTCGGCCTCCAGGACGATCTCGCCGATCTCCACGGGCTCCTTGTTGGCCTCCAGGAGCACTTCCTTGCCGACCATGCGGCTGGCCAGCTCCGCCTTGGAGGTCACGTCGGCCACGCGCAGCCTGTCCACGATCTCGCCGCGCCGAAGCACGGCCACGTCGTCGGCCAGGGACAGGACCTCCTCCAGCTTGTGCGAGATGAACACGATGGCCTTGCCGGCATCGGCCATGGCCCGCAGCGCCGGGAAGAGCTGGGCCACCTCCGGCGGCGTGAGCACGGCCGTGGGCTCGTCGAAGATGAGCACGCGGCTGTCGCGGTACAGGAGCTTGAGGATCTCCACGCGCTGCCGCTCGCCCATGGACAGCGTGTCCACGCGCGCGGCCGGGTCGATGGCCAGGCCGTAGCGCTCGGCCAGGGCTCCCACGCGCGCCTCCATCTCGGCGGGCCGCAGGATGAAGCCGCCCTCCTGGCCCAGGAGCACGTTCTGGGCCACGCTCATGGTCTCCACGAGCATGAAGTGCTGGTAGACCATGCCGATGCCCGCGGCGATGGCGTCCTTGGGCGAGGCGAAGCGTACGGGCCTGCCGTCGATGATGATCGCTCCCGTGTCAGGCTGGTACCGGCCCGAGAGGATGGACATGAGCGTGGACTTGCCCGCGCCGTTCTCGCCCAGGAGCGCGAGCACCTGGCCGGCCTGGATGTCCAGGCTTATGTCCTTGTTGGCCTGGATCTTGCCGAAAACCTTGCCGATGCCTTCCAGGCGCACCGCGGGCACGCGCTCGCCGCCCGACGTCTCCAGCCCCTGGGGCCCGGACCCGGGCGACGCGAGCGGATTGCTCGCAAGGCCCTCGCGGAAGCGCCGGGTGCGCTCCTCCTTGGCCTTGGCCCGGGCGTGGAACAGTTTCTCCTTGAGCTTGTCGATCACGGCTAGGCCTCCGGCTCCACGTTGTGGCCCAAGGCCGCCGGAGCCTCGCCGCCCCGGCCGCGCAAGGACGAGAGCAGGAGCACGAGGATGGTCAGGGCATACGGCAGCATGAGCAGCACCGACGAAGGCAGGTTCGTGCCCGAGGCTTGCAGCCGGAGCTGGAAGGCCATGACGCCGCCGAAGAGATACGCGCCCAGCACGGCACGGCCGGGACGCCAGAAGGCGAAGATGACCAGGGCCACGGCTATCCAGCCTCGCCCGGCCGTCAGGCCGTTGGTCCACAGGTGCGTGTAGGCCAGCGACAGGTAGGCCCCGCCGAAGCCCACGAGCATGCCTCCGATGAGGATGCCTGCCCAGCGCAGGCGCCTCGGGTCGAGCCCGGCCGCGGCGGCGGCGCGCGGGTTCTCGCCCGAGGCCTCGATGGCCATGCCGAAGCGCGTGCGCTTCCAGACGAACCAATAGATGAGCGGCATGACGTAGGACAGGTACACGAGCGCGTCCTGCCTGAACAGGATGGGGCCCAGCGCGGGAATGCCCGACAGGAACGGGACCGCGAAGGGATGGAAGCCCGGCGCGGGCAGGCCCACGTACGGCGTGCCCAGGTAGTTGGCCAGGCCCACGCCCAGGATGGTCAGGGCCAGGCCCGAAACGGTCTGGTTACCCTGGAAGATCAGGCAGACCACGCCGTGCAGACTGCCGAAGAGCATGCCCGCCAGGCCGCCGGCCGCGAAGGCCAGCCAGGGCGAACCCGTGATCTTGGCCGTGAGGAACGCGAACAGCGCGCCCACGATCATCATGCCCTCGACGCCCAGGTTGAGCACGCCCGAGCGCTCGGTGAACATCTCGCCCAGGGTGGCGTACAGGATCGGCGTGCCCGACTGCACGGCGGCGGCGAGAAGAGGGAGAAGAAGGTCCATGGACATTGGATGCTGCCCTTTATTGTCGCGTGAATACCTCGGGCGCGCCGCTGGTGATCATGATGGTCTGCTCGAAGTGCGCCGCGCACGCGCCGTCGCTGGTCTTGATGGTCCAGCCGTCGCGCAGCTTGCGGATGGTCGGCCTGCCCGGGGTGATGATGGGCTCGATGGTGATGACCAGCCCTTCGTGCAGCTCCATGCGCGCGCCGGGGTCGTCGAAGTTGGGCACGCTGGGCGGCTCGTGCACGCAGCGGCCGACGCCGTGGCCCGTGAGCGGCAGGATGACCCTGAAACCCTGGCGGCGCACCTCCTCCTCCACGGCCCGGCCGATGTCGCGCACGCGCCTGCCGGCGCGGGCCTGCTCCAGACCCTTGCGCAGGGCGGCCTCGGCGCAACGGGCCAGCCTGGCCACCTGCTTGTCCACGGGCGCCACGGCGACCATGCGCGTGGCGTCGGCCACATAGCCGTCCTTGTCGGCCGTGAGGTCCAGCTTGACCAGATCGCCCGGCTGGATGACCCGCTCGCACGGGATGCCGTGCACGACCTCGTCGTTGACGCTGATGCACAGGTTGCCCGGAAAATCGAAGACCCGCTTGGGCGTGGGCCGCGCGCCGCGCTCGTCGAGCCACGCGCCGGCCAGGGCGTCCAGCTCGGCCGTGGTCACGCCCGGCCTGGCCTCGGCGCGGAGCAGGCCGAGGATCTCGTCCACGATGCGGCCTATGGCCCGCAGGCCTTCGATGTCCTTATCGCATTCAACGGTCATGGCCGCTCCTTGGTTCGTCACAAGCTATGCGCCAGGCCCCAAAAGTAAAGCTCCTGGCCCTGACCCGCGGCGGGGGGGGGAAACCCCGGCGTTGGCC
>JAEYTO010000042.1 GCA_023433925.1 Pseudomonadota bacterium | reverse complement strand
GCTGTCCATGCCGCCAGGCCCTGTCCGACAAGCCCATGCGGAACCTTGTCCGCCGGGCCGCCGTGGCGCTTCCCCGCCCCGCCGGGAGCTTTGCTCCCCTGCCACGGGACGGCCGCCGGGGGCCGTTTCGTCCTGGCCGCAGCCGGGACTCGCATTCCGCGTCAACCTGTCATTGAGCGCGCCTTCCGGGTACCTTTCCGTGCGGCGGATCAGCCTTCTATCCAGACGGCAGACAAAGGTCAAGCGCCAAATCACTGATTCGCAACCTTCCTACAACCAATTGCCATTGCGCGACTTTCAAGCCGATAAACGCCCCACTACCAGCCCTTTTCGCCGGGCCAGCCAGTCTGGTAGTACATGATCTGCCCGACCGGCGTGAACCCCGACCAAAGGCCGAGACATGACAATTCGCTGCCCCTGGGCCGAGGCATCTGATCTGGAGCGCATCTATCATGACACCGAGTGGGGCGCGCCCCAGCACGACGACCGCAAGCTCTTCGAGTTTCTCGTCCTCGAAGGCGCGCAGGCCGGGCTGTCCTGGCGCACTATTCTCGGCAAGCGCCAGGGCTACCGCGAGTGCTTCGCGGGCTTCGATCCCGAGGCTGTCGCCCGCTTCGATGAGGCGCGCCTGGCGGCAATCCTCGCCAATCCCACCGTGGTGCGCAACCGGCTCAAGATCCACTCCGCGGTGAACAACGCGCGGCGCTTTCTGGAGGTCGCCTCGGAGTTCGGCGGCTTCGAACGCTATATATGGGGATTCGTGGACGGCAAGCCGATCATCAATGGATGGACGCAACTTTCCCAGGTGCCGGCGGCCACGGCCGAAGCCACGGCCATGAGCAAGGACCTCAAGCGCCGGGGCTTCAGCTTCATCGGTCCGACGGTCTGCTACGCCTTCATGCAGGCCACGGGCATGGTCAACGACCACCTCGTGAGCTGCTTCCGGCACGCGGAGGTCATGGGCCCGAGCAAGGGATGAAGGCCATCCCTATCCGCAGGCAGTACATTGAAAAGGGTTCCAAGGGGATTACCCTTGGCGGGTGAAAGCGCGAGAGAAGGCAGCGCCCTCTCTCGCATCCTGCCTTAACTGCCCAGCAGCGCCTGGGCGAAGTCCTTGCCGTTGAAGGGCCGCAGGTCCTCCATTTTCTCGCCTAGGCCCACGAAGGTGATGGGCATGCCGTGCTCCAGGGCGATGGCCACGACGATGCCGCCCTTGGCCGTGCCGTCGAGCTTGGTCAGGATGACCTCGTCCACGCCCACGGCCTCGTCGAAGAGTTTTGCCTGCTGCAGGGCGTTCTGGCCCGTGGTGGCGTCGACCACGAGGACGGAGCGGTGCGGCGCGCCGGGGTGCTTCTTGCCGCACACGCGCCTGATCTTCTTCAACTCCTCCATGAGGTTGACCTTGGTGTGCAGCCGGCCGGCGGTATCGAGCAGGAGCAGGTCGTAGCCCTCGGCCACGGCCTTGTCCACGGCCTCGAAGGCCACGGCGGCCGGGTCCGCGCCCTCGCCCTTGCTGAAGAAGCCTGCGCCGACCCTGTCGGCCCAAATTTCCAACTGCTCGATGGCCGCGGCGCGGAAGGTGTCGCCGGCGGCGATGAGCACCTTGCGGCCCTGCATCTGGGCGCGGTGGGCCAGCTTGGCGATGGTCGTGGTCTTGCCCACGCCGTTGACGCCGATCATCATGACTACTTCGGGCGGATTGACGGCGGTGATGCGCTTGGGCGCCTTGAAGACGACTTCCAGCTCCTCGCGCAGGAGGTCCTTGAAGCGGGCCGGATCGTCGGTGCCGGCCTTGCGCACGCGCTCGCGCAGGCGCTCGATGAGCTTCATGCTCGGCTCGAAGCCCACATCGGCCATGATGAGGATTTCTTCCAGCTCCTCCCAGAAGGCCTCGTCGATCCTGGAGTGGCTGGCCATGAGCCCGTCGATGCGCTTGGAGATCTGCTGCTTGGTCTTCTCCAGGCCTTCGGAGAGCTTGAGCAGCAGCCGGTTGCGCTCGTCCTCCTCGTCCTCCAGGTCCAGGGCCAGGGCCAAGCGGTACTGAAGCTCGGAGCGGAACTCGGGCACGCGCTCGTATTCCATGTCGTCGAGCCATTTGCGGAAGCGCTCCACGAAGTCGCGCGCCTCGTCCTCCGGGGCCTCCAGGGCCTTGAACAGGAACAGGAGCCGCTCCCAGAGCGCGGGGCCGGCCTTGTCCACGCCCGCGAGCACGATGTTCAGCCATACGGACAGTCTGGGCTCGGCCTTGCGCAGGGACAGGAGCAGATCGTTTTGCCAGGCCTCGCCCGCGGGGGCCGGCCTGGGCGCCGGTGGCGCCGCCGGACCGGCGGGCGTGGGCGCAACGGGCGCGGTCGGAGGCGGCGTCGGAGCCTGCGGGGTGGGCGCTTGCAGAGTCTTGGCCTCGGGAGCAACCGCTTCCTCGGCCGCGCCGCGCTCGGCCTCGAACTCCTTGACGGCCTGGTCCAGCCGCTGGTCCACGTCCCAGAATTTCTTGATCTTGGAGAAGAATCCCATGGGATTTCCTTGTCGCTTGAAAGGGTTGCGAACAACCCAAGCTAATCATCCGGCGCGTCGGGCGCAACCATTGCGCGCGAGAATCAGAATACCACGGTCTTGTTGCCGTCGATGATGATCCGGTCTTCCAGGTGGTAACGCACGGCGCGGGCCAGCACCTGGCGCTCCAGGTCGCGGCCCAGGTCCTTGAGGGCCTCCACGTTGTAGCGGTGGGACACGCGCGCCACGTCCTGCTCGATGATGGGTCCGGCGTCCAGTTCCTCGGTCACGTAGTGCGCCGTGGCCCCAATGATCTTCACCCCGCGCTCGTGGGCCTGGCGGTAAGGGTCCGCGCCTATGAAGGCCGGCAGAAAGGAGTGATGGATGTTGATGATGCGCCGGGAATAGGGCGTCACGAAATCCTTGGATAGGATCTGCATGTATCTGGCCAGGACCACGAGATCGGCCTGGCCTTCCAGGAGCTTCAGCACGGCCTGCTCGGCTTCGGTTTTGGTCTCCTTGGTCACGGGCACGTGGTGGAAGGGTACCCCGAAGCTCTCCACGGCTTGGCGCAGGTCCGGGTGATTGCTGATGACCATGGCGATGTCGCAGTGCAGCTCGCCGCGTGACCAGCGCCACAGGAGCTCCAGCAGGCAATGGTCCCAGCGCGAGACGAGGATGGCCATCCTCTTGCGCTCCCAGGCGTAGTGAATGCGCCAGTGCATGTCGAAGCGCGGGGCGACCACCTCGCCGAAGGCTTTCTCCAGGGCCGGCCGGGAGACGTCCAGGTGCGGAGTCTGGAACTCAAGGCGCATGAAGAAGTCGCCGCCCTCGGGGTCGCTGGAGTGTTGGTCCAGGGTGTTGATGTTCACGTTGTGCGAATAGAGGAAGCCGGTCACGGCGGCCACGATGCCGGGCCGGTCCGGGCAGGTGATGAGCAGTCGGGCGGTGGTTTCCAGAGTCATGGAAGTGATGCTCCGCTTTGATGGTGCTTGGCGGGCGGATGCCAGCGTCGTCCACGCAAGTGGCTCAGAAGCAGGCGTTCGTCAAGGAAAACCCATGGACTGGAGGATTGATGGCCTCTGGTCGCCCAGCCCCGCGTGGCCTGTCTTGCGCGATCCCCTTCCCATTTTCCCCGCCTTTTACTACACCCCCACGGGACCGCGGCCGCTGGCAGCCTGTTGGAAAACAGGCTGTGCTGGCCGGGATGGCCCGCAGGATGCAATGCATCCAAAGCAAGGCTTGAGCCTCGCTTAATCCTTGCGAGCCTGAAAAAGGCCAGGACCGCCTTTTTCAACAGTCCGTACAGACCTAAGGAGTTGGGACATGAAGCGTACGAGCATTAGCGAGGCCTTGGGCGCCCAGGCCCCCCGCGAGTCCATCGCGGTCATGGGCTGGGTGCGCACGCGCCGCGACGCCAAGGGCTTCTCCTTCATCGAATTGAACGACGGCTCCTGCCTGGCCAATATCCAGGTCATCGTGGACGAGGGCGTGGCCGACGCCGAAACGCTGGGCAAGCTCAACACCGGCAGCTCCGTGCGCGTCGAAGGCTCTCTTATCGAATCGCCCGGCAAGGGCCAGAAATGGGAGATCAAGGCCAAGTCCGTGGGCGTCTTCGGCGACGCCGACCCGGAGACCTTCCCGTTGCAGAAGAAGCGCCACTCCGACGAGTTCCTGCGCACCATCGCCCACCTGCGGCCGCGCACGAACAAGTTCGGGGCCATCTTCCGCATCCGCTCCGAGGCGGCCTTCGCCGTGCACGACTACTTCCGCCGCAACGGCTACTTCTACGTGCAGACGCCCATCATCACCGGCTCGGACTGCGAGGGCGCGGGCGAGATGTTCCGCGTGACCACCCTCGATCCGTCCACGGGCAAGCCCAGCGGCGAGAATCCCTTCGAGGGCGACTTCTTCGGCCGCGGCGCGCACCTGACGGTCTCGGGCCAGCTCTCGGCCGAGGTTTTCGCCTGCGCCCTGGGCAAGGTCTACACCTTCGGCCCGACCTTCCGCGCCGAGAACTCGAACACGCCACGCCACGCCGCCGAGTTCTGGATGATCGAGCCCGAGGTGGCCTTCGCCGACCTGTCCGACAACATGGATCTGGCCGAGGACTTCCTCAAGTCGCTCATCGACCACGTGCGCACGCGCTGCGCCGAGGACCTGGATCTGTTCGCCAAGTTCGTGGACAAGGACCTGAACGCGAGCCTGGACAACATCATGGCCAAGCCCTTCGTGCGCCTGCCGCACGGCGAGGCCATCGAGATCCTCAAGAAATCGGGCAGGCGGTTCGATTTCCCGGTTCAGGACGGCATGGACTTGCAGACCGAGCATGAGCGCTACCTGACCGAGGAGCACTTCAGGCAGCCGGTCATCGTTTACGACTACCCCAAGGAGATCAAGGCCTTCTACATGCGCCTCAACGACGACGGCAGGACCGTGGCGGCCATGGACGTGCTCCTGCCGCGCGTGGGCGAGATCATCGGCGGCAGCCAGCGCGAGGAGCGGTTGGACGTGCTGGAGCGGCGCATCAGGGAGCTTGGGCTCGATATGTCCTGCTACTGGTGGTACATGGAGCTGCGCAAGTTCGGCAGCGTGCCGCACGCGGGTTTCGGCATGGGCTTCGAGCGCTTCCTCATGATGGTCACGGGCGTGACGAACATCCGCGACGTCATCCCCTTCCCCAGGACGCCCAAGCATCTGGAGTTTTAGAGCATTTGCTTTTGAAAATGCTCTGCAAGCCATGCGTCGGCATGGCTTGCCGCCGCGTGGGCGTAGGCGCAATCTCCTTGCGCCGTCAACGCCGGAGCGAGCGTCTCAAAGTCAAACTGCTTTAAGACCTTCGGAAATCCGAGAGAGGGCGCTGCCTGCCAGACCGGCCCGGTCCTCTCTCGGGCTCTCACCCGCCAAGGGGCGCACCCCTTGGAACCCTTTTGTTCCGAAAAAGCGAGCGGGAGTCCCTGCCCCGCGCCTATTTCATCCCCATCCAGCCGAGCGTCGCGGCGGCCAGGAAGGCGTAGCGCCCGGCCTTGGCCGCCAGGACCACGGCGGTGAAGCGCCAGATGTCCGCCCGCAGCACGCCGGCCACGACCGTCAGCGGATCGCCCACCAACGGGGCCCAGGACAGAAGGAGCGACCAGATGCCCCAACGGTTGTACCAGCCCGCGGCCCGGTCGAAGAGTTCGGGCTTGAGCGGAAACCAGCTCCGGTCGCGGTAATGGCTCAGAAAACGGCCCATGGCCCAGTTGAGCATGGAACCCAGCGTGTTCCCCGCCGTGGCCGAAACGAGGAGCGCGGCGGTGCTGTGCGCGCCCGAGAGCAGAAGCGTCACGAGCAGGATCTCCGACTGCGCCGGGAAAATCGAGGCAGCCAGGAACGCGATCACGAACATGGAGATGTACGGCAGCAGGTCCATTCCGCTCTGATCCTATCCAATACCAACCAGTGGCAATCCGCTAACGAACCGCGAGGCCAAGAGGCCGTATCGTGCCGCGACGCACATGCCCTTCCACGCGCTGCGTCAGTTTTTAGCCATGCCCGCCGGCGTCTTCTCGAAATGCATGTAGTCCTTGAGGCTCGTCCAGTCGCCGCCCCATTCCCAGCCGAGATCCTTGAGCCTGAGCACCACCGGATGGTCTGGAGTGAACGTGCCCGCCGCGCCCGGATCATAGCTTGAGCGCGGCGGGAGCATGGTCCCGTCCTTGATGTATGGGTTCTCGCGCGGGTTGAGGTCCACGGCCCAGCCCCTGGCGTGCATGGACGGCGTGGCGCCGCCGGCCTGAGAGCGGTAGGCGAAGCCCGAGGAGTTGTCCGTGTCCGGGCTCAGGCCGTAGGGAGCCTTGGCCTGGATGTCCGGATGGGCCACGGGCAGCACCGAGTGCAGCGGGAATCCGATTTCCAACATGAAGGCGAAGATCTGGGCCACGTCCTCGGCCAGATCGCGGTCCACGACGATCTGGCCCTGGTGCACCTTGTCGTCGAAGCCGTAATAGCGGACCGTGACCGCCGTCAGGCGCGCGAGCGTTTCCGGGGGGCAGTCGGGCGGGAGACTGGATCCGATGATCCCCATGGCCTCGCGCTCGGGCATGGCGCTGTCCAGGATCGGGTTGCCCAGGGCGCCCGGCCCTTCTTGGATGTCCACGGACGCTGGCGTCCGGGTTGCCTCCTGCGCCGGCGGGGTTTCATCGGAGCAGGACGAGATCAGAAGCGCCAGCCCCAGGACAAGGAGCAGGATGCGCATGCGCGGCCTCCGGCACGTATTCGCCCGAGCCGGCGAGGCCTTGGGCGGATTGCGGTTCAAGAACAAAATGCCGCCGGGCAAGCAAGAAGCGCACCGAGACAAAGGCGAGCTGGCAAGCAGCCTTGCCGCGTAGCCCCTGGCAAGTGTGCGCGGAATGTGTTGCGCGCGGGCCGCGAGGGCTTCATTCCCAGTCGGCGGGAACCTCGGCGCTGAGGCCGGGCAGGTCGATGCGGCCGTGGTGCAGGTGCAGCCGGCTCGTCGAGCCTAGCGCACTTTGCGGATGACCTGAGAGAGGGCGCTGCCCTTTCTCAGACGCTCTCCCGGCAGGGGAATGATTCCCCTGCACCCCCATATCATTTGCAAGATGCTCTGGCCGGTCCGGCCCATAGAGGCCGTCGCCGACGATGGGGTGGCCGTGCAGGGCCAGGTGCGCGCGGATCTGGTGCCGGGCGCCCTTGCGGATCACGGCGCGCACTAGGGTCTGGTCATGGGCCGGGTCGTGGCGCACGGGCTCGATCTCGGTCCAGCGCAGCGGGTCGGGCGAGTCATGGCCCAGGGCCCGGACCTTCTTTCTGTCCGCCGTGTCCAGGGCGAAACGCAGCACGGCCGCCCGGTCCACGCGGCCGTGAACGAGCGCCGCGTACTCCTTGCGCACCTGCCCTGCATCCTCCAGCCCGCGGAATTCCGCCTCGGCCTCGGGACCGAAGGCGGCGATGACCAGGCCCGAAGTTGGCAGGTCGAGCCTGTTGACCAGCCGGGCGTCCTCACGGCCGAGCAGCGCAGGGAGGAATGCGTCCATGCCCGGTTCGCCGCCGGCAAGCGATTCGCTGTGCATCCCAGCGGGCTTGAACACGGCTGCGTAGCGCTCGCCGATCTTGATGACGCGCAAGCCGGCCGGTGGCTGGTCAGTCCGCGCGCCGTCAGCCCGGCGCACGTTGATGCGCTGTCCTGCCTCGGCCCTGAAGCCGGCCGCCCTGGCACGGCCGTCCACCTCGACCAGCCCCGCCTCGATGAGCCGCCGCCGGCCGCGCAGACCCATGCCGGGCAGGAGGCGCTCCAGGAGTCTGTCCAGACGCTCCCCGGCCGCATCCTCGCTCACCACGAGAATCTTATCACCATTGCTTTGCGGCATGCGTGGATGATAGCTTCACCCAATCGGCCCTGACAAGGGCCGCGTCACGTCAGGCGGCATCTTGCCAGCCCCGGCCAAAGGGAGGATATGCTCCATCCATGGCCCAAGGCGGCGGACCGAGTCACTTCCTGCCGGAGAATGCAATGCGCAAGCCTCTCAAGATCGTGCTCATCGTGGCCGGGGCGCTCGTGGCGCTGGTGGTCGTCGCGGCCATCGTGCTGCCCCTGGTGGTGGACCCCAACAAGTACAAGGGCCGCATCGCCCAGGAGGTCCAGAAGGCCACGGGCCGCGAGTTCGCCATCCTGGGCGACATCGATCTGTCCGTATTCCCCTGGCTCGGGTTGGACATCGGCAGGATGCGGCTGGCCAACGCCCAGGGCTTCGGCGACGAGCCCATGGCCGAAGTGCTGGGCGCGCAGGTGCGCGTCAAGCTCCTGCCGCTCCTGAGCCGCCGGGTGGAGATGGGCAGGGTCGTGATCCAGGACCCGGTGATCCGCCTGGCCAAGGACAAGCAGGGCCGCACCAACTGGCAGGACATCCAGGAGCACATGGAGCGCCAGGCGACCGCGCAGCCCCCGGAAAAGCCCGCCGAGCCGGGCGAGCCGGGCAAAAGCCCGCTCGAATCCATCGAGCTGGCCGGCCTGGAGGTCGAGAATGGGTTGCTCGTCTGGAACGACATGCAGGCCGATGAGCGCTACGAGGTCCGCGAACTGAACGTCGAGGTGGGCGAGCTGTCCATGCAGGGCCAGCCGCGGCCCTTCCCGGTTTCCGCGAGCTGCGCCTTCACGGCCTCCAAGCCCCAGGCCGGCGGCATCCTGGAGCTGAGCTCCACCGTCACGCTCAACATGGACCAGAAGACCGCGCGCACCGAACGGACCACCCTCAAGCTCAACATCGACAAGCTCGTGCAGCAATCCGAGGGCGCGGTCCAGACCGTCGCCGGCACGCTGGCCGTGACCGCCAACGCGCTGACCGACTGGGGCCAGGGCGTGGCCGACGTCCAGGGCCTCAAGCTCACCTCGGACATGCGCGTCGGCACGGAGCAGTCCGTGCAGGGCGGCCGCAAGACGCAGAGCGTGACGGCGCGGAGCACCCTCGGGGCGGACGCCGTGGTGCGCTGGGTCGAAAGCGCGGCCCGTGTCAACGGCCTGGCCTTGAGGACCGACTACGCCGTGAACATGGCCGACCCTTCCCAGCCCGGCGGAGGCAAGCAGTCCGTCAACGGCCGCCTGGACCTGGCGGGCGACGCCGACGTGAACTGGGTCAAAGGCTTGGCCAACCTCGCCGGCCTGAAGCTGGACACGAGCTACAAGCTGACCATGCCCGGCGAGAAGCAAGGCCAGGAGCAGTCCGTCAACGGCAGGCTGGTCCTGGCCACGGATGCCGACGTGAACTGGATCAATAGCTTCGCCAAAATCAAGGGCGTGCGGGTGGATACGGACTTCAGGCTGAACACGCTGGATCAGAACGGCGCGCAGTCGATCTCCGGAAACGCGGCGCTGGCCGCCGATACCGTCGTGAACTGGGCCAAGAGCCTGGCCGAGATCGACGCGCTCAAGCTCGACGCCACGTTCACCATGGACCGGCCTGGCGCGGCCATTGCCGCCGCGCAGGGTTCAGGTCAGGCCGCGAAGCAGTCCGAGACGATTTCCGGCAAGGCCAACCTGTCCGCCGCCGCGCGTATAGACTGGGCCGAAGGCCTGGCGCAGCTCAGGAAGCTGGCCCTGGCGGCCACGGCGAGCGGCGCCTCGCTGCCCGCGGGCAAGGCCGAACTCGGCTTCGACGCCGAGACCGTGGGCGTGAACTGGATCAAGGGCAACCTGGACCTGCCGCGCTTCGAGGCCAAGGCCTATGACGTGAACGTCACGGGCTCGGCCCAGGGCAGGAACCTGCTGGACAAGGCCGCCATTCAAGGCACGCTCAACGTGGCCGAGTTCAACCCCGGCGAGCTTGTGCGCATCATGACCGGCGAGCCGCTCAAGACGAGCGACCCCAAGGCCTTGCGGCAGGCCTCGGCCAGGCTTGACTACAGCGCCAGCCAGGATTCGCTGGCCGTTTCCAAGCTCGAAGCGCGGCTCGACGAGACCGTGCTCACGGGCAAGGCCACGATCAAGGGCTTCGAGCGGCCCGATGTGGCCTTCACCCTGGCCGCCAACCGGCTCAACGTGGACCGCTACATGCCGCCCGAGACCAAGGCCGGCAAACCCGCTCCGGCTCCGGCTCCCGCGCCGGGCGAGAAGAAACCCGCCGAGCCGGGCATGCTCCAGCGGATGACGGTCAACGGCGCCGTGACCGTGGGCCAGTTCCAGGCCATGAACGTCAAGGCCAGCGACATCCGCATGACCGTGCGGGGCAAGGACGGCGTGTTCCGCGTCGATCCGCTGACCGCCACGATGTACAAGGGCTCCGTCAAGGCCGTGGGCGGCGCGACGTTGCGCGAGCAGATCAGCGACCCGTCCCTGGCCTTGGACATCGCCAACCTCCAGATCGGCCCCCTGCTCCAGGACTACTTGGGCAAGCTGGGCTGGATCGGCGGCAGCACCACGGCCAAGCTCGACTTCAGCGGTCAGGGGGCCCTGGACACGATCGTCAAGACGCTCAACGGCTCGGGCGACGTCACGATTCGCCACGGCGTCCTGCGCGGCTTCACCCTTGTTCCGGGCGCGGT
Organism: Pseudomonadota bacterium; assembly: GCA_023433925.1. GTDB lineage: Bacteria > Desulfobacterota > Desulfovibrionia > Desulfovibrionales > Desulfovibrionaceae > Desulfocurvibacter. The sequence goes on along the minus strand of JAEYTO010000042.1, from coordinate 5,130 downwards.
GAGCCAGCTCTTGGGCAGCGCGACCTCGGGCTCCCTGAACAAGGTCACGGAGTTCGACCAGCTCGGGGCCAGCTTCCTCATCAAGCAGGGCGACCTGAACTTCAAGCGGCTGTTCATGGCCACGCCGCAGTCCAAGGTCGAGTCCAGCGGCGGCAGCGCCAGCCTCGACAGCAAGGAAGTCCGGCTGCCCCTGAACATGGTCTCGGACAAGTTCCCCAAGATCAAGGGCCTGCCGGTGAACACCATGCCGCTTGCGCTCACGGGCTCGTACACGGACCTGTCGAGCCTCAAGCTGGCCGTGGACGAGCAGGCCTTCCAGAAGATCTTGCAGCAGCAGGCCACGGGCGCGGCGCAAAAGGAGCTGCAGAAGCAGCTTGGCGGCAAGCTCCCCGGAGGGCTCGGGGACGTGCTCGGCGGCGGGCAGAAGCAGCCTGCGCCCGGCGGCCAGCCCAAGGATTCCGGCGCGGCGAAAAAACCCGCCAGCCCCGAAGGCCAGGACCTGGGCAAGGCGTTGGAGGAAGGCCTTGGCGGCCTGTTCGGAGGCGGGAAGAAGTAGGCCGCGAGACGGCGTGGAGAGCAAGAGGCGGGATGCGCCCCGGCCAGGATCGATGACAAGCCCCGCCGGGTGCTGCCCGGCAGGGCTTTCTCCGGCAGCGGGGGCCGGCTCTTGCCAAACCAGCGGCGCTCTGCCTAGAAAGGCCTTTCCACCTGCTCCGCCAGGCCGCACCCGAACCGGATGCCGGCGGCATCCGCTACCGCCGCTCACCAGGAAACAAGACCGTGCAGTTAAAGGGATATCTCTACGTGATTCTGGCCGCCGTGCTCTGGGGCCTCATAGGACCGATCTCGCGCTACGCCTTCGAGGCCGGCATGCCGCCGCTGGAGGCGGCCTTCTGGCGCTCGAGTCTGGCCTGGGTCTTCTTCGCCGCCCAGGCCAGGTCCATGGGCCGGATGCGTATCGAGCGCGCGGACCTGCCCGTGGTGCTCGCCTTCGGCGTGGTCGGCATCGCCGGCCTATTCGGCTCCTACGCCCTGGCCGTGCGCGCCGGTGGGGCCGCATTGGCCTCGGTGCTTCTGTACACGGCGCCGGCCTGGGTCGCGGTCATGTCGCGCCTGTGGCTCGGAGAGCCCCTGGGACCGACCAAACTCGCGGCCGTGGCCCTGACCATCATCGGCGTGGCCGGCATCAGCCTCGGCCCGGACTGGTCGGGCGGCACGAGCTTCAACGCCCCGGCCATCCTCTTCGGCCTGCTTTCGGGGCTGACCTATGCCCTCTATTACATCTTCGGGAAGCGCTACCTGCACCGCTACCGCACGCCGACCCTGTTCCTGTACGCCCTGCCCGTGGGCGCGCTGGCCATGACGCCATTCTTCAGCTTCACGGCCCACCCGTGGCAGGCCTGGGCCTCGGTGCTCGCCGTGGCCTTCCTGTCGACCTACCTGGCCTATTCGATTTACTACGCCGGCCTGCGTCACCTGGAGGCAACGCGCGCCTCGGTGGTGGCCACGCTGGAGCCGCTGTTCGCCAGCATGCTGGCCTACTTCCTGTGGCAGGAGACCTTCACGCCGCTGGGCTATGCGGGAGCCGGGCTGATCCTCCTGGCCGTGCTGCTCGCGGTGGTCGGCGGCGCGCGCCGCGGGCAACCCGCCGCCATGCCCAGCCGCGCCGGAGCCTGAGCCCATGGACGGGCCGCGCTTCACGCAGATCCGGGCTTCGGCCGGCTCGGGCAAGACCTTCGCCCTGACGCGGCGCTTCCTGGAGCTTCTGCGCGCCTCGCGGCCCTTCATCCCCCCATCCGCCTGCGGCGCCGAGGACGCCGGCGGCTTCGCCTGGCCCGAGATCCTGGCCGTGACCTTCACCAACAAGGCCGCGACCGAGATGAAGGAGCGCGTGGTGGCCGCGCTCAAGAGCCGCGCCCTGGGGCTTGAGTCCACGCCGGCCCAGGCCTGGACGCCGGACCAGGCCGGCCTGTTCCTGGAGCGCATCCTGCGCCACTACCACCTGCTCAACATCCGCACCATCGACAGCCTGCTCAGCCGCCTCGTGCAGATGTTCGCCCTGGATCTGGGCCTGCCGCCGGACTTCGAGGCCGTGTTCGACGACGAGGAGCTTTTCGGCCCGCTCTACGACACACTGCTGGCCGTTGCCCGCGATCCGGGCCGCCACGAGGCCGCGCTCCTGGAGCAGGCCGTGGACGCCCTCGTGCATCTGGAGCGCGCGAACGGCTTCTGGCTCCAGGACAGACTGCGCGACAGGCTCAAGAGCGTGTTCGCCTACATCCTGCGCAGCCCGTGCCGCCCTCTGAGCGATCCAGCCGAGCTGTCCTCCCTGCTGGCGGCCTGCCATGCGGACTTCGCCCGAACCGCCGCGGACATGGACTCGGCCCTGACGGCCTGCGAACTCAAGCCCTTGGCCAACTTCCGCAAGTACCTGGATCATTGTCTCGCCTCCCGGCCCGAGGATGAGCCCAAGGACTCGGTCTACGCCTCCAAGGACAGCATCGCGGCCTGCCTGCCCAAGGCCTGCCAGGGCCTGGCCACGCCAGAGCTGGAGGAAGCCTACGCCCGCCTGCGCGAGCAGGCCGCCACCTGGCGCACCATGTGGGCCGCCTTGTCCGGCGCGGGCAGGCTGGCCCCCTTTCTGGAACTCTCGCACCTGCTCCTGGACCGGCTCTCGGCCCAGGAGCGCGAGCTGGGGCTGGTGCTCGCCTCGGCCTGGCCCATGCTCGTCTCGCGCCTGCTCGGCCATGACGGCGGCGTGCCCGAAGCCTTCTGCCGCATGGGCGTGAGCCTGCGCCATCTGCTCATGGACGAGTTCCAGGATACGAGCCGCGACCAGTGGCGGGCCGTGCTGCCCCTGGCCCAGGAGTGTCTGTCGCGCGGCGGCTCCCTGCTCTACGTGGGAGACGTGAAGCAGGCCATCTACGGCTGGCGCGGCGGCGAGGCGCGGCTCTTCGAGGCGGTCGCCTCCGAGCCCTCGCTCACGGCCATCGCCCGCGCCGAGCTGGACGAACTGGCCTACAACTGGCGCTCCAGGCGCACGGTGGTTGAGTTCAACAACACGTTCTTCGGCCTGCTCGAGTCGCGCGACACCGCCCTGGCTCTGGCCGAGGCCCTGCTCCCGGACAGCGCGCCGGACGAAGCCAAGTTCCTGCTTGCCGAGGACCTGTGGCGCTCGTTCACGGGCTGCCGCCAGAAGGTCCCGGACAGGAATCGCGAAACCGTGGGCCTGGTGCGCGTGCGCAGCGTGGCCGCGTCCACGGTGGACGAACTGGAGGAGGAGACGCGCGGGCTGCTCGCGGCCCTGATCGCGGAGTTGCAAGGCCGCGGCCGGGCCTGGGACGAGATCGCCGTGCTCGTGCGCAGCAACTCCCAGGCCGCCCAGGTCGCCGGCTGGCTCCTGGAGGAAAACGTGCCCGTGGTCACGGAGAACAGCCTGGAGCTTGCCCGGCACCCACTCGTGCGCCAGCTCGTGGCCTTCCTGTCCTTCCTGGACTATCCCCTGGACGGCCTGTCTTTTTGGGAATGCGTGCAGGGCGAGGAGCTTTTCCTGGGCGCCTGCGGCCGGACCCGCCAGGAGTTCGCCGACTGGCTGGCCGGCCAGGACGTACCCGGAGTGGCCTGGCGCTTCCGGCGCGACTTCCCGGACCTGTGGCAGGCATGGTTCGGGCCGTTCCTGTCCCGCGCAGGGCTCATGAGCCCCTACGACCTCGTGGCGCGCGCCCTGGACATCTTCGGCGCGCTGCGCCGCAGGCCCGAGGACGAGCCTTTCGCCCTGCGCTTCCTGGAGGTGCTCCACCGGGCCGAGGAGCGCGGCTTCCGCTCCCTGTCCACCTTCCTGGACTTCTGGCGGCGCAAGGGCGGCGAGGAGCGCCTGCCCATGCCCGAGCACGTGGACGCCGTGCGGGTCATGACCATCCACAAGGCCAAGGGCCTGGAATTCCCGGTGGCCATCGTGCCCTTCCACCACTGGTCCCAGGGGCTTGAACTGAGCTTGGCCGAGGTGGGCGATCCGTCGGCCGGGGCCAGCCTGCTCGTGCCCATGCGCAAGGAGCTTGGCCCGAAATATTGGGAGCGCCAGCGCCAGACGCTCCTGGAGCAGATGAACCTGCTCTACGTGGCCTGGACGCGGGCCAGCGAGGAGCTGCACGCCTTCGTGCCGCCGCCGGACCTTGCGCGAGGCAACATGGCCGGAGCCTTGGACATGCTCCTGGGCCTGGCCGGCTGCGGAGAAGAGGACGCCGTTCTGGAAGTCGGCCAGGCTCCCCGTCTGGAGCCCAGGCCAGAAGTCGTGAAGCCCGCCCCCAAAGCCAGGCCCATGGACGAAGCTCACGAGGCCGGAGTGGACACGCTCGTGCGCTGGCTGCCCCGGTTGCGGGTCTACCGCAACTTCAGCCCCGACGCCGAGTACGGCTTCACCGAGGCCGAGCGGGGCACCATGTTCCATGTCGCCCTGGCGCACCTGGCCGCCCTGGCGCCTGACGGCGACGGTGCGTCGCACGCGCCGCTCATGGAGGCCGCCGTGGCCGAGGCCCTGTCCCGCCATCCCCTGCCCGGCGAGCAGCGCGAGCCGGTCGCGGCCGAGCTGCGCGAGGGGCTCGGCTGGTTCCTGGGCCTGCCCCAGGCCGCCCGCTGGCTGCGCCACGGCCGACCCGAGGCCAGCCTGCTGGACGAGGACGGCAAGGTGCTGCGCATGGACCTGTTCGTGGAGCTGGACAAGGAGCTGCTCGTCATCGACTTCAAGACCGGCCTGCCCTCCCCGAGCCACCGCGAGCAGGTCCTGGCCTACATGCGCCTGGTGGCCCGCGCCGACGGACGGCCCGTGCGGGGCTGCCTGGCCTACCTGGACCTGCGCGAATTGCGCGAGATCATCCCGGGCGGAGGTGAGGCGGCATGAACCCGTTCGTGCTCATCCCCTGGCAGGAGCATTTCATCCGCCGCCTGCGGGACTACCTCCTGGAGGAGCATGGCGACGGGCTGAGGCATGCCGTCATCGTCTTCCCCCACTCCCGACCGGCCAGGTACCTGACACTGGCCCTGGCCGAATCCGCCAACGGGCGGGCGGCCATTCTGCCGCGCATGCTCGGCGAGACCGAGTGGGTCCACCAGCTCCATGCCCGACTGCACGGC
>JAEYTO010000004.1 GCA_023433925.1 Pseudomonadota bacterium | reverse complement strand
GGCCTGTGCCAGGCCCTGTTCGGCAAGGCCACGCTCATGGCCGACGCCACGCCCGGCTCGTTCGCGTTCCTCATGCAGTGGCTTGACCCCAACCTCGTGGCCCTGCCGCTGTCCTTCGCCGTGGCCGTGCTCGTGGCTCTCGTGACCAGGCACGACGCCGAGCACGCCGAATACTGCTGGCGGAATTACTAAAACTCCTCGAGTATCCAACATGGAGAGGGCGATGCCCTCTCCATGCCTCTTCCTTCCGGACAGGCGTCCCGTATCCGGCGCATCGCTCCAAGCCAAAAAGCTTTCATGACCAAGGGTCAGGCCGTGTCTCGCGGCGCGGCGGCGGAACTCCTACACTCCGCCGGAGCAATGCCTACGCCAAAGGTCGAATCCGTCCGATGGCAGGCCGCCCCCTGTTCTCCGTATGGTGCGGGGACGAAAGCCAGCGGGATTCACCCTGGGTCCGAACGCTCGAAAAGGAGGCATGCCATGGCTAAGGCCAGCGAAATGTACCAGTGCCAAAGAGAGTATTGCGGCTACGTCTACAATCCCGACGAGGGCGACCCCAAGCGCGGCATCAAGGCCGGCACGAGCTTCGCGGACCTGCCCCACGACTGGACCTGCCCCTTCTGCGGGGCCGAGAAGAAGAACTTCAGGCCCCTGGCCGGCCCGGGCTCGGTGCTCTGGGAGAACATCCGCAACTGGCCGGGCCTCAAGGAGAAGCAGTGGGACGAGGTCGAGAAGCACATCATGAGCGGCGACATCACGGGCTACGCGCCGGTCGCCGAGCGGGCCAAGGGCAAGATGGTCTAGAACGGATTGCGTTTAACAGCCTGTTGAAAAACAGGCTGAGCGGGCCAGGATGGCCCGCCGTATGCGCGGCATCCGTGAGCCATGCTTGAGCTTTGCTCAGGCATGGCGAAGTTGAAAAAAGCCAGGACGGCTTTTTTCAACAGTCTGTTAAGATGCCCGCTCCGGCGTTGGCGGCGCAAGTGGATTGCGCCTGCGCCCACGCGGCGGCAGGCCATGCCGACGCAAGGCTTGCAGAGCATTTTCAAAGGCAAAATGCTCTGGCATCCGCTCCAGCATCCATTGGCAAGCGGATGCTCGGGTCGGGAAGGCCCCGCGGGCCGCGGAGCATTGGTGGGCAATGGCTGAGGCTTGCTCGATCGGTGTGGAGCTGCAAGGCCAGGACAGGCTTTCGACAGTCCGCCGGCTCTTGTGGTCGACAGGAGATAAACCCTGAGCGCGCCTGCGCCGGGAAGGGAGAAGACATGGAAGAGAAAGCGAACGTTCACGATCTCTTGTATTCAGACAAGCCCCTGAAGGACTACCTGTCCGTATACCTCATGAAGGGCCTGCCCGACGCCTTTGCCACCACCGACGATGCGGGCACGGCCGTGGACCTCGTGCTCGCCGGCCTGGCCAAGCACGTCGAGAAGTGCGGACCTGAGCGCATAGAGGGCGTGGGCGAGTTCTCGTGCGCCGAGGGCGGCATCGTCTTCAAACCGGACCCCGGATTCAAGGGACTTATCGAGTAGCCGGGATTGGAGCCGGTGGCGCGCCGGGCAGCCCCCGTCGCGCCAATTCGCATGACCGGGCCGCTGGGGCGTAGCAGGAGGCGTCATGAGCCGAGGCCAGGCCCTCGTGGGCACGTCGGGCTGGCAGTATGACCACTGGAAAGGGTTGTTCTACCCGTCCAGGCTCCCCAAGGCGCAGTGGTTCACCTACTACTCGGGCCGCTTCGCCACGGTGGAGGTCAACAACACCTTCTACCGCCTGCCCTCGGCCGAGGCCTTCGAGCATTGGCGCGACCAGGCGCCGCCCGGCTTCGTCTACGCCCTCAAGTACAGCCGCTTCGCCACGCACCAGAAGCGGCTCCTGGAGCCGGAGCGGCACCTGGCCCTGTTCCTGGGGCGCGCCCGGCTGCTCGGCGGCCTGCTCGGACCGGTGCTCGTGCAACTCCCGCCCACCATGCGCCCGAATCTGCCCAGGCTGGAGGCCTTCCTGACCGCCGCGCCCAAGGACGTGCGCTGGGCCGTGGAGTTCCGCCAGGAAGGCTGGCTTGCGCCCGCCACCCTGGACATCCTGCGCCGCCATGGCGCGGCCCTGGTGGTCCACGACAAGCTTCCCGGCCACATGGACGAGGCCACGGCGGGTTTCGTCTATTACAGGTTCCACGGCGGCGGCTACGACGGCGGGTACGACCCAGAGACCCTGGCGGACCACGCCATGCGCATGGCCTCCCATGCGAGCATGGGCCGCGACGTGTACGCGTTCTTCAACAACGACCAGGGCGGGCATGCGGTGCACGACGCCCGGACGCTCGCGCGCCTGCTCGCGGACCTGAGCGTCAAGCTCGGCAGACCCGGCAAGCGCCAGACGTCTGCCGTCAGGGAGAACGCAGGGCGCGCTCGGCGCGCTCATCCCTCCGGCCAGGGGCATGGGTGAGCCTCGATCGCTTGCTCAGCGCTTCTGCTCGATCTTCGCGAAGCAGGGGATGCACAGGGTCTCGCCGGCGAAGCGCCGCGTGCGCGACTCCATGGCCGACTCCCCGCAGTGGGCGCAGGGCAGGCTGTCCAGGATACGGGCCGGCCTGGGCGGCAGGGAATCGATGGCCTCGATGCTGAACAGCCTTTCCAGGTCTGCGTCCAGGATGGCTTTTTGAACCTGGGCGCGCAGCTCCCGCGAGCGGCGCTTGTCTTCCTCGCCGGCCGTGCCGTCCACGATCTTCTTCATCAGCTCGCGCATCTCCGCTCCGGCCGGGCCGTGGGCATCGGGCCTGAGCAGGGCGCGCAGGGCCTTGCCGTCGGAGCGGCGATGGAAAGCGAAGGCCATCTTGCCGTGGTCGCGATGCACGAGGTTGCCCTTGCCGAAGGTGCAGCCCGTGAGGACCTGGATGGCGTCCACGCCGCACATGTCCGTCTCGGTCACGGCCACGATGGGGTTCTGGTCGTTGTGGCCCAGCTCGCGCAGGCACAGCTCGGCGGCGCGCAGGCCGATGGCCAGGCCGGGGCACTCGTGGCCGTGGAACTCCACGGCCTTGGCGATCTGCTCGGCGCTCAGGGTGCAGCTCATGATGGATCCCCCTCTCGGATGTCCTTGGGAATGATGAAGGGCTGTCCGCCGTGGCGCACGATGTCCGCGGCCACGCCGTACACCGCCTCGATGGTCTCGGGGCGCAGTTCGTCGGGCGTGGTCAGGGTGTGGGCCCGGCCGTCTTTGATGAACAGGAGCCGATGCGCGAAGCGCAGAGCCGTGTTCAGGTCGTGCATGGTCATGATCACCGCGACTCCGTGGCCTTCGGCCACGTGGCGGATGGTGCGCAGCACCTCCAGTTGGTTGCGCAGGTCCAGGGAACTGGTGGGCTCGTCCAGGAGCATGATGCGGGGCTCCTGCACCAGGGCGCGGGCGATGCAGACCTTCTGCAACTCGCCGCCGCTCATGCGGTCGATGGAGCGCAGGGCCAGGTGGTCCAGCCCCACATGGCGCAGGGCCGCCTCGACCATGCGCAGGTCCCTGTCCGAGGCGCGCCAGCCCATGTGCGGCTTGCGGCCCAGCAATACGGCATCGAAGGCGGTCAGGCGTCCCGCCTCGGCGCGCTGGGCCACGTAGCCCAGGAGCTTGGCCACCTCGGCGCGGGCCATGCGGAATATGTCCAAGCCTTCCACCAGCACGGCGCCGCCCGTGGGCTTGTGCATGGCGCTCAGGCACTTGAGCAGGGTGGTCTTGCCCACGCCGTTGGGTCCCAGCACGGCCAGCATCTCGCCGGCCGCCAGTTCGAATTCCAGGCCTGCGAGCACCTGGCGGCCGTCATAGCCGAAGCGCAGGTTTTCCGCGTGCAGGATCATCGCCGCCCCCGCACCAGCAGGTAAAGGAAGGTCGGCGCGCCCAGGAAGGCCGTGAGCACGGACACGGGCAGCACGTGCGGAGCCAGGGCCAGCCGCGCGACCGTGTCCGCGGCCAGCAGCAGGGCGCCGCCCAGCAGGCAGCTCGCGGGCAGCAGGAAACGGTGGTCGTCGCCGATGATGCGCCGGACCATGTGCGGGCAGACCAGGCCCACGAAGCCGATGATCCCGAGGAAAGACACCACGGTCGCCGTGAGCAGGCAGGCCGCGAGCATCCCGGTCAGGCGCACGCGATCCACGCGCACGCCTAGGCCGCGCGCGGTTTCGTCGCCCGCGTCGATGGCGTTGTAGTTCCAGCGGTTGGCGAGGAAGAAAGCCGTGGCCAGGCCCACCACGCCGGCCATGATGCCGATTTCGCGCCAGCCGGCGCGGGCCGTGTCGCCGAAGGTCCAGAAGACCATGGCCGCGAGTTGCACGTCGTCGGCGAAGTATTGCAGCAGCATGGTCCCGGCCGTGAACAGCGAGCCCAGGGCCACGCCGGCCAGGACCATGACCTCGGGCGTGGTCCCGCGCAGCCGCGCCACGGCCACGATGACCAGCGCCGCCAAAAGGCAGAAGGTGAAGGCGCAGGCTGTGGTCAGCCATGGGTTCAGGATGGTCACGGCCCCGGCGGCGCTGCTCTGCATGAGCCCGGAGCCCAGGACCATGACCGCGAGGGCCGCGCCGAAAGCCCCGGCCTGGGATACGCCCAGGGTGAAGGGCGAGCCGAGCGGGTTGCGCAGGATGGACTGCATGGCCGCGCCGGCCACGGCCAGGCCCATGCCGGCCAGGATGGCGGCCAGGGCCTGGGGCAGGCGGATGTTCCAGACGATGAGCGCCAGGCGTGCATTATCGGATTGGCCGAGCAACGCGCGCAGCACGTCCGCGGCCGGGATGCGCACCGCGCCCAGGGACACGGCCGCCACAATCAGCAGGGCGGACAGCCCCGCCAGGCCGATCAGGAAGAACGTCTTGCGGCCGACATAGGCCGAATACTCGGCCGGAATGACGCCGTCCTCGAAATGGGGCACGGCTACCTCATGTACACGGGCTGGAAGACCAGGTTTCGGAACAGGGCGTTCATCCGCTCGAACACGGGCTCGCCGACCAGGAACGTGTAGATCTCGTCGGCCTTGGACGCCGGGTCGACATCCGCGAAGCGCTCGGGATGAAGCGTCTTGCCCACGAAGTAGCAATCGGCGAAGATGGAGCCGAAGTTCTCGGTATACCAGTTGAAGGGCAGCATGCCGTGGACCCGCCCCTGGCGCACGGCCGTCAGGCCGCGGTAGGCGGGGTCCGTGCGCAGCTCGTGCAGCCCGCCGGCCGAGTCGCCGAGTTGCAGGGTGGACAGGTCCAGGAAGAGCACGTCCGGGTCCCAGGCCACGATCTGCTCCTTGGCCACGGTGGCCTGGGTCAGGGGCTTGCCTTGAAGCCCAAGGCCGGCCGCCAGGTTGCGGGCGCTGATGAACACAAAGGGCGCGTAGGACGGCTCGGTGGAGGTGAAGCCGTGCGGCCCGCGCGTGGCGATGCCGCCCACGTAGCAGGACTTGCGCTCGCCCATGGGAATGTCGCGCGTGCGACGCGCCAGGTCGGCCTCCAGGGCGTCGAAATAGGCGATCACCGCTTGGGCGCGCTCGGCCCTGCCCAGCGCGTCGCCCATGATGCGCAGGCTTTTGTTCAGGTCCTGTCTGCCGTGGGTGAGGTTGCCGTACTGGAGCACGACCACGGGGATGCCGGTCTTGGCTTGCAGCAGCTCGGGATCGTGGCCCATGGTCGAGTAGGTCTTGAAGATTACCTGCGGCGCGGGCTCCAGGCCGAGGATGCGCTCGGGATTGTCGTGGCCGCGGAACTCGCCGAACACGGGCAGGCTCTTGAACCGCGGGTTGGCCAGGGCATAGGGGCGGGCGTCGAACTGGCTGCGCCGCACCTCCATGTCGTCCACGGCCACGGCGCGATCCTGGGCCTGGAGGTAGGTCAGCAGACGCAGGCAGCCCGAACCGGAGCAGATGACGCGCTCGACCTGCGCGGGAATTTCCACGTTTCTGCCCAGGGCGTCCGTGACGACGCGCGTCTGCGCGCTGGCGGCGGAAAGCGGCAGCATGAACAAAAGCAGCATGAGCGCCGCGAGCTTGGGATGGTGCATGACGGTCCTCATCATCGGAAGGGTTGGTAGCACTATTTGATTGTTAGTGCTACTGGCTGTCCTTATAGCACTCCCCTGGCCGAGTCAAATCCGCGGGACGTCCGGAGGTCGGGAGGTGGACGCCGGCCGGGAAAAGGCGGCGGCCCGGCGGGGATCATTCCCGCCGGGCCGCCCGAGGATTCGCTCGCCGGAGGCTACGCGCCGCAGCCGGGGCAGCCGGACCCGCCCTGGCCTCCCTGCTCCTTCTCGGCCTCCTCGGGGCCCTTGGCGAACTTGCGCATGATCTCCACCAGCTCGCCGAGCCTGGCGTCGGCCTTGCCGAAGACCGAGTCCTCGGGGAAGGTGTGGTCGTCGCGCTGCTCGCCGGCGGGCATGCCGGTCAGGATCTCGATGCCCTGGGCCACGGTCTTGACCGGCCACAGGTGGAACTTGCCGTCCTGGATGGCCTGCACCACGTCCTTGCGCAGCATGAGGTCCTTGACGTTGGCCTCGGGGATCATGACGCCCTGGTCGCCGGTCAGCCCCTTGCTCTTGCACACGTCGTAGAAGCCCTCGACCTTCTCGTTGACCCCGCCGATGGGCTGCACCTCGCCCTTCTGGTTCACGGAGCCGGTCACGGCGATGGACTGCTTGAGCGGCACGCCCGAGAGGCTTGAGAGGATGGCGTACATCTCCGTGGACGAGGCCGAGTCGCCCTCGATGCCCGAGTAGGACTGCTCGAAGGCCAGGGAGGCGCTCACGGACAAAGGCTTGTTCTGGGCGAAGACCCGGCGCAGGTAGCCCGAGAGGATGTACACGCCCTTGTTGTGGATGGGCCCGGACATCTGGGCCTCGCGCTCGATGTTGATGACGCCCTCGCGGCCCAGGGCCGTGGTGGCCGTGATGCGCGCGGGCCGGCCGAAGGCGTGGTCGCCCAGGGAGTAGACCGACAGGCCGTTGACCTGGCCCACCACGGCGCCCGTGGTGGAGATCATGAGGCTGTCGCGGTCGATCATCTCCTGGATCTTGTCCTCGATGAGGTTGCTGCGGAAGCGGCGCGAGTCCATGGCCTGCTGGACGTGCCCCTCGGTCACGGCCTCGGCGTTCTCCTGGCCGGCCCAGTAGTCGGCCTCGCGGATGAACTCGGCGATGACCGGGAAGCTCGTGGAGATCTTTTCCTGTCTGCCGGACAGGCGCACGGCCTCCTCCACGAGGGCGGCCACGCCCGAGGCGTCGAAGGGCCGCAGCTTCTCCTCCTCGGTCTCCTTGCGCACGAAGCGGGCCACGTCCATGACGGCCTTGTCGCTCTTGTCCATGGAGCGGTCGAAGTCCGCGCGCACGCGGAAGATCTTCTGCACGTCCTCGTCGTATTGGCGCAGGAGCTGATAGAGGTACGTGTTGCCCACGACCACGACCTTGACCTCCACGTGGATGGGCTCGGGCTTCAGGCTCGACGCGGTGAACATGTAGAAGGGGTCGAAGGTCTGTATCTCCATGGACTCGGTCTTGAGGGCGCGCTTGAGCGCGGGCCAGACCCCCGGCTCCATGATGGCGTCCATGAGGTTGAGCACGAGGTAGCCGCCGTTGGCCTTGAGGAAGGAGCCGATCTTGATCTTGGAGTAGTCCGTGCGCCACACGCCCGTGCGGTCGATGACGCGCTCGATGGAGCCGAACAGGTTGCGGTAGGTCGGGTAGCTTTCCCGGAGGACCGGCGGGCTCTTCTGCTCGGCGTTGTCCACGATGAGGTTGACCTGGTAGCCCAGGAACGGGTCGCCCATGATCATGGTCATGCCCGGCGGCAGGCCGGGGATCTGCTGCTGGCCGCCCGTGCGGAAGGTGTCGATGTTCTCGACCATGTCGTCGAGCATGTCCTTCAGGTAGGCGCGGATCTTGTCGCTCGGATACTTCTCGCGCAGGGGCTCCATGAGCCGCTGGGCCGAGGCCGTGAACATGTGCTTGTCGACCTGCTCGCCCTTCTCGTTGAGCTCCTTCTGCAGGTCGCGGACCTCCAGGAAGATCTTGTCGATCTCGCCGCGCAGCCGGTCGTACTTCTCCCGGATCTGCTCGAACTCCTCGCGGGGAAAGCGGCCCTTCTCGACCATCTCCTCCAGGCGCGGCATGGGCACGGGCTCGTTGTCCACGATGGGCATGAGCTCGGGGCGCTGCATCTGGCCGGCCTGGATCTGGACCAGGGCGAAGCCCTCGTCCTTGACCCGCTTGTCCAGGTCCTTGAAGAAGTCCCGCGTGCGGCGCTCGTAGGTTTCCATGATCTCCTTCTTGCGGGCCACGTATTCCTGGCTCTCGAAAATCTGGGGCGCCTCGCGCTTGAGGGTGTCCACGAGCTCGTGGATCTCCTTGCGGAACTCGCGCCCTTCGCCGGCCTTGAAGCGCAGCAGGATGGGCGCGTCGGGGTTCTTGAAATTGTTCACGTAGGCCAGGTCGTCCGGGACGCCGTCCTTGCGGGACAGCTCCTGGAGGAGCTTCTCCACGCTGGCCATGCGCCCGGTGTGAGGCTCGCCCGTGACGAAGACGTTGTAGCCGGCCTTGTTGATGGCCATGCCGTAGCGGAAGGCTTCGACCCCGCGGGCCTGGCCCACGATCTCGTCCAAAGGCTCGATCTCGCTCGTGCTCTTGAAGGGAAGCTGGCCCGGATCGCAGCGCCAGCGGAGCTTTTCGACGGGTACTTCAGGGTGTTCCGTGGTCTTGGGCATCGGGTGGTTCACCTCCGTGCTTGGGTGCCTGTATCGCCGCGCCGCCGCGTCAACTCGTCCTGATGCGCAGGGGCTTGGGCCTGCTCGGCTCGCATTTGGGCAGATTGATGGTCAGGACGCCTTCCTCGAAAACGGCCTCGGCCTTGTCGGCATCGACACGGCAGGGCAGCCGGATGGTGTGGGAGAACTGGCTGCGGCTCTCGATGGTGGTCCCGCTCTCGCCGCTGACGCGGCTTTGCTCGTGGGCCAGGATGAGCTTGTCCTCGTGCGCCGAGACCTTGAGCCCCTCGGGGCTGACGCCCGGCAGCTCGGCCTTGATGATCAGCGAGTCCCCTTGCTGGAGGATGTCGATGCTCGGGCCGGCCAGGGACTCCGGCAGGCCGCAGGTGCCGAAGTCGTGACACAGGCTTGAGAAGAGCGTGTCCAGGTCCCGCTTCATGCTCAGGATCTCTCTGGTGGTCCACAGGGTCAGATCAGGCATTTCGCCCCCTCCTTGGTCGCAAGTCTTCGAGCGCGGCCCAAGGCCGCACCAGGGCCGGCCCGGAGCCGAAGGGCCTAGTGCTCCATGCATACCCCAGGATGGCGGAAGTGAGAAGGCCGAAGGGAAAACCCTGGATGGCTCTCATGCTTTTGGAGCCGTTTATGGCAATTTGCGATTGGTTTGAGAAAACCGTCCCTGGCTGCAACAGCCCGAGGGGTTCAGGGGGCCCTATGTGGATAAGGACCCCCGGCGGGAGAGAGTTCGAGAGAGGGCGGCGCCCTCTCTCGATTCATTTGCAAGGTGCTTGTACTGGGATGGGGAACCGGGCGCGGGTCAGGCCGACTGGGCGGCCTTGGCCTGCACGCACGGAAACGTGATGCGGAAGCCCGCGCCGGGGCGGGGCAGGATGTCCAGGCTGCCCTTGATCTGGCTCACCAGGGTCGTCACGAGCCTGAGCCCGAGGGTGGCCGTGTCGAGCGGGTCCACGTCCGACGGGATGCCCACGCCGTCGTCGGCCACCTGGAGCACGTACTCGCCGCCCTGGCGGCGGAAGGCGACCTCGATGCGGCCCGCGCGGCCGTCCGGGAAGGCGTACTTGAGGCTGTTGGAGATGAGCTCGTTGACGATGAGCCCGCAGGGTATGGCCACGGTCACGGGCAGGGGCAGGGGCTCCACGTCCTTGACCAGGAGCACGGCCGTGCGGTCCACCCGGTAGGACTGGAAGAGAAAGGTGATGACGCTGGTCAGATAGCCTTCGAAGTCCACGCTGGAGAGGTCGTCGGCCTGGTAGAGCTTCTCGTGCACCAGGGCCATGGACTGGATGCGGTTCTGGCTGTCGCGGAAGAGCTCCGCCACGGCCGGGTCGGCCAGCGTGTGGGCTTGCAGGCTGAGCAGGCTGGAGATGGTCTGCAAGTTGTTCTTCACGCGATGGTGGATCTCCTTGAGGAGCACCTCCTTCTCGCGCAGGGCGGCCCGCAGCCGCTCCTCTCCGAGCTTGCGCTCGCTCACGTCGCGGGCCACGGCCACCATGTAGGGCACGCTGCCGAAGGGCACCACGCGCAGGGTGATCTCCATGGGCACTGCCCTGCCACGGCCTTCCATGGGCGGCATGGACGTCTGCGCGAAGCTCTCGTCCTGGCCCGAGGCGAGGAAGCGGCTCATGGCCGCGGCCGCCTCGGGCGGCATGAGCTCGTCCATGCGGCTGCCGACGAGCCGCTCGCGGGGCAGCCCCAGGAGCCGGCACGCCGCGCCGTTGGCGTCGGCCACAGTCAGGGTCTGAAGGTTGACGAGCATGATGGCGTCCGAGACCTGGTCGAGCAGGGCGCGAAAGCGCTCCAGGTCCTCCGTGCGCGCCTTGAGCTCGGGATAGTAGCTCTTGCGCATGGACCGCTCGCCCAGGCCGATGAGCTTCTCGCGCAGCCGCGTGTCCTGTTTGGCCTGACGGTCCTTGGCTCGTTCAGAGGGCTTGCTCATAGATGAGGGCTATGTCCTCCGCGCTCAGCGGGCGGGGATTGGTCACGAGGCACGGGTCGGCCGCGGCCTTGGCCGCCAACTCCGGCAGGATGTCCCGCCGCACGCCGAGATCGCCCAGGCGGCAGCTCACGCCGGTCTCCCTGGTCAGCCGGCGCAGGGCGTGCAGCAGGGCCTGCTTGACGCCGGCCTGGTCCGAGGCCGGGGGCATGTCCGCGCCCAAGGCCAGCCCGATGACGCGGAAACGCTCCGGCGCGGCCTCGAAGTTGGCTCCCACGACGTGCTCCAGGAGGATGGCGTTGCACTGGCCGTGGGGCAGGTCGAGCAGGCCGCCCAGGCTGTGGGCCATGGCGTGCACGGCGCCCAGGATGGCGTTGGAGAAGGCCAGCCCGGCGTGCAGGCTGCCGAGCATCATGCGGCTTCGGGCCTCCATGTCGCCGGGATCGCGCATGGCCGCCGCGAGGTTGGCGGACACGAGGCGCACGGCCTCCAGCGCGTGCATGTCCGTCACCGGCGAGCTCGCGTTGGACACGTAGGCCTCGATGGCGTGGGTCAGGGCGTCCAGGCCCGTGTACGCGGTCAGCTCCGCGCACATGGTCGTGGTCGTGTGCGGGTCGATGAGCGCCGCGTCCGGGACCATGGTCTTGCTGACGATGGCGATCTTGAGCTTGCGCTTGGTGTCGTTGATGATGGCGAACTGGGACACGTCGGCCGAGCTGCCGGCCGTGGTGGGCACGCAGATGAGCGGCAGGCCGGGCCTGGGCACGTTGTCCACGCCCTCGAAGAGGAGGACGTGCAGCTCGTTGGTGACGACGATGGAGATGCCCTTGGCGCAGTCCAAGGGGCTGCCGCCGCCCACGGCCACGATGGCGTCGCAGCCTTTCCGGAGGCAGAGGTCGGCGCCGGCCATGACCTCGCTGTCGCGGGGATTGGAGGACACGTCAGGGAAGACCACGCTGGACAGTCCCTCACGCTTGAGGCTCTCCAGCACGAGCCCGGTCCAGCCGTGGCGGGCCACGCCCTCGTCCGTGACCACCAGCAGCCGGCGCGCGCCCAGGTTGCGGGCATGGCGGCCGGCAAGGCCGGCCGCGCCGCCGCCGAAAACGAACTCCGGCGCGACGAACTTGCGCAGGTCGAGAAGCATGCTCATCCTTCCAAACCGGTGAGGGCTGGCGTTTCTATGGAACTTTCAAATAAGAATACCGCTTCCTTTCCCGGATGTCATCAGGGAGCCGATCCTGTTCGCGGCCCAAGCCTTCAAGGCTGTGGCCCCAGGTGGACGCATCCGGCCGGATCATGAAGCGGCATGGAGGGCGCGGGCGGCGATGGTCTCGCGGCCTGGGACCGTAGACCCTTGGAGACGTGCGCGCGTGGCTGTTTCGCGGCCGGCGGGGGTTTGCCAGCGCACTGGAACTGCTATAGGCTTGCCGCGCATGGAGCCAACGCCAACGCGGAGAGGCGCGATGATCGGCCATCCATTCCATAAAGACAAAGACGGCCAGCTCTCGGCCCGCGATTTCGCCAGGGCCTACATCGGGCGCAAGCTGTGGGAAGCCGCGGATTGCTGGAAGGACCTGGTGGACCCCGCGGTCCTGGAAGCCCTGGAGTCCCAGGAGCGGCGCAGGGTTTCGGAGGAGATCTTCCATCTCGTGCGCACCATCGAGCTCAAGGCCGGCCTGGTCGAGGTCGAGGACCAGGCGCCCAAATGGGAGGGCGGGCCGGCCGAGTTCTCCCTCAAGGAGAAGCACTGCCATCCCGGCACCAGCGTCAAGCTCGTGCGGGTCAAGCGAGACCCCGAGCGCTACGCCATCCAGCTCATCAACAACGCCACGGGCGAGTTCATCCAGTCGCTCAAGAGCTACTCCCTGGAGGGCGGCATGGAAGTGGCCATCTCCATGGGCTTCAGCGAGCCCTGGCTGCTCAAGATCGGCGTGCGGAAGGAGCACGGCCAGCCGTGAATGAACTCATCCTGCGGCCCATCGGCGTGGTGCGTTCGCCCTGGGTCTCCCTCGAAGGCATGCCCATCCAGCCCGCCGGAGCCAAGGGCGCCGAGGGCGAGGTGCTGCTCGATCCCGAGTTCGTCGCTGGCCTGGCCGACCTGGACGGCTTCTCGCACGCCTATCTCATCTACCAGTTCCACCAGAGCCGAGGCTTCGCGCTCACGGTCACGCCCTTCCTGGACGACACGCCGCGCGGCCTGTTCTCCACCCGCGCGCCCAGGCGGCCCAACCCCATCGGCCTGTCCATCGTGCGCGTGCTCGGCGTGTCCGGCAACGTGCTGCGCATCGGGGACGTGGACGTGCTCGACGGCACGCCGATCCTGGACATCAAGCCCTACATGCCCGCCTTCGACGCCTTCCCCGAGGCCCGCGCCGGCTGGGCGGAGAAGAGCCAGACCCAGGCCGGAGCCGCGCGCTCGGACAGGCGGTTCGTCAGGGAGTAATGGGGCAGGGCGCCATCCTTCCGCGCCAAATCAGTCAGGGGCAAGGCCCTCCAGGAGGGGACGAGCCCTCTCTCGATTGGTCCAGGCCGCCCGCGCCGCGTCGCGGGCCTTCCTATTTTCCCGCCAATGCTTATTGATAGGCGTTGAATCCTTCCCTGCCTTTGGGTACCCATGAGCGTGCGTGGCGCTCGCCAACCGGGAGGGCCTCGCATGACAATCCCGTAAGGAGATCCTAATGAAAGTGCTTCGAGCCAGCCGCATGGACCGCTGCATCGGCTGTCATTCCTGCTCCCTGGCCTGCGCGCGCATGGTGCACAAGCAGCTCTCGTGGAACAAGGCCGGCATCCGCATCAAGTCGTCCGGCGGCATCACCACCGGCTTCGAGGCCACGCTCTGCCTGGCCTGCGACCCCGCGCCCTGCGTCCTGGCCTGCCCCACGGGCGCATTTTCCCAGCGCCGGGGCGGCGGGGTGGTGGTCAAGCGCGAGCTGTGCATCCAGTGCGGCAAGTGCGCCGAGGCCTGCCCCGTGGACGCCGTGTACCTGGACGCCGAGGGCAACCCCTTCGTGTGCATCCACTGCGGCCGCTGCGTGCCCTATTGCCCGCACACATGCCTGGAGATGCAGGACGCGCCACACGCGCACACGGCCCAGAAGAGGACCGGGGAGGTGACCGAAGATGCCGGCTAAGAATGCCTACCGTGTGGTGATCATGCACCTGGACAGGGGCTTCGCCGAGCCCGTGTCCTTCGGCGACACCAAGGAGCTCCTGGGCGGCAGCCACCTGGCCGCCGCGCTCTACGACAAATACGGCCTGCCGAACGAGTCCTGGGACCACCCGGACCAGCCGCTCATCTTCGCCATCGGCCCGCTGGTGGGCTACTTCCCGCTCATGAGCAAGGTCGTCTGCGCCTTCAAGTCGCCCTATCACGACCAGTACTGCGAATCGCACGCCGGCGGTCGCTTGGCCCTGGCCATGCGCTTCGCCAACGCCGACGCCATCGTCTTCCGCGGCCGGGCCAAGACCCTGTCCGCGGCCGTCGTCGGCGCGCGGCGCCTCGGCATGGTGGACGTGCACTACCTCAAGGGCATGGACGTCATGTCCGTGGGCCGCAGCCTGCGCAAGACCATCGGCGGCTTCTCGGGCCACCGCTCGCTCATGCGCATCGGCCCGGCGGGCGAGAACCTGTCGGCCTACGCGTGCATCAACGTGGACACCTTCCGCCACTTCGGCCGCATGGGCTGCGGCTCGGTCATGGGCGCGAAGAACCTCAAGGCGGTCATGGTCCAGGGTGACGAGTCCTTCGATCTGCCCGAGGGCAGGGACTACCAGAACCTGTACCGGGACATCTACAAGCAGATGACCGGCACGCACATGATGAGCAAGTACTTCGACCTGGGCACGCCCCAGAACCTCATCCCGCTCAACGAGCTGCGCTCGCTGCCCTGGCGCAACCTCCAGGCCACCAAGGACCCCGGCGTGGAGTCCATCTCGGGCGAACGCTTCGCCAAGGACCTGCTCCTGCGCAACACGGCCTGCTCGGGCTGCCCGGTGGGCTGCATCCACATCGGCATGCTGCGCGAGATGTTCTCGGACGAGCACCGCTTCAAGTACCTCCAGGTGGCCTACGACTATGAACCCATCTTCTCCGTGGGCAGCATGCTCGGCGTGACCGACGCCAGCGGCGTGCTGGCCCTCATGGACGAGGTGGAGAAGGTCGGCCTGGACGTCATGAGCGCGGGCGTGGCCCTGGCCTGGGCCACGGAGGCCTTCCAGAAGGGGCTCATCTCCGAGGCGGAGACGCTCACCCCGCTGGAGTTCGGCCATGCCGACGGCTACCGCAAGGCCCTGGCGCACCTGGGCTACTCGTCCAACGAGTTCTACATGCGCCTGGCCCAGGGCGCGCTGCGGGCCGCCAAGCACTACGGCGGCGAGGACTTCGCCTGCGTGCTCGGCCAGGAGATGGCCGGCTACGCCACGGGCGAGGTCTTCTTCGTCCAGCAGTCCATGAGCTTCCGCCACTCGCACCTGGACGCGGGCGGCTACTCCTACGACCAGACCCACGACGAAAAGGACGCGGACAAGGCCATAAGCTACCTCGTCAAGGACGAGCAGGGCCGCTGCGTGCTCACGAGCCTGGTGGCCTGCCTGTTCTCGCGCGGCGTGTACAAGAACGACGTGATCGCCAAGTGCCTGGACAGCCTGGGCTACAAGGAGCTGGCCGGCAAGCTCGACGCCCTCGGCGCGGACATCCAGAAGCTGCGCTGGCAGATGCGCTTCAGGACCGGCTACGACCCGCTCAAGACCAAGATTCCGAAAAGGTTCCTGGAGATCGAGACCTGGAAGGGCAAGATCGACCCCGCATATATGGAGACGCTCAGGCACAGGTACGCCCAGGCGCTCACGGAGATCGGGCGGAGCTAGGAAGTGGCCGGAAAGGCCAGGAACTTAAAATCAAAGGCAGGCAGCGGTGACCGCTGCCTGCCTTTTTCTTGCCCAGGCCACCATATCTCCGCACCCCTTGCCTGATTTGTACACTTTGTATACTTTATATGCATGCAGGAGGCGATCATGGCTCAGGAGAGAATCACGGTTAGCGGACGTGTGGCACAAGATATTAGCGTGCGGCTTGACGCGCTGGCCGAGGCCACGGCGCGCTCACGCTCTTTTTTGGTGGAAGAGGCCCTACGGGCTTATGTAGAGGATCAAGAATGGCAGGTCGCAGCCATCCGAGAAGGCTTGGAAGGGGACAAAGCCGGCGACTACGCCACTGAAGAGGAAGTGGACGCCTTCTTTGGCAAATGGGGCGTAAGCAGTGAGGATTAGATGGCTGCGGCGCGCCCTGCAGGACATGGACGAAATCGCCACTCATATAGCCAAGGACGACCCCGAGATGGCCAAAGAAGTCCTTAGGGCCATACGCAGTAAGACCTTGGCCCTTAAGGATGCTCCAGCCATGGGACGGCCTGGACGCCTCCCAGGAACGCGGGAGCTCGTACTTACAGGCCTCCCGTTTATCCTACCCTA
Organism: Pseudomonadota bacterium; assembly: GCA_023433925.1. Taxonomy (GTDB): domain Bacteria; phylum Desulfobacterota; class Desulfovibrionia; order Desulfovibrionales; family Desulfovibrionaceae; genus Desulfocurvibacter. Next base: position 32,218 of record JAEYTO010000004.1, on the reverse strand, counting down.
CCGGGTAGAGAACCAGGAAGTCCGGATTCTACGCGTGCTTCACACACGCCGCAGACCTGTCTGAGCATCAAGTACTGGCATAAACGAAAGTCCCACCAGGTTTTCAAAGTTCAGCCCAAGGCATTCCTACTTTGTCCACCTGATGGGGCATATCACCTTGGACCAGGGCTTTCGTCTTGGCGGATACCCCGCCGCGTCCATGACGAATTCTCCTGGCCGAGCGCCTAGGCCCTGCCCCTCGGCTGCCGTTTGGGCTTGGCCGAGGCGATCACGTCCTCGGGCTCGGGTTCGGCGCGCTCGGCGTCCACCGCATCCAGGGCGTTCAGGGCCGAGAGCATGAAGTTCTCGATGTGCGAGTAGGCCAGGCTGCCGGACTCGGCGGCCTTGAGGGTCAGCATGAAGGCCAGGGCGTAATTGTCGTCCTTGTCGTTCAGGCGCGACAGCGCCATCTCCTCGACGCTCATGCCGGACGCCTGGCCGTGGGCTCGGGCTTGCATCGCCATTCCGGTTCCTCCTCGTCGCGGGTTGCACGGTTCCACACTGCCTGTAGCAGCGTGGCGCGACAGGGGGCAATCGGGCGGAGGACTACAGGGGCTGCGCGGGGGCCTACGGCGAGGCAGGCTTGATTTTGAATTGACTTTCATGCGCATGGTGCGCATTAAAAACCATGACGAGCAGGGAAGTCATTCGCATATTGGAGGAAGCCGGCTTCCAGAAGGTCAGCAAGCGCGGCAGCCATCAGAAGATGCGGCACCCGGATGGACGGACGGCCATCGTGCCAGACCCGAAAAAAGACATCAAGCCGGGAACCCTGCACGCTATCGAGAGGCAATCCAAGGTGAAACTCCAGCCGAGCGTCTAAGCCCCGCCGGCAGAGCGAGGTGATATGTTGAGATACCCCATCATCGTACATTCAGATCCTGGCACGCCCGGCTTCAGCGCCATCGTTCCAGATTTCCCCGTCTGCTGCACCGCCGGCGACACCATGGAGGAGCTGGAGGCCAACGTGCAGGAGGCCATCGAACTCTACATGGAAGGCGAAGAGATGGCCCCGCCGATCCCGTCCGCGCTGGAAGACGTTCTGAATTCCGAGGACGCCAAGGGCGGGGCGGTATTGTTGGTGGACGTGGACATGTCTTTCCTCGAAAAGAAGGCCGTGCCCGTGAACATCACCATGCCCGTGTACGCCCGCAACACCATCGACCGCGCGGCCAAGGCGCGCGGCATGAGCCGCTCCGCCTTTATCGTGGAGAGCGCGTTGCGCGCCGCCGGCCGTGCCGCACGGCGTTCCGGCGACGGTCCTCGGGCCAAGGCGGAGGGCGCATAGCGGCCGGATGGCATCAAGGCTCGGCGCATCACCAACCGCGCGGATCGATCCTCTTCGCGGCGAAGGTGGACTCATTCCTCACTCATTCAACGCCAACTTCATCTCCACGACATCATCGTCGTAATCCGTCCTCACGCTGAAGCCCAGCCTCTGCGACAGGCCGATCATGGCCTTGTTCTCGGGCAGGGTCTGGGCCTCCAGCACTTTCGTCCCCCGGCTCTTCACGTAGCGGATCATCTTTTCCAGCAGCAGCCGGCCCAGGCCCTTGCCCTTCATGTCCCCGCGCACGATGATGGCGTACTCGGCCGAGGAGTTGTCGGGGCGGGTGGAGGTGCGCACGACTCCCAGGGTCTCGGAATCGCCGCTGCTCAACTGCCGCGTGGCGATGAAGGCCATCTCGCGGTCGTAGTCGATCTGCGTGAAGCTGGCCATGTCCGAGAACTCGAACTCGCGCGGCGCGCCGAAGAACCTGAGCCGCAGGTCCTCGGCGGTCAGGCTCTTGACGAAGTCGAAGTGCGCGGGCGCGTCCTCGGGCCGGATGGGCCGCAGGAGCACCTTGGAGCCGTCCTTGAGCGCGGCGGCCTCCTCCAGCTCCTTGGGGTAGGGTCGGATGGCCAGGCGATCCGGGCCGGACACGCTCACCGCCGCGATCTTGACCTGCGCGCCCAGGGCCAGCACGCCCTTGTCGTCGGCGAACAGCGGGTTGATCTCAAGCTCCGTGATCTGGGGCACGTCGATGATGAGCTGTGTGACCTGGATAAGCGTCAGGCAGATGTCGTCGAGGTCCGCGGCGTGGAGCGGGCCCGAGCCGGACAGGAGCCGGGCGATGCGCGTGCGGTTGATCAGCTCGCGGGCCAGGCTCATGTTGAGCGGCGGCAGGGCCACGGCCGTGTCGCGGATGACCTTGGAGGCCATGCCGCCCTGGCCGAAGCGCAGCACCGGGCCGAATATGGGGTCCGTGAACATGCCCACGAACAGCTCGTGCGCGCCGGGCCGGCGGCCCATCTGCTGCACGACGAAGCCGTCGATGTAGGCCTCGGGCATGTGCCGGTGCACGCGGGCGATCAGGCTCGGGGCCGCGTCCCAGAGCTGCTCCGGCGTCTCGATGTCCAGGGTCACGCCGCCCACGTCGAAGGGCTGCTGGATCTGCGGCGAGCGGACCTTGAGCGCCACGGGGTAGCCGAGCTCCTCGGCGGCCTGCACGGCCTCGCGCGCCGAGACCACGCTGCGCGTCTCGACCACGGGCACGCCGTAGGCCGCGAGCACCCCGCGCGCCTCGGTCTCGGAGAGCTTGTAGCGCTTCTCGGCCAGGGCCTGGGCCACGATGGCCCGCGCCTTGTCCGTGTCCGGGAAGAAGTCCGCGGGCAGGGAGTCGGGCGTCTCCAGGAGCAGGTGCTGGTTGCGGCGGTAGTTGATCATGTGCAGGTAGGCCGAGATCGCCTTGTCGGGCGTGTCGAAGGTCGGCACCCCTGCCTGGCGGAATATCTGGCGCGAGGCGCGGTCGCTGTCCGTGCCCAGCCAGCTCGTGAGCACGACGCGCCTGGTCTGGCCCACGGCCTGGGACACGGCCTCGGCGATCTTCTCCGAGGGCACCTCGGCGAAGGGCACGTGCAGCGCGAGCACGGCGGCCACGGACGGGTCCTGGAGCAGGATTTTGATGGCCCCCTCGTAGGCCGCGGCGTCGGCGTCGAAGTGGAGCACCACCGGGTTCTGGCCGGAGCGGTGCACGCTCCTGATGCCTGCCAGGGCCTTGCGCGTGGCTTCGGAGAGCTCGGCGAGCACGCCGCCGCCGGCCAGGCAGGCGTCGGCCGCCAGCAGCCCCACGCTGCGGCCGTTGGCCAGGATGGCCAGGCCGTCGGCGAAGAGCGCCTGCGTGCGGGCCAGGGTGCGCGCGCCGTCGAACAGGGCATCGACGCTGCCCGCGCGCACGATGCCCGCACGGCGGAAGGCCACGTCGTAGACCGCGTCGGCGTCCTCCTGCCGGAGCGCGCAGGCCTGCTCGGGCCGGTACTCGGGCAGGTTTCCGCCGGGCTTGATGACCAGGATGGGCTTGTTGCGCGCGCTGGCGCGGGCCGCGGACATGAAGGTGCGCGCGTCGCAGATGGACTCGACGTAGAGCAGGATCGAGCGCGTGTTGGGGTCGCCGCCCAGGTAGTCGAGCACCGAGGCGAAGTTCACGTCGAGCTGGTCGCCCAGGGAGATGAAGTGCGAGAAGCCGATGCCGCTGCCCTTGGCCCAGTCCAGGACCGTGGTGAACAGGGAGTCGGACTGGGTCACGAAGGCGATGCGGCCATGGGCCGCGTCCGTGTGGGCCAGGCTTGCGTTGAGGCCCGCGCTGGGCGAGATGAGGCCCATGCAGTTCGGGCCGAGGATGCGCATGCCGTGGCGCTGGGCCGCCTCGCGCGTCTCGTGCTCCAGCCGGCCGCGTTCCTCGGCCTCCAGGGCGGCGAAGCCCGGCCCGATGATGATGGCCGCGCGTGTGCCGCGCCTGCCGAGCTTGCGGAGGTACTCGGGCGTGTCCGCGGGCGGGTTGCACAGCACGGCCAGATCGGGCGTGAGCGGCAGGGTGTCCACGTCCTTGTAGGTCAGCACGCCCGAGACGGCCTCGTCCGTGGCCGTGACCGGCATGACCGGCCCCAGGAAGCGGCCCGCGAGCAGGTTGCGCATGACGATGGAGCCGGGCGAGCGGGGCTTGTTGGACGCGCCGACCACGGCCACGGACGTGGGCCGGAAGAGGGCGTCGAGGTTCGTGACGCTCATGGGCGGTCTGTCTCCTTGGCTGTGGCTGCCGATCCGGCCCGCCGCGAGGCCGCTCGCGGCCTCTACCGGACGGGTGCGCGCGTTCGCCGTTCACATGCCGGTTTCCTGCCGTTTACCAAAAAGTATGTGCAAACGGAACGGATTCCCCTAAGCTGGTAGACGTGAGAGGCATTCCGGGGGGTTACGCGCAAGCGGCTTTTTACGCCAGCGACAAGTGACCCGCGGCCCGAGCCACGCGAGCCGCGCCCCGTTTCCCATGCGACCCATTCAAGCCCAAACGAGGTCCGACCATGAACAAGGTGAGCAGCATCGAAAGCTTGCAGCACGAGGGGCAGGTCTTCCAGCCGCCGCAGACAGGGCGGGACAAGGCTTACGTCACCTCCATGGCTGAATACGAGCGCGCCCGCGAGCGCGCGGCCGCGGATCCCGAGGGTTTCTGGGCCGAGCGGGCCAGGGAGCTCGTGACCTGGGACAAGCCGTTCGGCAAGGTCCTCCAGTACGACTTCGACAAGCCGGACATCAAGTGGTTCCTCGGCGGCCAGCTCAACATCTCGGCCAACTGTCTCGACCGGCACCTGACCGGCGGCCGGCGCAACAAGGCGGCCATCATCTGGCAGGGCGAGCCCGAGGAGGACGTCAAGGTCTACACGTACCAGATGCTGCACACCGAGGTCTGCCGCTTCGCCAACGTGCTCAGGTCCATGGGCGTCAAAAAGGGCGACCGCGTGTCCATCTACATGCCCATGATCCCGGAGCTGGCCGTGGCCATGCTGGCCTGCGCGCGCATCGGCGCCACGCACTCCGTGGTCTTCGCCGGCTTCTCGGCCCACAGCCTGCAGAACCGCATCCAGGACTGCCAGGCCAAGGTGCTCGTGACCTCCGACGCCGTGCTGCGCGCGGGCCGGACCATCCCGCTCAAGCCCAACGCCGACGAGGCGCTCAAGGGCTGCCCCACGGTGGAGCAGGTCGTGGTCGTGCGCCGCGCCGGCAACGACGTGGCCATGGTCGAGGGCCGCGACCACTGGTGGCACGAACTCATGGCCGATGAAAAGATAACCGACAAGTGCGACTACGAGCGCATGGACTCCGAGGACCCGCTGTTCATCCTGTACACCTCGGGCTCCACGGGCAAGCCCAAGGGCGTGGTGCACAGCCACGGCGGCTACCTGACCTACGCCGCGCACTCCACCCAGTGGGTCTTCGACGTCAAGGACGACGACGTGTACTGGTGCACGGCGGACCTGGGCTGGATCACGGGCCACACCTATATCCTCTACGGCCCGCTGGCCCTGGGGGCCACGAGCGTCATGTTCGAGGGCGTGCCCTCCTATCCCGGCCCGGACCGCTTCTGGAAGCTCGTGGACAAGTTCAAGGTCAACATCTTCTACACCGCGCCCACGGTCATCCGCGCCCTCATGCGCGAGGGCGAGGAGTGGCCGGCCAGGCACGACCTGTCCACCCTGCGCATCCTGGGCAGCGTGGGCGAGCCCATCAACCCCGAGGCCTGGCTCTGGTACCACAAAAACATCGGCGGCGGAAAACTCCCCGTGGTCGATACCTGGTGGCAGACCGAGACCGGCGGAATCATGATCTCGGCCCTGCCCTACGCCACGCCGCTCAAGCCCGGCTCGGCCGCCAAGGCCCTGCCCGGCGTGCACGCGGCCATCGTGGACTCCGAGGGCAAGGATGTGGGACCCAACCAGGGCGGCCATCTGGTCATCAAGAAACCCTGGCCCGGCATGCTGCGCGGCGTGTTCGGGGATCCCGAGCGCTTCAAGAAGAACTACTTCGAGCGCTTCAAGGGCATGTACGAGTCCGGCGACGGCGCGCGCGTGGACGATGACGGCTACTTCTGGATCATGGGCCGCCTGGACGACGTGCTCAACGTCTCGGGCCACCGTCTGGGCACGGCCGAGATCGAGTCGGCGCTCGTGTCCCACCCGTCCGTGGTGGAGGCCGCCGTGGTCGGAATGCCGCACGCCGTCAAGGGCGAGACCATCTACGCCTACGTGTCCCTGCGCGCGGGCATCGACCCGAGCGAGGAGCTGCGCAAGGAGCTCAAGGCCCACGTGCGCAAGGAGATCGGCCCCATCGCGGCGCCCGAGTTCATCCAGTTCGCCGACGGCCTGCCCAAGACCAGAAGCGGCAAGATCATGCGCCGCGTGCTGCGCAAGATCGCGGCCGGCTCCACGGGCATGGAGGACTTCGGCGACACCTCCACCCTGGCCGACCCGACCGTCATCACCGACCTCATCGAGGGCAAGCTGGCGCTGGTGAAGGGATAGCAAGGCTCCGCCCGCGAACGGGCGTTTCAGCCAGCTTCACGCATTTCAGGCGGCTTCCGGTTGATCAACCGGAAGCCGCCTTTGCGTTGCAAGGTGAACTTTACTTCAAGTTTACACCATGGTATTTTTGTTTGTGTAAAGGAATCAAAATGGAGTAAGGCAATGTCTGAAGCTGCAAAGGCAATTGCTCCGGCCCAACTCCTCGGCAAGAGCACCCTCTCCTCCAAGGGCCAGGTGACCTTGCCCAAGGAGGTCCGCGAGCGGCTTGGGCTCAAGCCCTCGGATATGGTCGTGTTCACCGAGGACGAGCAGGGCCGGGTCGTGCTCACCACGGCCCTGCGCCAGCTCGACGAGCTGCACGGCATGCTCAAGCATCTGGCCAAGGACAGGCCCGTGAGCATCGAGGAAATGGATGAAGCCATTGGAGAGGCGATTGTGGAGCGCTACGAACGGTCGCGGCAGTCATGATATCCTTTGACACGAACTGCCTCGTGCGCCTGGCCGTGGCCGACGACCCGGCGCAGACAGAGGCCGTGTCCGAGCGAATCCGCGTGGCCATAGCCGCCGGAGAACGAATTATCCTCCTGCCCGTGGTCTTTCTGGAGCTCTGCTGGGTTCTTGAAAAGCAGTACGCCGCATCAAGAAGCGATTTCACCTCGTTCGCGGACAAGCTCCTCCAATCGCAGGCATTCCGGATTGAACAGACAGACGCGCTGCGCGAAGCCTTGGCGAGCTATGCCAGGGGCGGGGATTTCGCGGACCATCTTATCGTTGCCCTGACCCGCGCCGCTGGCGCCTCAGCCCTGCTCAGCTTCGACCGCAAGCTCCAGAAGGCCTATCCGGATTTCGTCCTCCAGCCCTGAGCGCAAGGCACGAGCGTCCTTTCTCAGTCGATTCGCAAAAAGCAGTTCGTTAGCTGCCGCTGGTGAAGTAGGCCCGTACTTGCACAGCAAAGCCTTTTCTTATGGCGGTCCTCCAGATGACATCCGGAGGACCGCTTTATTTTTCTCCCGCCGAATTCTACTTTAAAATCGCGCTGCGGTTTCCCATTCCTAATAGCCTGAGCATCTCGCATCGGCATAATGTGAGATTGGATTCCAGAGGGAGGGAGATCATGCCGCACTTGCGCACGCTATTGTCGGTTTGCCCGCTCGTCATCGCCGCAGGCCTGCTGCTCGGCTCCGGGCAGTCCTGGAACGCCGGCCTGTTCCCTGGTTGGCCGAGCTTCGTGGCCACGGCCCACGCCCTTGGCCCCATTGTCGGCTACAGCCGGCTTCCGGCCGACGAGCCGCCCGAGCCCCGCCTGCCGGTCGATGCCCAAGTGGTCGAGAGCTGGTACGAGCACGAGGTCGCCAAGGAACAGGCGCGCAGCGAGTTCAACCTGGAGCGCATCGAGCTGCGTTTTCCCGAGCGCTGGCCCGGCGAGCGGGACGATCCCCATGGGGCCTACCAGCGCGCCAGGAAACAGGAGCAATTGCGCAGCGAGCGCGCCCTGCGGGAGCTTGATCGCGAGTACCGCCAAAAGTTCAGGTAGCCCCGCCATGACGCCGGGCGGCGAGGCCTGTGCGCGCCGGATGGGCCTTGTCCTTTTCCGGCGCTCCTTCGCTTCCATGCGCCCCGCGTCACACCCGCTGCAAAAAATCATGATCCACTGGCGGCATTGCGGGGTATACCCCGAAGAATGCGGCCTGCCTGGAGGCAGGTCATGAATCGGCAGGAGGTGCGGATGCGACGGATACTCATTTTGGGGCCGGGGTCGGCGGCATAAGGAGGCGGTGATGAGCAAGAAGAAGGGCGGCAAGGCCAGGCCCGGCGCGGGCGGCTCCATGGCTGGCGCGGTGGCCGGTGACAAGGCCGGCAAGCCCGCCGGCGCGCGTGGCGAAACCACGGCCGCCGAGCGGTCCGCACCCAAGGACAACGCCATGGCCGACGAGGTCCAGGAGCCGATCAGGGCCTTGTCCGATGCGCCGACCACGGCCGGCGGCGCGCGCGAGACGGACATTCCGGCCCGCCTGGAGCGGATCGAAGCCGCCCTGGCCTCCCAGGGCGAGGCGCACAAGGCGGGCTCCCCGGCCCAGGAGGTCCTGGCCCGACTGGAGCGCGTGGAATCCATGCTCTCGGCGCTGACCGAGCGCGTCGAGCCGCACTCGCAGGAGGCCATGGCGCGCATGGAACGCATCGAGGGCAGCCTGAAAGAGCTGTCCGAGCGCGCCGAAAAATCCGAGGCGCGGCCTCCGTCGGGTGGGGGCGAACTCACGGCGCGCCTGGAGCATATCGACTCCGCGCTGTCGGCCCTGGCCGGCCGCTTCGAGACCGCCTCGGCGGCGCGGGACGCCGAGTTCATGACCCGCCTGGACAAGCTCGACCGCATGGAGGCCAGCCTTTCCGCCATGGCCGAGAAGCCCGAGCCTCGGGCGGCAGGGGTCGAATCCGGCCAGCGCGCCAACGAGGTGCTCGCGGCAATCCTGAAAGGCCTGTCCGACGTCAACGGCGCGTTCAAGGCCGAGGATCTGGCGCACCTGACCACCAAGGCCGTGCAGAACGTGCGCAACCTGATCTCCGCCCTGGACCAGTTGGAGAATGTCGTCGATTTCGCGCGCACGGCCGAGCCGCTGTTCAAGGTCACGGCGCCGCGCGTCATCGCCTGGTTCGACGAGTTGGAGCGCAAGGGCGTGCTCGGCCTGGCCAACGGCCTCGTGGCCGCCCTGGAGCGCGTGGCCGAGCGCCACGGCCCCGAGGATCTGGCGAAGCTCGGCGACGCGCTGTCCTTGCTCATCCGGGCCGCGGACAAGCTCTGCTGCCCCGAGGCCCAGTGCTTCATCGAGCACGCGGCCTCGGCGCCCTCGCGCATGGACATGGCCAGGGCCGAATCCATGGGCCTGCGCGACGTTCTGCGCGCCGCGCGCGACATGCGCACGCGTCGGGGCCTGGCCGTGCTCCTGGAGCTGACGCGGGCCATGGCGCCCGAGGAAAAAGATGAGGCGGAGCGCTTCCGCTCATCCTGAGAAATGTCCGGAGGCCTGGAAAGGATGCCATCCTCTCCAGGCCTTCGGCGTCAAGGTCATCCCGGCAAGGTCCGCCCCTGATCCGCGCCGCCGGGCGAAAGGTCCGGCGGTTGGATCAGCCGGAATCAAGAATGAACCATCTTCCGGAGCCGGTGCTGCAAATGGCCGGATTGGCGGCAAGCCCCGGCAGGCTGGAAGGCCGGCGCCAATTCCCGGACCGCTTGGATTTCCCTCCGCCGGCGTGCTAGGCTCCCAGGCCACGGCCCCAAACAGGGAGATTCCGCTGTCCTGGAAACGCCTCCCAGCGAACAGGAGGCCAGCCGCAAGGAGGACGTCATGCCCGACCGCAAGCAGCAGAAGGTCTGCATCATCGGAGCCGGCCGGGTCGGCACGGCCCTGGCCTATGCCTTGCTCATCAAGGGCCCTGCCCGCGAGATCACCATCGCCAACCGCACGCCCGAGCGGGCCCAGGCCGAGGCCCTGGACCTGTCTCACGGGCTGTCCTACGTCTCGCCCACGCGCGTGTCCGGCGGCGGCTACGAAATGTGCGACAACGCCGATGTGGTCGTGCTCACGGCCGGGGCGGCCCAGAAGGAAGGCGAGACGCGCCTGGACCTCGTGCGCCGCAACGCCGAGATCACCAGGAAGCTCATCCCCGAGATCCTCACGCGCACGCCGAACCCGATCATCATCATGGTCAGCAATCCCGTGGACGTGCTGACCTACGTGGCTCTCAAGGAGTCCGGCCTGCCGGCCTCGCGGGTCATCGGCTCGGGCACGGTGCTCGACACGGCGCGCTTCAGCTACTCGTTGGGCCAGTACTTCAACGTGGATACGCGCAACGTGCACGCCTACATCGTGGGCGAGCACGGCGACAGCGAGGTGCCCCTGTGGAGCCGGGCCAACATCGCCGGCGTGCCCGTGGCCGATTACGCCCGCTTGCGCGGCATGGACGCCGGGCCGGACTTCCGCCGGAAGATGGCCGACGAGGTGCGCACCGCGGCCTATCACATCATTGAGCGCAAGGAGGCCACCTACTGGGGCATCGGCCTGGCCGTGACGCGCATCCTGGAGGCCATCCTCAAGAACCAGCACAGCGTGCTCACGGTCTCGGCCCTGGTGGAGGATTACTACGGCATCTCGGACGTGTGCCTGTCCCTGCCGCGCGTGGTGGGCGTGAATGGCGTGGAGGCCGACGTGCTGGCCATAATGGCCGACGAGGAGGCCGAGAAGCTGCGCGACTCGGCTCAGGTCATCCAGGACAGCCTGCGCTTCATCGGCTATCTCGGCGAGGAGCCGCGTCGGGCGACGGCCGGCGGGTAGCCCGTTCGGGGCCGGGCAGGCCCGCCGCCGGCCCGCCCGAGCCTGCTGTCCGTGGACCAACGGGCGGCCTGGAGGTGTCATGCTGCCCAGGATCTTGGCCATCGCGCCGCTGGCCACCGCGCTGCTGGGTGTCGGGCTGCTGGCGGGTTGCGCCCCGCGAGAGCCGCTGTCGGTGTCGGAGATGTACGGCTTCTGCCTGACCGAGGGCAGGGGCAGGCTATGCACCTGGCAGAAGAGCTTCTGCCAGGATTTGAGGCGGGCGGCGAGCAGGGATTACTCCTCGCGGGACGAGTGCTGGCGGGCCTGCCGGCAGGTGCGCGACCAATACAGGCTGACCATGCAGGATTTCGGCTGCGCCACGGAGTACGAGAGCGGTCTCGACTGGTGCGAGCGCTACTGCACGTCGAATTACGAATAGCGGCGCGGCTTCGGGCCGGGGGCAACGGCCCTGGCGCGCGCCGGGACCCGGGCGGCCGGGGAGTTCAGGGGCGCGTCTCGGAGCCGCCGCTCAGGGCCTCCAGAAAGGCCTCGGCGTCGAGCACGGCCACGCAGATGCCCTCCAACTCGGCCACGCCCAGCTCGTGCATGCCCACGATGCCGTCGCGCACCGCCACGACGCGGAAGTCGCGCGAGCTGGCCTCGAAGATGGTGGCCCGCACGCAACGCGGGAAGAAAGCGCCCGTGACGATGAGCGTGTTCACGCCCCTGCCGCGCAGGAAATCCTCCAGGCCGGTCTTGTAGAAGGCGCCCCAGCGGGGCTTGTACACGGCGAACTCGCTGGGCGAGTATTCCTGGATCTTGCCCTCCAGCAGCCCGTCGTAATCCAGGCCGCCTTCGGGGCGGATCTCGGGCACGAGCTCCGCCCCAGGAGTGCGCGGCAGGACGATCTTGGCGCCGTCCTCCACGGCCTTGCGGCGGCACGAATCGACGTTGGAGCCGTCGGGCAGGTAGATCCTGACCACGTGTACGATGGGCAGGCCGCGCTTGCGGAAGGCCGAAACGAGCGAGCTGACCTTCCCGATGACCGGCTGGCAGCCGGGCATGGTCAGGCAGGCGTCCGATCCGGCGAAGTCGTTCTGCAGATCGATGGTCAAGAGCGCGCAGCGGGTGAAGTCGGGCCTAGTGTACCTGTCGGACATGCTTTCCCTCCGGAGTCTGCCGCAGACTAGCGCACTTGCCGCCCGCGGCAAAGCCGGTTTCCCGCGCGGCCGGCCTTCCGCTCGCCTCGCGGCTCGTGTATGTTGATTCCGGACGCTGCCGACGCCTTGGAGGAAACCACGGGTGAAAAGCATCTTGCGCGCGATCAAGGACAAATCCGGCTCCTCGGCCGTGCGGCTGGCGGTGAACCATTATCTGGAGCGGTACGGGCACATGAAGAAGATCCTCATCGACTCCGAACGCAGGACCATCACCCTTGAGCTCGCGCTCAAGGGCGAGAGCGAGCCCATCCTCGTGGTCGTGGAGGAGTACGAACTCGTGAGCGAGGGCGGTGCGTTTTTTCTCGTACCCAACCGCGTGACCACCTCCCGCGAGTGGCTGACCGTGCTGGCCCAGAGCCTGGTGGCTGGCCGCAAGCTGCCCCTGCCGCACAAGCTCCCGGAGCAGGTGCTCCGGCTGCTCCTGTAGGCCCGCCGTGCGCCCGCCCATCATCCCAGCGCCGCGCTTCGCCCGGTGTTCCCGGGCCCTTCTGATCTGCCTGGCCTCGGCCTGGCTGATGGGCTGCCAGTCGGCCTACTACGCGACCATGGAGCGCCTGGGCGTGCCCAAGCGCGCCATCCTCGCCGACCGCGTGGAGGAGGCCAGGGACAGCCAGCAGGAGGCCAAGGAGCAGTTCGCCTCGGCCTTGGACCGCTTCGACGCGGTGCTCGGGCTGGAGGGCGGCGCGCTGGAGGACAAATATCGCACTTTGGCCGCTGAGTATGAGGAGAGCGCCGAGCGAGCCGAGGAGGTGCGCGAGCGCATCAGGCTCGTGGAGGACGTGGCCGGCGCGCTCTTCGATGAATGGCGGGACGAGCTGGACGAGTACGAAAGCCGGGAGCTGCGGGCCAGGAGCAAGGAACGGCTGCGCGAGACCCGGCGGCGCTACGAGCGGCTCGTGCAGGCCATGCGCAAGGCCGAGGCGCGCATGGACCCCGTGCTGGAGACCTTCCAGGACCAGGTGCTCTACCTCAAGCACAACCTCAATGCCCGCGCCGTGGCCTCGCTGGCCGGCGAGCTGTCCGCCGTGGAGGCGGACGTGGCCGCCCTGGTGCGGGCCATGGAGGCCTCCATTCGCGAGGCCAACGAGTTCATCGCCGCCATGGAGCGTCAGACGGGCTGAAACCGGCGGAAGCGCGAGCACGAGCGGGGCTGGACCAGCCATCCTGGGCCGGCACTCTGGCCAGGGTCCACGGAAAATACCAGCGGAGCGTCTCTCGGCTACGCGCTCTTGCCGGCGCATCAGCCGCATGAACCCTGCGCGGCGGTCACTGCTCCTCAAGGCCTCGGGTTGCTTAAACCCATCATTTATTCTACGTTTCACATATCGATCGATCGTTGCATGCGGCATTCGGAGTTGTCGGCTTTCGGAAGCCGCCGCATGAAGGGCCGCAGGATCAACGCGCGTCGGAATACGGCAGGTAGCGCATGTACCAGAAGATTCCCGTGAAGGATCTCAAGGTCGGCATGTATGTGGTCAACACGGGACTGGCCTGCTCGGGCGACCCCGGAGTCTACTCCGTGGAGGGGCTGATCACGTACGCCGAGGAGATCGCGGCCATCGTCGCCGACGGCTACACCGACGTCGTCATCGACCTGGACAAGAGCGAGGTGCGCCTGACGCCGGAGCAGAAGCGCCCGGAGAGCGGCTTCCAGCCGCTCCTGGGCAAGGATCTCGCCGCCGCGCCCCAGGCCAGGCCTCGAGTGCCCATGGCCGAGGAGCTGCCCAGGGCCGAGAAGGCGCTTGGCGACATCCTGCGCTTCGCCAGGGAGTTCACGCGCGACGCCCGGCTGGGCAGGCAGATCGACGTGGGCGCCTCGGCCACGCTCGTGGAGAGCGTCATGGACAGCGTGGGCCGCAACAGCCAGGCCATGCTCGGCCTGTGCAAGCTCCGGAATTTCGACGAGTACACCTACTCGCACTCCATCAACGTGTCCGTGCTGGCCGTGGTCCACGCCACGCAGCTCGGCACGCCGCGGGACAAGCTGCGCGAGCTTGGCCTGGCGGGTCTGTTCCACGACATCGGCAAGACCGCCGTGCCTGAGCAGATCCTCAACAAGCCGGACAAGCTCACCCGCGAGGAGTTCGAGGCCATGAAGACCCACCCGGCCAAGGGCCGGGCCATCCTGCACAGGATCGGCGGCCTGTCCGAGGACGTCCTGGACGGCGTGCTCCACCATCACGAGCGGGTCAACGGCAAGGGCTACCCCGATCGGCTGACCGGTGGCCAGATCGGCCTGTTCCCCAGGATCATCGGCATGGTGGACGTCTACGACGCCCTGACGAGCCAGCGCTGCTACAAGAAGGGCATGCTCCCCAGCAAGGCCATCTCGCTCATGTACGGCCTGCGCGGCTCGGACTTCGCGGCCGAGCAGCTTGACCACTTCATCAAGTGCCTGGGCATCTACCCCATCGGCAGCTTCGTGCGCCTGGACAACGGCCTGAGCGGCTTCGTCATCGAAAACATGGCCCAAAGCCTCCTGCGGCCCAAGGTCAAGCTGGCCTTCGACTCCGCCATGCGCAGGATACCGCCCGAGGATCTCGATCTGTCCCAGTTCGACACGCCCAACATCGTCGAATGCCTCGACCCGGCCATGTACCGCGTGGACCCGGCCAGCTACGTGCTCGCGCAGTAGCGGCGCCGGGCCTCTCCGCGCGCCCGCCAACCTTCCGTCCTGCCCACGGTGCTAGGCGGCCTTGAGCTCGACCTTGACCCAGCCGGGCTCGCGGCGGTCGAAGTTCTCGTAGGCCTCCATGATGCTGGCGAGCGGCATGCGGTGCGAAAGGATCTCGGCCGGGTCCACCGCGCCGCTGGCCACCATGCGCACCAGATCCGGGATGTAGCGCCGGTGGGGGCAGTTGCCGGCCTTGACCGTCAGGTTCATCATCATGGTCTGGCCCCAGGGGAAGAAACGCACGGTCTCGGGGTACACGCCGATGACCGAGAGCGTGCCGGCCTTGGCGATGCACTCCATGGCCCACAGGAGCGCCTGGGACGGAGCCTGGCCCGGCTTCCACAGTTCGCCCTCGGGCTTGGCCTGGGGCGCGACCATCTCCACCTGCTTGCGGAACATCTCCGCGCGCTCGCGGGCCTTGTCCGCCGCCGGGCCAGACTCGGGCGGGCTGGCGTCCACGCCCACGGCGTCGATGACCCGGTCCACGCCGATGCCGCCGGTGCTGGACATGATCGCCTCCGACGGGTCCTCGCGGTCGAAGTTGATGCACTCCGCGCCAAGCTCCCGGGCCACGCCCAGCCGGGAGTCGTGGCGATCCACGGCGAACACGCGACCCGCGTCCATCATGAGCGCGCTCGCCACGGCGAACAGGCCCACCGGGCCGCTGCCCAGCACGAGCACCGTGTCGCCGGGCTTGATCTCGGCCATGTCCGCCCCGAACCAGCCCGTGGGGAAGATGTCCGAGAGGAGGATGGCCTGGTCGTCGTCCACCTCCTCGGGCAGCTTGACCGGCCCCACGTTGGCGAAGGGCACGCGCGCGTACTCGGCTTGCAGGCCGTGGAACGGTCCGGTCATCTTCGGGCCTCCGAAGAAGGCCGTGCCCGCGCGCCTGCCGTTGGGGTTGGCGTTGTCGCACTGGGAATAGTAGCCCGCGCGGCAGTAGGAGCAGTAGCCGCAGGCAATGGTCGAGGGGATGACCACGCGCTCGCCGGCCTTGAGGTTGCGCACGCCCGGCCCGACCTCCTCCACGACGCCCACGCCCTCGTGGCCCAGGATCGTGCCCGGCTCCATGCCGGTCATGGTCCCGCGGATCATGTGCAGGTCCGTGCCGCAGATGGCGCTCGCGGTGATGCGCACGATGGCGTCCGTGGGCTGCTCGATCCTGGGCTCGGCCACGTCCTCCAGACGGATGTCGCCGATGCCGTGAAACACGACGGCCTTCATGTCCGTGCCTCCTTGTCTGTCGGTTCCTGCCCGCGACAGGAATAGCAGCGGGCATCAGGGAGGCAGCCTAGCGCGCGGCCATGGCCCGGTGAAGGCCCGCAGTTGAGGAAAGCGCCGCTCCGCGCGGCTCCGGGACGTTCCTCCAGAATAATCCGGGGGATGATGGGATGATTATTTCCGGCTGGATTTCGAAAGCAGGGCAGGAGTGCGCGGGATGAGCCGCCGGCTCCGGCTTTAGGCCGGGCAGGAGCCGCGCCTCGCCTCTTGGAGCAACTTGCAGATGTCTGGGAGGGCGAAGCCCATCCCGGTCCATGCGCGCGAGGCTCCAGAGCGTCCGCCCATGGGCCTCAGACGTGCTCCCGCAGCATGCGCAGGTCCGCCACCAGGGCCTGGAAGGCCTCGTGGCGTTGGGGCTCCTCGGGCATGCGCAGGATGGCCGAGGGGTGCATGGTGACCATGGCCATGCGGCCGGGCGCGAGCTCCGTGAGCCTGCCGCGCGCCTGGAGCACGCGCACGGGCCTGCCCAACACGGCCCGCGCGGCCGTGCCGCCCATGGCCAGCACCGCGCGCGGATCGACCAGGGCCAGCTCGCGCTCCAGCCAATAATGGCAGGCGTTGATCTCGCCGATGCTCGGCGGGCGGTGCTGCCGCCGCCTGCCTCGCAGCTCGAACTTGAAGTGCTTCACCGCGTTGGTCAGGTAAACCCGCGAGCGGTCCAGCCCGGCCTGCTCCAGGGCGCTGTCGAGCAGCCTGCCCGCCGGACCCACGAAGGGCCGGCCCCGGCGGTCCTCGTAGTCGCCGGGAATCTCGCCCACGAGCATGAGCTTGGCCCGGACCGGCCCTTCCCCGAACACGGTGCGCGTGGCGGCCTTGTAGAGCTCGCAGCGCGTGCAACGGGCGGCCTCGCGCACGAGCGCGGCATGGGCTTCGGCGGCCGCCGATTCGGCAGGCGTGATCCGCCTGGGCTCGGCGCGCTCCTCTCGGGCGCGGCGCTCAACTGGGGGAGTCTGGTCCATGCGTCCTCCTCGCGGCAATGCCGCATCGGCCATGCTGCCACAGGGAAAGGCCCGTGGCGAGTTCGGAGGCGGACGGGACGGATGACCGGCGCGGGCGCGGCGGGATTTTCGCGCGGGGATTCCACACTACCATCCGCCATGCCATGTGCTATGCTCGGTTGATCCCGCGCCATGGGTGGAGCTGGAGGCCGACGGGCGGCGGGCGGACTGTGAAAGCAAGGCGGAGCACGGCATGGCAGGGATTTGGAGGGGACTCATCCAGACGGTGGCGCTGCTCTATGTCGCCTCGTCGCTGATCCCGCTCCTCAAGTCGGATGCCTGGTGGATCAGGGGCTGGGACTTCCCCAGGCTCCAGTTCGCCGTCGTGGGCCTTGCCGCGATGCTGCTCCTGGCGCTCGCCATTCCGGGCTGGCCGCTGCACAAGATCGCGCTGCTGCTCATCCTCGCGGGCAGCCTGGCGGTGGACGCCTACAGGATCGCGCCGTATACGCGCCTGGCGCGGGTAGAGTCCCTGCCGGCAGGCAGAGCCGATTCCGGCCAAAGGCTCAGCATCGTCGTCTCCAACGTGCTCCAGGACAACAAGGACCCGGAGCCGCTCAGGCGCGTGCTCGCGGATCTGTCGCCGGACCTGGTCCTGCTCTTGGAGGTCGATCGGCGCTGGATGGATGATCTGGCGGGCCTGAAGTCGAGCCATCCATTCCGCGTTGCCCAGCCCCTGGACAACGCCTACGGCATCGCGCTCTTCTCCCGTCTGGGGCTGGCCCAGGCGCGCCTGGGCTATCTGTTGGAGGCCGACATCCCCTCGATCCGGGCTCAGGTCGTCCTCGGCTCGGGCGAGCGCGTGGAGGTCTTCGGCATCCATCCCAGGCCGCCCGAGCCGCGGTCCGGCGACTCCACCGAGCGCGACGCCGAGCTGATCCTCGTGGCGCGGAAGGCACGCGAATCCAAGCTCCCCGTCATCGTCATGGGCGACCTGAACGACGTGGCCTGGTCGCACACCACCCGCCTGTTCCGCCGCATATCGGGGCTGCTCGACCCGCGCATCGGCCGGGGACACTTCCCCACCTTCCCGGTGGCGCTGCCTTTCCTGCGCTATCCGCTTGACCACGTGTTCCACTCCAAAAGCCTGCGGCTGGCCGATTTCCGGGTGCTGCCCGACATCGGCTCGGACCACTTCCCGGTTTACGCGGAATTCAGCCTGGAGCCCCAGGGGAGCGCGGAGCAGAAATCGCCGCAAGCGGACAGCGAGGATTTGCGGGAGGCGCGGGAGACGGTCGGAAGGGCCAAATAGAGCAACTTGCAGATGACTGGGAAGGGCTTTGCCCTCCCCAGACCCCACCCACCAAGGGCCACGGGCCCTTGGAACCCGCATTTCATTTGCAAACGGCTCCAGCAATCGTTGCGGGCAGGCCGGAGCGGTCCGCAAATGAAATGCGGGCACATACCGCCTTCTCGGGAGCGGGCATTGCGGGGTGGGCCTGGAGGGCAAAGCCCTGCCCGATCCAGTTGCAATCCGTTTCAGCAGCCCTGGCTGCCCACCCTGGCGATGATCGTATCCAGGAGGTTCCTGGCCGCGTTGGCGGCGCGGGATTCCATGAGCTTGCGCAGGGCGCCCCAGGTCCGTGCGGGCATGCGCTGCCGTGGGACAAGCTCAAGCTGCTCCCCGGACGCGAGGCGGGTGGTGAACTCGATGATGTGGTCGTTGTCTCCATCGTCGATAAAGCTCAAGGCGATGAAAGACTTATCGCCAGATGCATCGATCTTGAATACGGCGCACTCCACCATGCCGCTTCTCCACGTCCAGGAATAGCAAAGGGATACTAGAGCGATCCGGCCTTTAGCGGGTGCGGTTCGCTGAAATGATCTCGATGGCTATCAAGATATGATTAACACCCTAGGCGCTGCCAGCAAGAGAATCAAGGCATAAATTCCCGGGAAATGCTTCCGTGCATACATGTGCATTTGCATGACATTCTCCGTGCATTGGTAATGCATTGAAGAACAGAGGTTTGTTCATGTCCGGTCATGCGGCATGGTTCACTACGGTCGATGCTCAAGTATGTGTATTCCTGAAGTAAGCTTTGGCAGGGAAACATCATGTGTGCCGCTGGACGAGTGCATGGTCATGGAAAGATGGCCGGATCGAGGTCTGGGCCTCGATCCGGGCAGGGGGCGGAACACGCGGGTTCAGGGATGATGTGGGCTTGAATCCACCTGGCGGGTGAGGGTCCGAGAGAGGGCGGCGCCCTATCTCGGTTGATTTGCGAATAGTCCTAGATGCCTGGCCCGGCGGGCTCGCCGCTCGCGGTTCCGTCCAGCAGGCCCGCGATCTCGCGCGCCTCGGGCAGGTTGGGCCAGTACTTGGCGGGCATGTGCGAGCGGAGGAGGCCGGGATTGCGGCGCGCGGGGATGTACGCGGCTTTGTAGTAGGCCCGCCAGAGGTCTTCCAGCCCGCCCTGGTCCTCGGGCATGTCCGCGGGCTTGGCCATGCCCGGCCCGAAGCGCAGGCCTTCGCCGTCGGACCAGGCGCAGCCGCGCGGGGTCAGGATGGCCCAGTGCGTGTCGCCGAAGCGGCGGGCGAAATAGGGCGCCGCGTCCTGGACGATGTAGTGTTCGGGCTCGTACCAGGCCAGGTACATCTGGAGCTGCCCGCCGCCTTCGCTGCCATGGGCGAGCTGGCGGAAGCGCAGGAAGCCCTGCATGCGGTGGATGTCGCGGAACACGGCCCTGGCCATGTCGCGGGCCAGGCGCACGAGCGGGTCTGACAGGTCCAGGAGCAGGCCGGACTGGCCGCGAGTGATGCGCCACAGCAGGCCGTAGAGCAGGTGGAAGCGGCGTGGGCCGCTGTGCAGGATGACGAGCCTGGCCAGGTCCAGGAAGGCGCGCGGCACGCGGATCTCCGGGTGGCCGGGGGCCACGGGCGGAGGCGCCGGGCGCGCGCTGGGCGGCAGGTTCCGGTCCGGCTCGGCCAGGCTCCAGTCCACGCTGTCTGGCGGCACGGCGGCGGCGCGCAGGGAGCGGGCATGGGCGCGCCAGCCCTCGAAGTCCGTGGGGTGGGCCAGGACGATCCTACGCACGGCCGTCCTCCTGGCCGAAGAGCGAAAGCTGCCTGGGCGGCGGGAGAAAGCGGCGGCGCAGGTCCGGCGCGTCCAGGTCGCGGGGCAGATGGTCGGCCAGACACACGAAGGGCAGCACGCGCGCGAGCGGCACGCGCAGTCGGGCCAGGTCGGCGCTGCACAGGCTGCGCCGGAGGCGCGCGGCCAGGATGCGCTGCACGGCGCGCACACCCAGGCCCGGCACGCGCAGGAGCTCGGCGCGGCTTGCGCGGTTCACGTCCACGGGGAAGCTCTCGCGGTGGACCAGAGCCCAGGCCAGCTTGGGGTCCAGGTGCGGGTCGAGCATGCCGTTGCGGGCGGCCGAGATGATCTCCTCCACGCCGAAGCCATAAAAGCGCATGAGCCAGTCGGCCTGGTAGAGCCGGTGCTCGCGCGTGAGCGGCGGCGGTCCCTTGGGCAGGGCGTGGGCCGGCGCGATGGGCGTGAAGGCCGAGTAGTAGACGCGCTTGAGCTTGTAGGAGCCGTACAGCCCGCTGCTGGCGCGCAGGATGAGCGCGTCGTCGGCGCTGTCCGCGCCCACGATCATCTGCGTGCCCTGGCCGGCCGGAGCGAAGCGCGGGGAGCGCGGCTCGGCCGCGGACTCGGCGATGGCCTCGGCCATGCGGCCCATGGCCGCGTGCACGGGGGCCAGGCTCTTGTCCGGGGCCAGGCGGCGCAGGCCCTCCTCGCTGGGCAGCTCCACGTTGGCCGATAAACGGTCGGCGTACAGCCCGGCCAGGGTCACGAGCCTTTGGTCCGCGCCAGGGATGACCTTGAGGTGGATGTAGCCGTGGAAGCCGTGGTCCAGGCGCAACGCGCGGGCCACGCGCACGAGGCGCTCCATGGTCGCGTCCGGGCTGCCGGCGACGCCCGAACTGAGGAACAGGCCTTCCACGTAGTTGCGGCGATAGAAGCCCACGGTCAGCTCGGCCAGCTCGCGCGCCGTGAAGGCCGCGCGCGGCGTGTCGCTGGAGGCGCGGTTGACGCAGTACGTGCAGTCGTAGACGCAGTGGTTCGTGAGCAGGACCTTGAGCAGCGAGATGCAACGGCCGTCGGGCGTAAAGCTGTGGCATACGCCCAGCGGAGCCGTGAAGCCGACGCCGCGTGGGCCGGAAGCCTGACGCGGCGCTGCCCCGCTGGAGGCGCACGAGGCGTCGTATTTGGCTGCGTCGGCGAGGATCTGGAGCTTTTGCTGCAAGTCCATGCGCGGCAAGTACGCCATACGCGAAGAATGGTCAAGCTCGTGACGAATAATACGTTCTGTGCGTATTCCGGGCCCAGGCCGATGCAGGGGCGAAGCCGCCCGGCGCCACGCGCAAGGCGTACTGTCTTCAGCCTCGCCTGTGGGCAGATCCTGCTCGGGCGTGGCCGGATCGGGCGGAGTCCGGCCTGTACGCATGATACGGCACGCGCGGCCCGAGCTCCAGGCGTATCGTCGTCCGGCCTATCCGCTGGCAGCCCGCGGGTGCCAAGTCACGACTATTCATCCCCGCCTTGACCTGACCCCAGGCCTCAAGGCATTGTAAGCGACTAGAAACACTCATGGGAGTAAGCTCATGGTCAAGCACGTCGTCATGTGGATGCTCAAGGAAGAAACGCAATATGGCAAGAAGGCCGAGGCTGCCCTGCGCATGAAGCAGATGCTCGAAAACCTTGCGGGCAAGGTGCCCACGCTCAGGCACATCGAGGTTTCGGACAACGTGTTCGCGGCCAGCCCGGCCTGCGACGTCGTGCTCTACTCCGAGTTCGACTCGCGCGCGGACCTGGAGGCCTACCAGGTCCATCCCGAGCACCTGAAGTGCGTGGAGTTCGTCAAGCAGGTGGTCGCGGAGCGCCGCGTGCTCGATTACGAGATCTAGGCGGCAACAGAGCCCGAAAGCCAAGGAGTTCGGCCATGCCCGAGGGAGTCATCGTATCCTGCCCCAACTGCGGAGCCAGGAACCGTCTGGACCCGGCGCGCATGACCGAGGCGGTCTGCGGCAAGTGCAAGGCCCGCATCCTGGACGGCAAGCCCCTGGTCCTGGACGCGGCGGGCTTCGAGACGCACGTGCTCGGCAGCCGGCTCCCCGTGGTCGTGGATTTCTGGGCGCCCTGGTGCGGGCCGTGCCGCATGATGGCCCCGGCCTTCGAGCAGGCCGCGTCCGAACTGCGCCAGGTGCGCTTCGCCAAGCTCGACACCCAGGCCGAGCCGAACGTGGCCTCGCGCCACGGCATCCAGTCCGTACCGACCATGGTCCTGTTCAAGGACGGCCGCGAGGCCGCCCGCGCGAGCGGGGCCATGAGCGCGACGCAGATCGTCGGCTGGGTGCGCCAGAACCTGGGCTAGGCGTCGCGCGCAAAGCCTTTACGCATGACAGCTTGTGAGAAAACAGACCGAGCGAGCCAGGATGACCTGACGGATGCGCGGCAGCCGTGAGCGATGCCTTGGCTTTGCTCAGGCATCGCGAAGTTGAAGAGCCAGGACGGCTTTTTCAACAGTCCGACAAGACGTGCGCCGCTGGCGCGCGCTTCAGCGCTGATTCTTACGGGCAAGGATTCGAAGGAAACCATCAAGGGAGGCTGACATGGCAAGAGCGCTCATCGTCTTTGGCAGCGAGACCGGCAACACCCAGGCCGGGGCGGAGATGATCGCCGAGGTCCTGGGCTCCAAAGGCGTCGAGGTGGAGCTGCGCGACGTGCGCCAAGTGGGCGTGGACGTGCTGGCCGGGCCCCAAGACCTGATCCTGCTCGGCGTGTCCACCTGGGGCGCCATCGACGAAGAGGTCCAGCAGGATTTCCTGTCCTTCTACGAGGACATGGCCTGCACACCCCTGAAAGGCAGGCGCATGGCCGTGTTCGGCAGCGGCGACCAGGGCTACGACCGCTTCGCCAAGGCCGTGGACTTCGTGGAGAAGCGCGCCCGCGAACAAGGCGCGCAAATCGTGGCGCCCAGTCTCAAATACCATCTGCAAGCCAAGGACTCGGCGACCGAGATCAAGGCCTGGGCCGAGCGGCTCGCTGGCATGATCTAGGCGGTATCGCGCCGGACTACAGAAACAGGAAGCAGGCCGCGGAGCGGACCTGCCTGAGCATGGAGCCCGCGCCTCGGAAGACAGGGGCCGACCATCCGCGCGAGGGCCTCGCGGCGGGCCTGGGCCCGGCGGCGGCTTGCGTGGATGCGCTCCACGTCCTCGCTGAACTCGTAGCCTTCCATTTCCAGGGCGAACGAGCGCCAGGCCCTGCGCAACGCCCAGGCGACCACCAGGAGGAGCGCCGCTCCGATAATGACATAGGTCCAGCGCATGACACCTCCAGTAGGTCGTTCTCCCGTATAGTAAAGGCCATGGGGCAGGCCCACCGTAAGTGTAGCACATATTCGGAAATTGAGTCGAGGCCGGAGACTTTTCCGGCTTCCCATCCGCTCCAGGGCATCGGGCCGGATGGCCCATGCAGGCCGTCCGGCGCAATTCTCCAACAACGAATCATGGGGTCCAGGGGCCCACGGCCCCTGGCGGGAGAGGGTCCGGGAGAGGGCACGGAGCCCTCACCCGGTTGCCTTGCGCGAAGCTCTACAGGCCGAGCACCGTGCGCAGGTGCTCCAGGTCCAGCTTGGAGCTGACGAGTTGCGCGCCCTGCTGGATCTTGACCTTGTCGCGCAGCTTGTGGCGGGAGAGGATGGCCTCCATTTTCTTGGCCACGGAGAAGGTGTCGTCGCGCACCACGATCATGGGGATCTCCAGGACCTCGGCGCGCGTGAGAATGATGTCGTTGGGGTAGAGGTTGCCGGTCAGGATGAGGCAGGGGCAGTCGCCTTCCAGGGCCACGAGCTGCACGTCGGAGCGGTCGCCGCCCACGATGACCGCCGCGTTGCGCCGGCGGCGGAAGTGGGTCAGGAAGTTTTCGACCTGCATGGTGCCGATGAGGAAGTCCTCGACCACGCGGTCGGCCTTGTGGTGCGAGGAGATGATGCGCCCGCCCAGGCGCTCGGCCAGGTCCGCGACCTTGATGGCCCCCAGCAGCGGGTCGCGGGGCAGGATGCCCAGGACCTTGACCCCCTGGCGCTCCAGAAGAGGCGCGATCATGCCCT
This sequence comes from Pseudomonadota bacterium, assembly GCA_023433925.1. Lineage (GTDB taxonomy): Bacteria > Desulfobacterota > Desulfovibrionia > Desulfovibrionales > Desulfovibrionaceae > Desulfocurvibacter. Next base: position 8,244 of record JAEYTO010000004.1, on the reverse strand, counting down.
CGATCTCCTCCATGGCCCCTTGCGGCACGTCGTTGATGATCACGCCGGCCAGCCGCTCGCCCAGGCTCTCGCCGAGCACGAGCAGGTAGTCGTAGTTGAGCTCCTTGTCGAAGCGGTCGATGACCACGGCGTGGATGCCTAGCCGCTTGACCAGGGACACGCCGTCCACGTCGCAGTAGCGGCCGGAATACATGCTCCCGGAGCCGCCCACGAGCATGAGGTCCTTGCCCTCGGAGAGCTTCTCGTAGGATTCGGCGCACAGCTCGCGCAGCCCTTCGCAGGGGGCGGCGAAGGCCCTGGCCTTGAAGTCCTGGGTCACGAGCACGGGCGTGACCTCGGCCGGGTCCTGGTCCAGGTTCAGGACTTCCTGCACGAAGAAGGCGTCCTCGTCGCCCATGCGGCCGTTCTTCTCGATGGGCATCGCGCCCACGGGCTTCATGTAGCCCACGTTATAGCCGCGGCTCTGAAACCACAGGCCCAGGCCCAGGATGAACAGGTTCTTGCCCGAGTAGGCCGAGGTTGAACCGACGTAGATGCCTGCCATGACGCGTTCTCCTTGTGTCTCTTGCCGGTCCGGCCGCCTCACGCCGACAGCGACAGGCGCACGTCGGCCACGATGGCGCCATGTTCGCCCGCCAGCACGGGGTTGAACTCGGCCTCGTAGATCTCGGGAAAGTCCGTGGCCAGGGTGGACATGGTCAGGATGATGCGCTCCAGGGCCTGGAAGTTCACGGCCGGCTCGCCGCGGAAGCCTTTGAGGAGCATGTACGAGCGCACCTCGCGGATCATGTCGCGCGCGTCGGCCGGAGTCAACGGCGCCAGGCGGAAGGAGACGTCCTTGAGGACCTCCACGTAGATGCCGCCCAGGCCGAACATGACCAGCGGGCCGAACTGGTCGTCGCGCTTGAAGCCCACGATGATCTCGCGCGAGCCCTTGGGCGCCATGGCCTGCACGAGGCAGCCCGTGATGTAGGCCTCGGGCCGCATGCGCTGGGCGCGCGAGGTGATGTCCATGAAGGCGTGCAGGACTTCCTTGAGGTTCTTGAGCCCCAGGACCACGCCGCCCACGTCGCTCTTGTGCGAGATCTGCGCCGAGGCGATCTTGAGCGCCACGGGGTAGCCGATCTCGCCCGCGGCCGTGGCCGCCTCCTCGGAGGAGCGCGCCAGGCGCGTCTCGGGCGTGGGCAGGTCGTAGGCGCGCAGCAGCTCCTGGGCCTGGAACTCGACGATCTCGCGCACTCCCCAGCGCCTGGCTTCTTCCATCATGCGCCGGGCCTTGCCCAGGTCGCGCCGGACCTCGGCCGGCTCGGGCTCGGGCCTGGCCTTCCATTCGGTGTAGCGCGCCAGGCCCTCGATGCTCGCGATGGCCGGCTCGGGAAACTCGTAGACCGGCACGTCGGCGTCCATGAGGATGCGCCTGCCGGGGCCGATGCGCTCGCCGCCCATGAAGCAACCGAAGACCGGCTTGCCGCTCTCCTTGGCCACCTGCGCCACGGCCCTGGCGATGTCCTCGACGTCGGCCGTGGCCGTGGGCGTGAGCATGGCCAGCAGGCTGTGCACGTGCTCGTCGGCGGCCACGGTCCGCAGGGTCAGGCGGTAGCGCTCGGCGTCCGCGTCGCCGATCATGTCGATGGGGTTGTAGAGCGAGGCGTACGGCGGCAGGAACTTCTTGAGCTTGTCCACGGTGGACGGCGCGAGGCTGGCCATGATGAGCCGCGAACGCTCGGCCGCGTCCGCCGCGAGGATGCCCGGCCCGCCGGAGTTGGTCACCACGGCCAGGTTCGGTCCCTTGGGCAGGGGCTGCGTGGCGAAGGCGCGCGCCAGGTCGAACAGCTCGGACAGGCGTTCGGCGCGGATGATGCCGGCCTTGCGGAAGGCCGCGCCGTAGGCCTGGTCCGAGCCGGCGATGGCGCCCGTATGGCTGGAGGCGGCCCGCGCGCCTGCGGCCGTGGTGCCCGACTTGAGCATGATCACGGGCTTGCGGCGCGCGACCTTCATGGCCCTGGCCAGGAAGGCCTGGCCGTCCTGGACGTTCTCCAGATAGCCCAGGATGACGTGCGTCTTGTCGTCCTTGCCCAGCCACTCAAGCATGTCGGCCTCGTCGAGCACGGCCTTGTTGCCCAGGCTGATGAACGAGGAGAAGCCGGTGCCCGTGCCGGCGGCCCAGTCCAGGATGGCCACGCACAGGGCCCCGGACTGGGAGAAGAAGGCGATGGAGCCGGTCTGGGGCATGCCCGCGGCAAAGGTCGCGTTGACCTTGGAGGTAGTGTCGATGAGTCCCAGAGAGTTGGGGCCGAGCAGGGCCATGTCGTGCTCGCGGGCGATATCCGCCATCTCCTGCTCCAGGTGGTAGCCCCGGTGCCCGACCTCCTTGAAGCCGGCGGTGATGACGATGACCGCGCGTGTGCCGATGGCCGCCAGCTCGCGCAGGCTTTTCAGCACGTGCGTGCGCGGGATGCAGATCACGCCCAGGTCCAGGCCCTTGGGCAGCCCGGCGATGTCCGGCGTGACGGGCAGCCCCTCGATCTCCCCGCCCTTGGGGTTCACGGGGATGAGCCGGCCGGCGAAGCCTGCGTCGAGCATGTTCCTGAGCACCGTGTGCCCGACCTTGCCGGGCGTGCCCGAAGCGCCGATGACGGCGACGCTTTTCGGTGAGAAGAGGGCTTCGAGGTTCATGCTCCGTCCGCCTCGGGGCTCGGGTGGGCGCGCGTGCGCGAAATCTCAACCGTGCAGGGAAGATACATGACTCGGCGCGGGGGGAAAAGCCTTTTCGTGCCTGTTCTCCGGAAGTCAATCAGGTCCGCGTCCTAATCCGCTCTTGCGCCATGTCCGCGCGGCCGATGGCCATGGCTCCGGTCGTGGGGCAGACTGGGCCGAGACAAGGCGGTCAGGAATGAACGGCGACATGGACAGGCGGGAGAGGCGCGATCACGCGAACGATGCTGGCGCTGGCGGCGCTCCAAGGCCGCGCGCGGGCGGCAATCCGTCGGCGGGCGCGCCGCGCGTCGTGGTTCGCCCGGCCGGGCCCGAGGACGCGGCGGCGATCTGCACCGCGCACAAGACCGCCATGCGCGCCAAGGCTTCCAGGCATTACTCGCGGCGAGAGATCGAGGCCTTCGTGGGCCGCCGCAAGGTCGGGGACTACATCCACGCCATGATCGACGGCGGCGAGGCCGTGTTCGTGGCCGAGTTCCGGGGCGCGGTCAAGGGCTTCTCCTCGCTCAAGGACGACGAGATCATGGCCGTGTACAGCTCGCCCGATGCGCCCGCCGGCACGGGCTCGGCCCTGCTCGCGGCCGTGGAGGCCGAGGCGCGGGCGCGGGGAGTGAAGAGAGTGCAGCTCATGTCCACGCTCAACGCAGTAGGGTTCTACGAGAAGAAAGGCTATGCTAGGGGAGGAGAGGTCGATTTCCCCATGGCGGGAGGCGTGAGGCTGCGGATGGTGGAGATGGGCAAGGAGCTGTAAGCCGCGTCCCTGGGCATTTTCGGAAAAGAACATAAAAAACCCCGCCAGGCATCGCCCGACGGGGTTCGTCTTTGCCGTGAGATTCGTTGCCTGGCCGGCCGCGACCAGGCCCGAGCGCCGCTACTTCTTGAAGCTGCGGGCGAACAGCTCGGTCAGGGCCTTCCTGCCGTTGTCCTCCAGGAAGCGCGTGCCGGTGCCCGTGAAGTGGTGGTGGGTGATGACGGGCTCCGCGGCCTTGTTCCAGCTCTCGCCGTCCCAGTTGAACCAGCCGCTCTTCTTCTGGTCAAAGACGAACAGGGGCTTGTTGCAGAGCTTGGCGAACTCCGCGCCCCAGCCCGTGCCGCCCTTGACCGTTCCATCCTCCAGGATCGCGCCCACGATCCAGATCTCGTGGCCGCTGTCGATCTGCCAGGAGATGGACTGGAGCACCTTGCGGAAGATCGGCGCGCTCGTGTAGCTGCGGTGCATGAGCTTGGACACGTAGGCCAGGCTCACATCCTTGCGCATGAGCTCCTCGGTGGTCAGCGGGCGCACGCCGCGCGCGCGCTCGATCTGGTGGCCCTCGAAGCTGAAGTTGACCTCCTCGATGCCATACTGCTCGGCGAGCCTGCCGAACTCCGCCTCGGCGCCGCGCGCCCCGCCGCTGTAGAGGGTGCACTTTCTGGGGTCGAGCATGGTGTAGGTCCTTGCAGATGTTGAGGTTGGCTTTCGGTATGATGGCAGTAGCACACGGCACGGCTCTTCGCAACGCCGGCCGGGCTCGGGGCGGGTGGTTCGGCGCGGGCGGACGGCGGCGGCCCCGAGGGGCCGCCGCGAAAGATGCGCGGCAGGCCGGGCGGGCTATTGGTTGACCAGTCGCCAGGAGCCGTCCTGTTCGCGGCAGGCCGTGGCCACCACCGGCTCCCGGCCGCCTTCGGCGGGCTCGATCCGCACGTCGCGGCAGGGCTGGGCGCCTTGCGTCTTGGTCGCCACGGGAGTGGCTGTGTAGGCCTTGCCAGTATTGGGATTGGTCCAGGTGCTGGCCTGGCCTTCGGGGTTCGTCTCCAAGGTGTCGTTAAGCTGGCGCGCGTCATACTCCTCCCAGCCCCAGCCAATGAGATAGCCAAGCCCCGCGCCGATGAGGCCGCCGACGAGGGCGCCCGTGGTGCCCTTGGTCGCGCCGCCGATGACCGCGCCGCCCGCTCCGCCGGCCACCGCGCCCTGTGTCCGCTTGGAGCCTGGAAGCTCGGCGCAGGCCATGAGGCCGACAAGGGTGATGAGGATGCCTGCCGTCGCGGCGCGCCTGAAAGACCAAGAGTGTGTGGTTCCGTCCATGTTCTGCTCCTTTCCTGCACAGTGAATCCCGCGGCCAGCGGCCCGGCATGCTGTCAGAATATGGACAGGCGGCGGTCAAGGCGATGAGAGAAACGGGTGCGGGTCGTAAAGAGGCTCGGAACAGTGTTTCAGGACGGGCCGGGCGGGAGGGGCCGACAGCGTTGGCGACGGCCCGTCATGGAATTCGGGGTGAAGAAATCGCGGTTGGTCTGAAAAACACCCGCCGTGCAAATCGGGAACAGGAACTCCAATCCCGACAGCCCTTCTGCCGGTAGAGAATCCGGGAGAGGGCGGCGCCTTTCCCGGTTGATTCGCAATATGCGTCAATCCTTCTCGATTATTCCCCGCAAGTAGGCCTCGGCCTTGTCCGGGTCGAGGATGCTCGCGTAGGCCGCGGCCATGGCCGGGATGCCCTCGCGGTACTCGGGCTTCTCCTCCTCGCGCACGGCCAGCAAGCGCCGGCCGGCATCATCCTGGCCGAGGTAGAGGCTGCGGCGCACGACGTTGGTCTGCTCGGTGTAGATCTTCATGCCGGTGGGGCTGAAGAACGGCGCGGCGAACTCGGCCTCGTCCTCTCCCCATTGATAGACGATCTCGTTCGGGTTCTCGGGGAGTTGGCCCAGGAATTTGGCCTTCCAGGGGCAGCGGTCGAAGAGTTCCTTGAGGGTCGGCATGGCGTGCTCCGGGTTTGGATGGCTTTGCGCCAGGGTATCCTTTCGCCGGCGCGGCGGCAACGCGGTGATGGGAAAGGCGCATCGCGCGCGTTTCAGCGCTTGAAGCTGCCGGCCTCCAGGCAGATCTCGACCACGAGCTCGCCTTCGCTCGTGTTGAAGGGGATGGCCAGGATGGGGCCGTTGGCCTGGTGCTTGATGATGTGCTCCTTGCCTATGACGATCTCGGGTATGGCGGCCTCGAAATGGTGGCCCATGTCGGCAAGCACGCGCCGGCCCTGGCCCGAGATGATGTTGGTCAGCTCGCCCACCAGGTCGCGCACGTCGGAGTCGATCTCCTCCTTGGGCTCGCCGGTGAGGGACTGCACCGCGCCGACGGCCACTCCCTCGCTGAGCGTCACGGCGATGGAGCCCTTGAGCTTGCCCTTGATGCTGATGACGCCGGAGATGTCGCCGCGCGGGGCGTCCTTCTCCTTGACGAACGGCTTGCCGGGCGTGAGCTTCATGTTCGCCAGCTTGAAGAACGTATCGACCACCGCTTGGAGGAACGGATTGATGAAGTTCACATCATAGCGGATGGCCATTGCGTTTCCTGTCGTCTCGCGCAGGCGGCTGGTAAGACCACATCTTCGGCGTGTGGGAAACTACGCGAATGCAGGGTGGGTTGCAACGACCATACCGGACGCACGATCGCAGACAACAGCTTCCGGCCGCGGGAATGCCGGCGGCATGCGTCACGAGGTGGACGCGCTTTCCTCCCACAAGGCAGCATACGCGAATCGTCCTACGTCCACCAGCCCCTTGTCCGTGAGCTTCAGGGCCGGGATGACCGGCAGGGCCAGGAAGGATAAGGCCGCGAAGGGGCTGCGCAGCGCGAGGCCCAACTCCGCCAGGGCCCGGTTGACCTCGGCCATGCGCGCGGCGACCTCCGCCGCCGGTCCTTCGCTCATGAGCCCCGCCACGGGCAGGGCCAGCCCGGCCACGACGCGGCCGGAATCGGCCACGGCCAGGCCGCCGCCCATGCGCTCGACCTCGCGGGCCGCGACGAGCATGTCGGCGTCGTCCGCGCCGGCCACGATGAGGTTGTGCGAGTCGTGGGCCACGCTGCTGGCCAGGGCTCCCCTGCTCAGCCCCAGGCCCGTGACAAAACCCAGGCCGACGTTGCCCGTGGCACGATGGCGCTCGAAAACCGCCAGCTTGGCCAGGTCGCGGTCCGGATCGGCCACTGCCAGGCCGTCACGGATGCACGGCTCCATGAGCAGGTGCTCGGTGACGATCTGGCCGGGCCGTACGCCGATGACGCGAATTCGGCCTTTGCCGGCTCGAATTGCGAGCGCTTCCTCGTCCAGGCGTCTAATGCGCATCGACCCGCCCGGCGCGACCGCGCGTGGCGGGAAGTCCAGATTGCGTACATCCCGGCCGCCCAGATGGCAGGAGTGGATGCGGAACTCCTCCAGGTCGTCCAGGAGCACGAAGTCGGCGCGAAAGCCGGGAGCCACGGCCCCGTGGCCGCCGTGCGGCCCGTCGCGGCCCCGGTCCAGCCCGAAGTAGCGCGCGGGGTTGATGCTGGCCATCTGCACGGCGCGCACGACCGGCACGCCCAGGGCAATGGCCTTGCGCACGGCCGCGTCCATGTGCCCGCGCGAGAGCAGGTCGTCGGCCAGGCGATCGTCGGACACGAGCATGGTCCGCTGGCTGTTGAATTCGTTCACCGCCGGCAGGAGGTCGGCCATGTTGCGCTCCTGGGTGCCCTCGCGGAGCATGACGTGCAACCCCTTGCGCAGCCTCTCGCGCGCCTCGTCGGCGTGGATGCTTTCGTGGTCGCTCATGGGCCCGGCCAGGGCGTAGGCCGACAGGTCGCGGCCCGAGACGAGCGGGGCGTGGCCGTCGATGACCCGGCCCCGCGCGGCGTCGAGCTTGGCCAGCACGCCGGGATCGCCGAAGAGCACGCCCGGAAAGTTCATCATCTCGCCCAGGCCGAGCATGCGGCCGGGATGGCGGGCGAGCAGCCCCCGGATGTCCTCGGCGGTCAGCTCGGCCCCGGCGGCCTCCAGGTGCGTGGCCGGCACGCAGGATGGGGCCATGAAGCAGAAGGAGAGCGGCAGGCCCTCGCTCACGGCGAGCATGTACTCGACCCCGGCGACTCCGAGCACGTTGGCGATTTCGTGCGGGTCGCAGACCACGGCCGCCGTGCCGTGACGCGCGGCGGCCTCGGCGAAGCGCGGCGGGGTGAGCTGGGTCGATTCGATGTGGATATGGCCGTCGATCAATCCTGGACAGCAGAAGCGGCCACCGGCGTCGAGCACCTCTTGGGCCTCGACCTCCTCGAAGCCGACCACGATCCCGTCGGCCACGGCCACGTGCGCGGGATGGATCTCGCCCGAGAGCACGTTGACCAGGCGCACGTCGCGCACGAGCAGGTCGGCGGGCTCAAGGCCCCTGGCGATGCGGATGAGGCGGGCGATGTTCATGCGGCCTCCTGGATTCGAGAGAGGGCGCTGCCCTCTCTCGAGCTCTCTCCCGCCAGGAGCCTAAGGCTCCTGGACCCGTATTACCTGGCCTCGCCCAAGGCGGCGAGGCCAGGAAAGTGTGAGATGCCCCGCAACCCTTGGAACTCTAGGGCCAAGTGGTCAAATGGCTTCGTTTCGCAATTTTTGTCCCGTACGGGATGCGCTTCACGGCGAAACGGTCCTCGCCGAAAGTCATAAAGTATAACACAAGAAGCCTTGCCGCCCAAGATCCGGGCCAGCTTGCCCCGGCGCGGGCGCGGCCCGAGTCTTCGAGGGCCGTGAC
>JAEYTO010000062.1 GCA_023433925.1 Pseudomonadota bacterium | reverse complement strand
CTCGGTTCTTGCGCGGCCAGGGACGGCCCGCTGGATGCGCGGCATCCGTGAGCAATGCTTGAACTTTGTTCACGCATTGCGAAAAAGCCGGGACGGTCTGTTAGGCTCGCCCGTTGGATTCGGCCTCGACCTTGCGCTTTTGGGCCAGCTCCGGGGCCAGGCTGCGCATGATGTTCTGACGCTTGATGTCAAAGTGGGCCTTGGACCATGGGTTGGGCCAGGCCTGCATGATCTCCGGGGCCTCGGAGCGGTCCGCGTTGATCTTCTGCTTCCAGGCCTCCAGGCCGCGTCCCTCCACCCAGTCGTCGATCTCTTCCTTGTTCATTTCCCAGAAGCGCTTGTCGGCCATGGGGTCCTCCTACGGCGCGAGAATGTGAGAGAGGCAATCTAGCACAGGCGGATCCGATGCTCCATAAGTCGAGTCGGGGCTGCCGCGCTCGGGCGGGGAGGGCGCAAGGCCGGTCCGGGACAGGGGAGTGAGGAGCCGAGGGCATGGATCTGTCCGGCGGAGCCGAGAAGCGTCCGGCCCGACGGAAATGGCTCCGTTCGCAGCCAATTGATGGTTGGGACAGGGGACCGAGGCAGAGGATTCATTCGGGCGGGAAGACGGGCGTGAAATGCGGCTCGGGGGATTGGCGGGCGTGCATAACGCGAAAAGGCCAGGGCAAAGCCCCGGCCGTGGAAGAAATCCGTCCGGCCCCTGGCGGGCCGATCAGGTCTCGATTTCGATCTTGCGGCTCTTGGCCGCCTCGTCCTTGGGCAGGGTGACGCGCAGCACGCCCTTGTCGAACTTGGCCTTGATGCCCTCGGCCTTGACCTTGACCGGCATGGGCACCGAGCGGAAGAAGGAGCCGTAGCTGCGCTCGATGCGATGGTAGTTGTCCTTCTTCTCTTCCTCCTCGAATTTCTTCTCGCCCTTGAGGATGAGCTGGTTGTTCTCCAGGCTGATGTCCACGTCCTTGGCCTCCAGGCCGGGCAGCTCGGCCTTGACCATGACCTCGCTCTCGTTCTCGCTCACGTCCACGACGGGGTACTCGGCCCTCTCGAACATGGGGAACCCGCCGAAGGGGCTGCGCCAGAATTCCTCCATGAGATCGGACATGCCGCTCGGGACGCCGGGCTCTCCGGAACGGCGGCGCATGGCCGGGAGAAGATTTCTGAACATACTGCACCTCCTTTGAATAAAAGAATAAGTTTTCGACAGTATGATTGTAACCTTGGGCAAAGGGCTGTCAATGGAAAGCTCGGGCGTTTCGGCCCTCCTCCGGCATGACGGCCGGGCTTTTCAAGGGCCGGCCGTGCGGGTATGGAAGGGCATGCATGACATGCTGACCATCGCCGGCCGCCAGGAGCGCGTGCGAGCCTTCCTGGACCGCCTGGGCGACGCGCCGCCGCAGGTGCTCCTTCTGGAGGGCGGCAGCGACGCCGAGCGCGAGGCCCTGGCTCTGTACTGGGCCTGCCGGCTCAACTGCGCGCCGCTCCTGGCCGGCAAGGCGGGCCAATCCGATCAGCTCGGGCTGCTGGGGCCGGCCCCGACGCCCCGCACAGGCCCGTGCGGCGCGTGCCCGGATTGCGCGCAGATCATGGAGCGCGTGCACCGCGACCTCGTGTTCCTCGACGGCCGCGTCGAATCCATCAAGGTCGACATGGTCCGCGAGCTGCGCTCGCTCGTGGGCGAGCCGCCCAGGGGCCAGGGCACGCGGGTAGTGGTGCTCAATGAGGCTCAGATCATGGAGCCCGGCGCGGCCAACTGCCTGCTCAAGGTTCTGGAGGAGCCCAGGCCCGGCAGCGTCTTCGTGCTCGCGGCGCCCCAGCGTGACTGGCTCCTGCCCACGATCGTCTCGCGCAGCTTCGTGCTCACCCTGGCTTGGCCCGATGCGCGCAAGCCCGCGCCTGCCGGCGAGGGCGAAGACCCGCGAGAGTGGGCCATGGCCATGGGCGAGTTCTGGCGCAGCGGGCGCGGCTGGTTCGAGCGCACATCGGAAAAGGGCCGCCTGGACGCGGCCCTGGCCGGCAGGGTGCTCGTGGAATGCCAGCGCGCCCTTGCCGGAGCCCTGGCCGGCCGGAACGACCCGGACCTGGGCCTGGGAAGCCTTGGCCCCGAGGCGCAACGCCGGATCGGCGCGGCCCTGGGCATGGCCCTGGAGTGCCTGGAGTACAAGGTCAACCCGGCCCTGACCCTGGACTGGCTGGCCGTGACCGGCCATTCCCTGCTGCGGCGCAAGGCCTAGCGGACCATGCGCTGGCCGCGCGTGGAACTCGTCACCCCGGCTGGCCCGCGCGAGGCCATCGCGCCGGCCGTGATCACGGCCAGCCGCGCCACGGACATTCCCGCCTTCCATTCCGCCTGGCTCCTGAACCGCCTGTCCGCCGGCTGGTGCCGCTGGGACAATCCCTTCGGCGGGCCGCCGCAATACGTGTCCTTAGCGCGGCTGCGGGCCATGGTCCTGTTCACCAAGGACCCGGACGCGGTCCTGGGCCTGGCTGACGAGCTGGAGCGGCGCGGGCTGGCCTTCTACGTCCACGCGACCCTCAACGATTACGCGGCCGAGGGCTGGGAGCCCGGCGTGCCCGCGCTGGAATCGCGGCTGCGCGGCTTCGCTGAACTCTCGCGCCGCCTGGGCCGGGAGCGGGTCATCTGGCGCTTCGATCCGCTCGTGCGCGGCGAGGCCACGCCGCTGTCCGTGCTCCTGGCGCGCATGGAGGCCCTGGGCGAGCGGTTGCATCCGTTCACGGACAGGCTCGTGTTCAGCTTCGCGCACCTGGAGCGCTACGCCAAGGTGCGCCGCAACCTGGCCGCCGCCGGCGCGCGGGCGCGTTCCTTCACGCCGGCCGAGATGAGCGAGACCGCCGGCCGTCTGGCCGGTCTGGGCCGGAAATGGGGCCTTTGCATCGCGTCCTGCGGCGAGGAGATGGATTTCTCGGCCTGCGGCGTGTCCCGCAACCGCTGCGTGGATCCCGAGCTGCTCTTGCGCCTGACCCATGGCGACGCGGAGCTTGCGGCGCTGTACCGCCCGCGCGGACCGAAACAGGCCGCGCTGCCCATGGAGCCCGCCGCGCGTGCCGGGAGAGGGACCGGATCGGACGCCGGGCAGGGTGAACCCGCCGCGCGCTTCCCCCGCGACCCTGGCCAGCGCAAGGCCTGCGGCTGCGCTCCGGCCAAGGACATCGGCGCGTACACCACCTGCGGCCACGGCTGCGTCTACTGCTACGCCAACATCTCGCCCGAGGCCGGGCGGCGCAACGCCTCACGCATGGATGCGGCGGGCGAGGCCTTGGGTCGCCGGAGCGCGCGGACATAGCCGCGGCCCAGGCCCCATGGCTCAAAAAGCGGGCCAGGACCAGGTCGTGTCTTCATGCGCTCCGTGGAGAGGGGCTGCGCTGGAATGCAAAAACGTGAGCCGGCTCGGAGTGCGGCGCAGGCAGGTCAACCGTTGACGGATCCGACATGCAGGGCGGCCGCGCGGAGGAAAGTTGAGAAAATATTTGACATGCTTCGGGCTGCAAGGTCATAGTGCCGCGCATGAAGTCCACGCAGTCCCAGGCGTTCGCCGCTCTCTCCTTTAGCTTTTGGTACTATTACTGGTTTAGGGAGCAGCCTGTGGTCTGCCGTGGGAGCGGTTTGGATTCCAAGTAGAAGTGTAGACGAGAACCGAACACCCCAGGGGCCGCAGGCGAAAGCCGGCGGCCCCTGTTTCGTTTCAGGGGTCCAGGCGGCGATCCCTCGGCAGGGCAAGGAGGCGCATCATCATGCTGACCAGCGGGACCAACAACATCGGCAAAGCCATCCGCCTGGAGCGCATCTTCAACCGCAACACCGAGCGCACGATCATCGTGCCCCTGGACCATGGCGTGTCCGTGGGTCCCATCTGCGGCCTCGTGGACCTGCGCGAGACCGTCAACAACGTGGTCGAAGGCGGAGCCAACGCCGTGCTCATGCACAAGGGCCTGATCCGTTGCGGCCATCGCGGCTCGGGCAAGGACATCGGGCTCATCCTGCACCTCTCGGCCTCCACCAGCCTGTCGCCGTACCCCAACGCCAAGATCCTGGTGGGCACCGTGGAGGAGGCCGTCCGCATGGGCGCGGACTGCGTGTCCGTGCACATCAACCTGGGCGACGAGACCGAGGCGCGCATGCTCCGCGACTTCGGCCAGGTGACCGGCGTGGCGGCCCAGTGGGGCATTCCGGTGCTGGCCATGATCTACGCCCGCGGCCCCAAGATTTCCAACCAGTACGACAAGAACGTCATCGCGCACTGCGCCCGCGTGGGCGTCGAGCTTGGCGCGGACGTGGTCAAGGTCTGCTACACCGGCGATCCCGAGTCCTTCTCCGAGGTGGTCGAGGCCTGCTGCGTGCCCGTGGTCATCGCCGGCGGCGAGAAGATGGACAATGCCCGCGACATCATCAAGATGGCCCACGACTCGGTGCTCGCCGGCGGCCGGGGCCTGTCCATCGGCCGCAACATCTTCCAGGCCGACGACCCGCGCCGGCTGGTGACCGCGCTCAAGGGCGTGGTGCATGAGGACTGGGAAGTGGACGCGGCCATGGATTTCCTGAATAACGCTGAAAAGGCGGGCTAGCCGACCATGAGGAAGATCTACTTTTCGGCCATGCCTTTCGACAAGGCCCTCGTGACCCTGGCCCTGGAGTCGGGCGTGGACGGCATCATCGTCGAGGACGAGCACGTGGAGCCCGTGCGCCGGCTCGGCCGCATCGAGGTCCTGCCCGCAAGCTCCATCACGCCCGTGTGCCTGGAGGCCAAGACCGACGAGGAGCGCGCCGTGTCCTGCCTGCGCGCCGGAGACAAGGTCGTGCTGCGCGCCGGCTGGGAGATCATCCCGGTGGAGAACATCCTGGCCCAGGCCGACAACCTGGGCGTGGAGGTCGCCTCCCTGTCCCAGGCCCGACTGGCGGCCGGCATCCTGGAGCGCGGCGTGGACTGGCTGCTCGTGCTGCCCGAGGCCGCGGCCGAGCTCAAGGCCATCGTGGCCGAGGTCAAGCTGTCCCAGGGCGTGTACGAGCTGTCGCGGGCCGTGGTCACGGAGGTCCGCCCCGTGGGCCTGGGCCATCGCGTGTGCGTGGACACGCTGTCCATGCTCAAGCGCGGCCAGGGCATGCTCGTGGGCAATTCGAGCGCCTTCACCTTCCTCGTGCACGCCGAGACCGAGGACAACCCGTATGTGGCCGCGCGGCCCTTCCGGGTCAACGCGGGCGCGGTGCACGCCTATGCCCTCATGCCCGGCGACCGCACGAGCTACCTCCAGGAGCTTGCGGCAGGCGGCGAGGTGCTCGTCGTGGGCCACGACGGCAGGACGTCGCTGGCGACCATCGGCCGGGTCAAGGTCGAGGTGCGGCCCATGCTCCTCGTGCGCGCGCGGGTCGATACGCCCGACGGACCCCGCGCGGGCGCGGTGTTCCTGCAGAACGCCGAGACCATCCGGCTCACCAGGCCCGGCGGCGAGCCCGTGAGCGTGGTCAGCCTCAAGGAGGGCGACGAGATCCTCGCGCGCCTGGACACGGCCGGCCGCCACTTCGGCATGCGCATCAGCGAAGACATCAAGGAAGCCTAGGCCATGGAAATGCCCGAGTCTCCCGAACAGGCCGTCAAGGCGGCCAAGGCCGGCAAGACGGAAGCCGAGCGCAAGGACAAGCCCGGCCACATGGGCGAAGCCGATCAGCCCGAGCCCGCCAGGACCGGCGCGGACCTCAAGTTTCTGTCCGCCGTGCGCCGCGAGATCGACTGGGTGGACGAGGAGATCCTGGAGCTGCTCAACAAGCGGGCCAGGATCAGCAAGCGCGTGGGCCGGCTCAAGGCCGGCTCGGGCGACCCGGTCTTCAAGCCCGCGCGCGAGAAGAGGCTCCTGGACCGGCTCACGGCCATGAACCCCGGCCCGCTGCCCAACGACCACCTGCGGGCCATCTACCGCGAGATCATGTCCTCCTCGCGCGCCCTGCAACGGCCGCAGCGCATCGTCTATCTCGGCCCCGAGGGCACCTTCTCGCACCTGGCGGCCATGGAGTACCTGGGCCAGAGCGTGGACTACCTGCCCAAGGGCAACCTGGAGGCCGTGTTCGGCGCGGTGTCGCGCGGCGAGGCCGACCTGGGCGTCATCCCGCTGGAGAACTCCCTCGAAGGCTCCGTGGGCCAGAGCCTGGACCTCTTCCACCGCTTCGACGTGTTCATCCAGGCCGAGCTGTTCTGCCGCATCCGCCACGCGCTTCTGTCCAAGGCCGCGAGCCTGGACGCCGTGAGCGCGGTCTTCTCGCACCCGCAGCCCCTGGCCCAGTGCGCCCAGTGGTTGCGCGCCAACCTGCCGCACGCCGGGCTAGTCCCCACGGACAGCACGGCCGCCGCCGCGCGCACCGTGGCGGACAAGCCCGGCGCGGCGGCCATCGGCCAGAGCCGCCTGGCCGAGCTGCACGGCCTGAACGTGCTCGCCGCCGGGATAGAGGACGCGCCGGACAACTGGACGCGCTTCTGCGTCATCGCCGCCTCGCCCCTAGCGGACGGCCAGCCCGACAAGACCTCGGTCCTGTTCACCACGCCCGACAAGCCTGGAGCCCTGGCCGCGGTGCTCGGCGCGCTCGCGGAGCACGGCATCAACATGAGCAAGCTTGAATCCAGGCCGCTCAAGGGCGAGAAGTGGAAGTACGTGTTCTTCGCCGACCTGGAGTGCGACCTGTCCGCCGAGGAGCACAAGAAGGCCCTGGCCCTGCTGCGCGAGAAGTGCCACACCTTGCGGCTCCTCGGCAGCTATCCGTCCGGCCCCAAGCTGGACATGAACCGAAATACCTAGTGAGTTTAGGATGTCAGACGGTATTCAAGAGTTTCAGATACGTGCGGGAGTTGTATATACTCCGAACCCACTCCATCGTAATAGGGCTCCAGAAAAATCGCAGTGGCTTCTAGCGATAACAGATGAAGTTGATGTATTCACTCGGACTGACCGGCTTAAATGGATTATAGAATTTGTTGGATGGGGTTTGCATCTAAATGGTACAAAGGTTCAGGAACTTGGCGTTACAAAATCAGGAGAGCGAAGACTCTTCATCGCCAAGTTTGTTGTAGAAGGTGGAAGTAGATGGCATGGATATCCTGCTGATCATCAAGGGAGAGGCTCTCAAGATATTCCTCATCAGAAAATATTGGACCAATGGATGCGGTCAGGCTATTTCACTCCTGCAAAAGCAAGAAAAATACTGAGTGGTCAGCCATGCAGCCTGTAAAAATAGCTATACTTGGTAATTACTGGGATTCTCAGATATATTCCGGAAGACTTTATCTCTTCAAATTAGATGGCTCTTTAACCATAATTGACTGGGATAGGCTTATTGCTGAATTCCCAATTGAGGATGAATTAAAAATTGCTTTAGAATGTGCTTTCAAGAATAGTGAATATTTTTACGGTCAAAATTTTAAACGCTTCTTTGCAGACAAAGAAGTAAAAAACGTCGTTGAAAAGAAATTCATAAAGTTAGGAGATAAGGAGCTAGTATTAAACGAAAAGGATATATATAAATATGTAATCAGCGAAAAGAATAACCCTCTACCCTTTCCCCACTCTGACGTAACCCTTTATAAAAATCACATCTATTCATCTTCTCGCGATGGACTTTATTGCACAACAATAGGCAAGAAGCTTAAGTATGGTTTTAATAGAAATATTAAAAAGAAATGGGATGCTCCTGCCATTTCCATATCTGCCCTCTATAAGAGCCTCGCTATTGCAGCAGGTGATGAGGGCTTGTTTGAGCTAAAGATTGATAATTCATATTGGGAGATTGGATCAAATCTTAAAGATCCAGTTCGATTGCACTCAAAAAATGCTATAGCATGTGACTGGAATTACTACAGTATTTATAGCTCTTCCCATATAGGGGGAGGAGCTCTTGCTTCCTATAGAAAGTATTCAAGTGATATTCTAGACTATGGCAGAGAACTAGAATGTATCATAGATGAAAGCAAAATTTTCAACAATAGGGGATATTCTTGGGGATCAAGAGACAAACTTTGTCTCGCAAAATCTGGTGAAGTACATATTGTAAGATATAAACCATGGTTAGAAAGGATTGAAGAAAAGCTTGAACATCTAGGAGTTGTTAAGATATCTGGGTGGAAAGGAGATGTAGTCAGTGGAGCTATTGGACTGTTTGGGTCTATTATTGAATGCGATAATTGTATTATCATTGCTACAACTGATGGATCAATTTATAATTTTCCTGGGGAGCCTGTAAGGTGGAGAGTGTTTACGAGATCAAAATATTACACGAATCATTTGCATATTATTTATGATGACGGCCTCACGATATATTCATTTAATCATGATTACTTTGTTGATCAAAACCAAAAGATGTTAGGAGTGAAACACTGTAATCTGCAATTCAAAAAGCAGCCATAATTATGAATAGTATTCGAATTCCGGCCCCGCCCTCCAAGTCCGTGTCCCACCGCGCGCTCATCGCCGCGGCCCTGGCTCCTGGCGAGTCCTCGCTGTCCAACGTGCTCGTGAGCAACGACACCACGGGCGCGACCCTGCCTTGCCTGGCGGCCATGGGCGCGGCCTTCGAGGGCGATGGCGGCGACGTGCGCGTGCGCGGCATGGCCGACGGCCCGCGCGGGACTTCATTGACTGAAGGCGACACCGGCAAACCCGTATTGCTCGACGTGGGCGAGTCCGGAACCACCTGCCGGCTGCTCACGGCCATCGCCGCGTCCGGCCAAGGGGCCTTCGAGCTGCGCGGCGCGGGGCGCATGCACGAGCGGCCCATGGCCGAGCTGACCACGGCCCTGCACGACCAGGGTGTGGATTTCCAGTGGCTCGGGAAGCCCGGCCACCTGCCCATGATCATGCGCACCCAAGGTTTGCGCGGCGGGCGCGTGGAAATCTCCCTGGAGGAGTCGAGCCAATACCTGTCGGGCCTGCTCTTGGCCGCGCCCCTGGCCCGCAAGGCCACGGAGCTGGCCATCGGCGGCCGCAAGGTCGTGTCCTGGCCTTACGTGGCGCTCTCGCTCCAGGTCATGGAGGACTTCGGCATCGACTTCGCGGTGGAGACGCACGCCGAAGGCGGCTGGCTGCCCACGCCCTGGCGCGCCGTACGCGCGGCCGAGCCGGGCAGGGTGCGCTTCACGGTGCGGCCGTCCGCGTACAAGGCCCGCGACTACGCCGTGGAGGGCGACTGGTCCAGCGCCTCCTACTTCCTGGCTGCCGGCGCGGTGTCCCGGCCCGTGGCCATGACCGGCCTGCGGCCCGACTCGGTTCAGGGCGACCGGGCCATTTTACGTATTTTACAAAAGTTCGGAATTTCGGTTACGTGGGCCTCGGGACAGGTCGGCATCAGCCCGACCGGGCTTCACGGCATCGACGTGGACATGGGCCAGTGCCCGGACCTGGTGCCCACGGTGGCCATGGTCGCCCTGTTCGCCAAGGGCGAGACGACCATCCGCAACGTGGCCCACCTGCGCATCAAGGAGTCCGACCGCCTGGAGGCCGTGGCCGGGGCCATCCGCGCCGTGGGCTCGGGCGTCGAGGTCTTGGCCGACGGGCTGCGCATCACCCCGAGGCCACTGCCCAGGGGCCGGTCCGTGGACCTGAAGACCCACTCGGACCATCGCATGGCCATGAGCTTCAGCATCCTGCGCCTGGCCGGCGTGGACGTGCGCCTGGACGACCCAAGGTGCGTGGCCAAGTCCTTCCCCGGATTCTTCGACGAGTGGGCTAAGGTGGAGGCCCAGGTGGAACAGGGAGCATGAGCATGTCGGGCGAGTTCGCCATACGCAGCGTGGCCGTCATCGGCTCCAAGGGGCAGATGGGCAGGTTGTTCAAGAACCTGTGCATCGAGAGCGGCCTGCGCGTGACCGAGCTGGACAAGCCGCTCACGCGCGAGGCCCTGACGCGCGCCGTGTCCTTCGCCGACCTCGTGCTCCTGGCCGTGCCCATCCAGGCCATGGCCGAGGTGCTGGAGGCCGTCGTGCCGCACCTCTCGCCGAGCCAGATCATGGCCGACCTCTGCTCGGTCAAGGTCGGCCCCGTGGAGCGCATGCTCGCGTCCTGGAGCGGTCCGGTGGTCGGCACGCACCCGCTTTTCGGCCCGCGGCCGCCCGAGGGCGAGCGCAGCGTGGCCGTGACGCCCGGCCGGGACGACGCGGCCCTGGCCGCCGTGGAGTCCTGGCTCGCCGGCCTTGGCTTCTCGGTGTTCCGCACCACGGCCCATGAGCACGACAAGGCCATGGCCTTCATCCAGGGCCTCAACTTCGTGACCAGCGTGGCCTACCTCTCGGCCACGGCCGGGCTGCCCGGCATCGAGCGCTTCGTCACCCCGTCCTTCCGGCGCAGGCTCGACGCGGCCTACAAGATGCTCACCGAGGACGCCGGGCTTTTCGAAGCCATCTTCGAGACCAACCCCTACAGCCAGGAGGCCGTGCGCCTGTTCCGCTCCCACCTCAACGTCGCGGCCGGCGGCGACGTGTCCCTATTGGCCGAGCGGGCCAACTGGTGGTGGCGCGACGACAAGGAGCGGGGAGGGGCCTAGGGCTTCCGTGGAAATCAGTGCATCCATGGGCCGCGTTCCTCTCCGAGGGACGCGGCCTTTTTCGTTCATCATCAGACCGCGCCGACGGCGCGCCAAGGCAAGGAGAGGCGCATGCAGACCATCACGCTACGGCAGGCGGGCCGCTGGATGCCCGCCGACGTGCAGACGCCCATCAGCCTCTTCCTGGGGCTCGTGGGCGACTCGCCCGGCATCCTCCTGGAGAGCGCCGAGGTGGACGGCCGCCTGGGACGCTACAGCCTGATCCTGTGGGACTTCCGGCTGCTGCTCTCCTGCCGGGGCGGCAGGCTGGCCGTGTCGGCCCCGGACAGGCGGCTGGCCCCGCTCCGGGACCTGGACGGCCGGCCCTGGGCGCAGGGCCTCAAGTCCGTCGCGGCCAGGCTGCGCGTCGTCGCGCCCGAGGGCTTCCCCGGCCTGCCGCCGGTCACGCGCGGGCTGTACGGCTACTTCGGCTACGGCCTGGCGGGTCTGTTCGAGCCCAGGCTCGCGCCCCTGGTCAAGCCGTCCGACGCCGAGTCGTGCCTGGTCCTGCCCGGCCAGGTGGTGCTCTACGACCATCTGCACCACCGCTGCTGCTACCTTTCCCTGGATGAGGACGCCAAACCGGAGATGAGCCACGAGCGCATCCTGCGCAAGCCAACCATGCCCCTGGTGGGCGAGCTTGCGGCCAGGCCCGGACGCGAGGGCTACATGCGCGCGGTGGATGCGGCCAAGGAGCTCATCCGCCAGGGCGAGTGCATCCAGATCGTGCTCTCCTCGCGCTTCTCGGCCGACTTCGAGGGCGATCCCTTCGTGCTCTACCGCAGGCTGCGCCAGCTCAACCCCTCGCCGTACATGTTCTACATGAAGTTGCCGGGCGTGACGCTGGCTGGCTCGTCGCCGGAGCTGCTCGTGCGCTGCGACGGCGGCCACCTGGAGACGCGGCCCATCGCCGGCACCCGGCCGCGCGGAGAGACCGAGTCCGAGGACGCGGCCCTGGCCGAGGAGCTGCTGGCCGACCCCAAGGAGCGCGCCGAGCACGTCATGCTCGTGGACCTGGGCCGCAACGACCTGGGCCGCATCGCCTCGGCGGGCAGCGTGAGCGTGCGGAAGTTCATGCAGGTCGAGCGCTTCTCGCATGTCATGCACCTGACCTCCTACGTGGATGCGCGGCTCAAGGCCGGGCTCGACGCCGTGGACGCGCTCGCCTCGGCCTTCCCGGCCGGCACGCTGTCCGGCGCGCCCAAGGTGCGGGCCATGGAGGTCATCGCCGACCTGGAAGGGCTGCCGCGCGGGCCCTACGGCGGGGCCGTGGGCTGGATCGGCCTGACCCAAGGGCGGGTGGACCTGGACACGGGCATCACCATCCGCAGCTTGTGGGTGCGGGACGGCAAGGTCAGCTACCAGGCCGGCGCGGGCATTGTCTTCGACTCGCGGCCGGACAAGGAGTGGGACGAGGTCGGCAACAAGTCGCGGGCCATGGCCAAGGTCCTGCGCGGAGAGGAGGCCACCGATGTTTTTGCTGATTGACAATTTCGACTCCTTCACCTTCAACCTGGTGCAGGAGTTCCAGAAGCAGGGCCGCGACCCCGTGGTCCTGCGCAACGACGAGGAGCGCATCCTCGATCTGGCCGAATCGGGCGAGCTGTCCATGGTCTGCATCTCGCCCGGCCCGAGCCGGCCCGAGAACGCCGGCCTGTGTCTGGAGTTCCTGGCCCTGCTGCCCAAGGAGGTGCCCGTGCTCGGCGTGTGCCTGGGCCATCAGGCCCTGGGATACTTCGCAGGCGCGCCCGTGGAGGTCGCGGGCCGCATCATGCACGGCAAGACGTCCATGGTGAAGCACGACGGCCAGGGGCTGTTCGCGGGGCTGCCCAACCCCTTCGAGGCCTGCCGCTACCATTCGCTGCTGGTCATGGCCACGCAGGCGCACGCGAGCATCGAAATCACGGCGCGCACGGACCAGGGCGAGGTCATGGGCCTGCGCTACCGCGACCGGCCCTGGGCCGGGGTGCAGTTCCATCCCGAGTCCATCCTCACGCCGGAGGGGCCGAGGCTGCTGGCCAACTTCCCGCAGGCAATCCTCAACCACAGGCAGAGGAGGGTAACATGCCCGAACTCATGAAATCCGTGCTCGAAGCCCTGGCCTTGGGACAGGACCTGACCCGCGAGCAGGCCGGGGGCGCGTTCTCCAGGCTCATGTCCGGCGAGCTGTCCGAGGGCCAGGCCGGGGCGCTGCTCATGGGCCTGCGCGCCAAGGGCGAGACGCCCCAGGAACTGGCCGCCGCCGTGACGGCCTGCCTGGCCAAGGCTCGCCTCGTGCCCGGTCTGGCCCATGGGGCCGGCCCCCGCATCGACACCTGCGGCGCCGGCGGGGACAACAAGTGCAGCTTCAACTGCTCCACGGCCGTGGCGCTCATCCTGGCCTCGCTGGGCCACAAGGTCGTCAAGCACGGCAACCGCTCGGTGTCGAGCAAGTGCGGCTCGGCCGACGTGCTGGAGGCCATGGGGGTGCCCCTGGACACAGGCCCCGAGGCCGTGGGCGCGGCCCTGGACGGAACCGGCTTCGTGTTCCTCTTCGCGCCGGGCTTCCATCCGGCCTTCCGACACGTCATGCCTTTGCGCAAGGCCCTGGGCATCCGTACGCTCTTCAATCTCATGGGCCCGCTGCTCAACCCGGCCCGGCCCACGCACCAGGTGCTCGGCGTGCCCAACGCGGGCCTGCTGCTACTCATCGCCGAGGCCCTGCGCCTGACCGGCGTCGAGCGCGCGGCCGTGGTCCACGGCGCGGGCGGCTACGACGAACTGACGCCCTTCGGCCCGGGCGAGGTGGCCTACGTGCGCGACGGCAAGGTCGAGCGGGCGCGCGTGGACCCGGCCGAACTGGGCCTGGCCGACGACCGCTCCGGGGCCGTGACCGTGGCCGGCCTGGACGAGTCCCTGGCCATGCTGCGGGCCATCCTGGCCGGCGGCGGCCCAGAGCCCGCACAGAAGATGGTCGCCATCAACCTGGCCATGGCCCTGCACCTGCTGGAGGACATCCCGCTCAAGGACGCCGCGGCCAAGGCCATGGACGCCGTGCGTTCGGGCCGCGCGGCCAGGCACTTCGAGAACTTCGGCAACAAGGGAGGCGCCTGATGCTCGACAAGTTCCGACAGGCCAAACAGGAAGAGATCGCGCGCCTGCGCGAGCAGGCCGAGGCGGGCTTTCCGCCCGCGCCCTACAAGGGCCGGCGGCCGTCGTTCTCGGCGGCCCTGCGCGCCAGGGCCCCGCGCGCGGTCATCGCCGAGTACAAGCGCGCCTCGCCCTCGCGCGGCGAACTGAACTTGCGCATCAGCCCCGAGGAGGTGGCCCTGCTCTATGCCTCCAACGGCGCGGCGGCCATCTCCTGCCTGACCGAGAAGCGCTACTTCAAGGGCAGCCTGGAGTTCGTCCCGCTCATGGCCCGACCCGGCCTGCCCATCCTGCGCAAGGACTTCCTTTTCGATCCGCTCCAGCTCGTGGCCACGGCGGCCACGCCCGCCTCGGCCGCGCTGCTCATCGCGCGTATGATCCCGTCCATCAACGACCTGGCGACCATGATCGCCAGGAGCCGCGAGCTTGGGATCGAGCCCGTGGTGGAGGTCTTCAACGAGGCTGACCTGGGGCACGCCCGCGAGGCCGGCGCGGATATCATCCAGGTCAACACGCGTGATCTGGATACCCTGGATGTCGACGCCGAGAACGCCTTCCGGCTCGTCAAGGACAAGCGCCAGGGCGAGCTGTGGATCGCGGCCTCGGGCATCAGGGACGAGGGCGACGTGGCCGCGCTGGAACAGGCCGGCTACGACGCCGTGCTGGTGGGCACGGCGCTCATGGAGTCCAGGGATCCGGGCCGCAAGCTCGCGGAGCTGACCGGCCGCATCCGCGACGGAGGGCTGACCAGGTGATGATCAAGGTCTGCGGCATCACCCGCCGCGAGGACGCGCGCCTGTGCGCGGAGGCCGGGGCCGACCTGCTCGGCTTCATCTTCCATCCGGGCAGTCCGCGTTTCGTCAGGCCGGACTTTCCAGCCAGCCTCGGGCCGGACGACCTGGGGCAAGCCCGCAAGGTCGGCGTCTTCGTGCGGCAGTCGGCCGAGGAGGTCTGCCACGTCATGGACGAAGCCGGGCTCGACTATGCCCAGCTCCACGGCGGACAGGGTCCGGAGTTCTGCCGCGAGGTGGGGCCGGGGCGCGTCATCAAGGTCTTCTGGCCCGAGCGCTGCGCCAGCCTGGCCGAGCTGGAGGCCGACATGGCCCGTTTCCCGGACTGCGCCCTGTTCCTGCTCGACGCCGGAACATCCGGAGGCGGCCATGGCCGGAGCCTTGATTGCGCGGTCCTGGCGGATCTGCACAGTCCGCGCCCGTGGCTCCTGGCTGGCGGCCTGAACCCGGACAACGTCCGCGCGGCCCTGGACGCTCACGGCTGTTCCCACCGGACGGGTCCGGCCGGCATCGACCTCAACTCCGGCCTGGAGTCCGCGCCCGGCGTCAAGGATTCGGAGAAAGTTCGCACCGCCATCGCCGCCTGTCGGCGAGCAAACACATAAAGGATGACAGACATGGAAATGCTCAGGAAAGGTTACTTCGGCGAATACGGCGGACGCTTCGTGCCCGAGCTGCTCATGCCTCCGCTCATGGAGCTTGAGGAGGCCATGGCCCGCATCATGCCCAGCCCAGAGTTCCAAGCCGAGATCGGCCGCATCATGGCCGACTTCGTGGGCCGGCCCACGCCGCTCTACCATTGCCAGGGCCTGTCCGAGATGCTCGGACGCAACATCTGGCTCAAGCGCGAGGACCTGGCTCACACGGGCGCGCACAAGGTCAACAACACCATGGGCCAGACCCTGCTGGCCAAATACATGGGCAAGCCGCGCCTCATCGCCGAGACCGGCGCGGGCCAGCACGGCGTGGCCACGGCCACAGCCGCGGCCATGCTCGGCCTTGAGTGCGTGGTCTACATGGGCTCCATCGACGTCAAGCGCCAGGCGCACAATGTCAGGCGCATGCGCTTGCTCGGGGCCGAGGTGCGGCCCGTGGAGTCGGGCACCAAGACCCTCAAGGACGCCATCAACGCGGCCCTGCGCGACTGGATCGCCGAGCAACGCACGACCCATTACTGCCTGGGCTCGGTTACTGGGCCGCATCCCTTCCCGGTGCTCGTGCGCGACTTGCAGGCCGTCATCGGCCGCGAGGCCAAGCGCCAGTTCATGGACAAGATGGGCGGCAAGCTGCCCTACATGGTCGTGGCCTGCGTGGGCGGCGGCTCCAACGCCATCGGCGCGTTCCACGAGTTCGTGCCGCACAGGGACGTGAGGCTTGTGGGCGTGGAGGCCGCCGGCACGGGCGAGCCCGGCTGCCACCACTCCGCGACCCTGACCAAGGGCGAGCGGGGCGTGCTCCACGGCGCGCACACCAAGCTCCTCCAGGACGGGCACGGCCAGGTCGAGCCCTCGCACTCCGTCGCGCCCGGCCTGGACTACCCCGGCGTCGGCCCCGAGCATGCCGCCTTGCAGGCCGCCGGCCGCGCCGAGTACGTGTGCGTCAACGACGCCCAGGCCCTGAACGCCTTCCAGGTGCTCTGCCGCACCGAGGGCATCATCCCGGCCCTGGAGTCCTCCCACGCCCTGGCCTGGGTCCTGGACAACGCCGAGTCCATCCCGCGCGGGGCGCACGTCATCGTGAATTTGTCCGGGCGCGGCGACAAGGACCTGGGCATCATCGAGGAAGTACTGGGGATATGAAGGCGAATGCCTCCGGCGGCCGGTGAGGGCGCTGCCCTCCCCGGACTCCTCCCGCCAAGGGGATAATGACTCGGGCCGTCCTGGCCCTCGCCCTGGGGGCGTCGCCCAAGGCGGCGACGTCCAATCGTGCCGTCCTGCACCATTGTCCCCTTGGAACCCTGTGGCGGCGCGGCCGCGCCAGGAAAGCAGGGCAGGGCTTGATCAAACAATTGGCGAACCAAGCGAGAGAGCAGATATGATCATCATGACCGCATCCAGATTGGAACAGAAGATACGCGAGGCGAACAAGGCCGGCCGCAAGGCGCTCATTCCATTTCTGCCGGCCGGCTATCCGGACAAGGACAGGTTCTGGAAGGAAATCGAGGGCCTGGACAAGGGCGGGGCGGACATCATCGAGATCGGCGTGCCTTTCTCCGACCCCGTGGCCGACGGCCCCGTGGTGGAGCAGGCTTCCCTGCGATGCCTGGAGGCCGGGGTGAGCCTCGACTGGATCATGGAGGAGCTGAAGAAGCGGCGCGGCCGCTTCAAGGCCGGACTCGTGCTCATGGGCTACTACAACCCGTTCTACAAGTACGGCCTGGAGCGGCTTGCCAGCGACGCCGTCGGGGCGGGCGTCTCCGGCTTCATCGTGCCCGACCTGCCCATGGAGGAGTCCGGCCCCATGGCCGAGGCCTTGGAGGCGCGGGGATTGGACCTCATCCCGCTGGTGGGCCTGAACACGAGCCAGGAGCGCATGGCCATGTATGCGGCCAAGGCGCGCGGTTACGTCTACTTCGTGTCCGTGCTCGGCACCACGGGCGAGCGCAAGAGCCTGCCCGAGGAGATCGCCGGCAAGCTGGCCCAGGCCCGGCGCGCCTTCACCGTGCCCCTGGCCCTGGGCTTCGGCATCTCCAGTCCCGAGCAGCTCACGGCCTTCGGCGGAGCCATCGACGCCGTGGTCTTCGGCAGCGCGCTCATCAGGCACATGGATGGCGGCGGCGACGCGGCCGGCTTCATGGCCCGCTGGAAGCAGCATCGTTAGCCCGTGGGAGCCTGACGCCGCTTTGGCGAGCAAGGCGTCCGCCGCGCGTCGGCGCGGACGCTGGCGGGAATGTCGCTCGGCCTGGCGC
>JAEYTO010000045.1 GCA_023433925.1 Pseudomonadota bacterium | reverse complement strand
CTTGTGGCCCTTGACGATGCCTTGGACCACGGCCAGGCCCAACCCAGTGCCTTCGCCCTTGCCCTTGGTGGTGAAGAAGGGGTCGAAGATCTTGTCCGTGATCTCGGGGGGAATGCCCGGCCCGTTGTCGCGCACGGTGAGCCGCAGATGCTCGCCGGCCGCTATGCCGAGCAGGTCGGCGCGCTCGGGCGGCAGAACCTCCAGCCGCAGGCTGACCTCGATCACCCCGCTCGATTCGCGCAGGGCCTGGAACGAGTTGGTGCACAGGTTCATGACCAACTGGCGCACCTGGGTGGGGTCCGCGAGGCTGAGCCCGATGTCGGACTCCACGTCCTCCAGCAGGCGGATGTTGCCCGGCAGGCTGGCGCGGATAAGGCTCAGGGCCTCGCGCACGGCGGCGGCCACGTCCGTGGGCTGGAATCCCTCGCGCGTGGGCCGGCTGTAGGTGTGCATCTGGCTGACCAGGTGGCCGCCCTGCCGGGCCGCGCTCAGGGCCCGGTGCACGTCCACGGCGGGCTCGGAGTCCTCGGGCAGGTCGAGCAGGGCCAGCTCGGCCGAGTTGACGATGGTGGTCAGGATGTTGTTGAAGTCATGGGCGATGCCGCTGACGAAGGTGCCGATGGCCTCCATCTTCTGGGACTGGAGGAGCTGGCGCTCCAGGCTGATCTTGCGGGTCACGTCCTCGGCCGTGGAGAGTACGCCGATGACGCGGCCTTCATGGTCGTGCAGGGGCAGCTTGCCGACCTCGAGCGTGACCATGCCGCCCTTGGGCCGCCTGGCCTCGATCTGCGTGCGCGGGCTGGCTCTGTTGTCGAGCATGACCTCCCGGTCCAGCCGTTCGCCGGCCGCGGCCCACAGCTCCTCGTCGAGGATGTCCCGAGAGGGCTTGCCGATGATCTCGGAGATGTCGCGCAGACCGAAAAAGTCGGCGAACGACTTGTTGGCGCCCATGTATCGCAGGTCCTTGTCCTTCCAGAAGACGAGCTGCGGGATGTTGTCCAGGACCATGCGCAGCATCTTCTGCGAGTCGCGCAGGTCGCGCTCGGCCTTGCGGCGCGATGTCACGTCCTCGACGATGCCCTCCAGATGGCTCGCGCGGCCGTCCTCGCCAGGCATGGCCCGCAGATAGGCGCGCACCTCGAGCTCCTGGCCGTCGGTCCGGGCCAGGCGGCATTCGAAAGCCGTGGCGCCCGGCCTGACGCTGGGCGAAGCCAGCGCCTCCAGCTCGGCGCAACGCATGTCGGCGAGCAGCGAGCGGCCCGAGAACATGAGCCCGGCCGGCGTCTCGTAGCCGAGCATGCGCGCGATGGCCGGGTTGGCGTCCAACCAGACGCCGTCCATGGTCACGCGAAAGATGCCCAGGGCCGAGTTCTGGAAGATGGAGCGGTATTTCTCCTCGGCCTGGCGCAAATCCTCCTCGGCCTTCTTGCGGTCCGTGAAGTCGTGGAGCACGCCCACCAGGCCCTCGACCTCCCCGCGCGCGTTGCGGTAGGTGGCCTTGTGCACGAGCACGTGGTGGCGCCGTCCATCCACGCTCTCAAGCACCTGCTCGTAGGCCCGCACGCCGGGCTTGGCCAGCAGCTCCTGATCCGCCTCGTCGGACAGGGCCGCCGGGCTGCGCAGCCTGGAGCCGCTCCCGGCACGGCCGCCCTTGCGCAGGGTTGCGACCGGCTCGTCGCGGTCCGCGCCGAACCAGCGCTGGAAGGCCTTGTTGAATTCGGTATAGGCGCCGGATTTGGCGCGGAAGTAGACCGGGGTAGGGATGGTGTCCATGAGCAGCTCCATGAAGAAGAGCTGGTCCTTGAGCCTGTGCTCGGCGAAGCGCCGCTTGCGGATGTTCAGGGCCAGGAAGAAGAGCGCGGCGGTGAGCATGGCCAAGCTGGCCATGATGATCCAGAAGAGGGGCTTCTCCAGCTCGTAGAAGGGCGGCGGCTGGTTGATGAGCGTGCTTCCGGCGGGCAGGTTCATGTAGGTGAGGCCGAAGCGGTCCAGGACGGCCTTGTCGAAGTAGTAACGGTCCTCGGTTTGCGTTTGGATGGGGATTTCGGATGCCGGCTTGCCGGAGAGGATGTCCAGGACCATGCCCGCGGCCAGGCGCCCCTGGTGGTGGCCGGAGAGCAGGCGGCCTCCGACGATGCCGTGACCGAGCTGGAAGAGCCAGCCGCTGTGGATCGGCACGGAGGTTAGCCCGGCCGCCATTTCCGTGACTTCCTGGGGATTGAGGAAGGCTCCGCCCTCATCCATGTAAAAGGGTATCAGGAAGATCATGGTCCGCTTGTCGGCGCGGCGGATCGCCCCGGTGAGCTCCTCCGGGGTGCTCACCCGGACGTACTCGAACTTCAGACGGCCCTGGAAATGCGGCTCCGCGTCGCGCACGTCCTGCTCGATGGCCACGGACGTCGTCCCATTGTCGCCGATGACGAGCAGGCGGTCGCGGCCCGGGTGCAGGCGCATGGCGATCTCGAGGATCTCCGCCGCGCGGACCGCCTCGCCCACGCCCGTGACGTCGGCTTGGCCAGAGAGCATGGCGGGATCGAAGTCGTTGATCCCGCAGAACACGAGCGGCACGCCGGGGAAGAGTTCCCGCCGATTCTCCAGCGCGAAGCTGAATGCGTCGTTGTCGGAAACGATCACGGAGTCGAAGGCGACATTCGCGAACTTTACCGCGAAGAGCCTGCGGAGATCTTCGCGCACGGCGGGCTCGGGGTGCTTCTTGGCATCCAGGTATTCCACCTGAAGGTCGATGGGCAGGCCGCTCCCGGTCAGCGTCTCACGGATGCCCTCGAGGATGGTGTCGGACCAGATGTAGCCATTCTGATAGGAATTGATGTACAGCACATGGCGTTTCCTGGCCTGGGCGGCCAGGGCGGGCTCCGACCAGACCGGCATGGCCAGGGCCAGGACGGCCATGAGCAGGAGCGCGCGGGCGGGCGGCATGCTCGTCGTCATTTTGATTCGGCCTTGTAGGGATTCACGCAGCGAAACGATATGTAAGTGCCGGTAGCCGCGAAAGCAACCCGTCGCCAGCCGATGAGGCCGCGCTTTGCCTGCCGCCGGGCCGGGATGCCGTCCGCGGCTCGCTCCGGCCTTGAATTCGCGGGCCGGGAAAAATAAATTGGGCCGACCCCTGCCGCCCCACTTGCATTCTGGTAAAATTTGTATATAAGAGCGTGTCCCGTTAGCGGGGCAGTTTTTAGAATTCCTGCCGACAGCCCTGACAGGGCAGCCTTCGGCGCGGCAGGCCCGATAACCCTAGGGGACGACAGGCGGCAACACCGCCATTCGTACCCAGCCCGGCGAAGCACCTTCCATCCGGGCAGTCCCCAAGGGGAGTTATGGGCCGCCAATGGGAATAGAGAGCATATATTTTTTGGAGCGGCAGGCGCTCACACATGGGAAGCGCATGCCGCGCCGTATGGCCTTTTGACACGCTAAATCCAAGTACGGAGTTAGGCTCATGCCCACGATCAACCAACTGGTCCGGAAGCAGCGCGAGTTGCAGCTCAAGCGCAAGAAGACCCCCGCGCTCCAGGCTTGCCCGCAGCGCCGCGGCGTCTGCACCCGCGTCTACACGACCACGCCCAAGAAGCCGAACTCGGCCTTGCGCAAGGTCGCCCGCGTTCGCCTCACCAACCAAATCGAGGTGACCGCCTACATCCCCGGTGAGGGTCATAACCTGCAGGAGCACTCCGTGGTCATGATCCGCGGCGGCCGCGTCAAGGACCTTCCCGGCGTCCGCTACCATATCGTGCGCGGCACCCTCGACACTGCCGGCGTGGCTGATCGTCGTCAGGGTCGTTCCAAGTACGGCGCCAAGCGGCCCAAGTAAGGAGGAGTTGAGTTATGCCCCGTAAAGGTGCGGTACCCAGGCGCGAAGTGCTTCCCGATCCGCTCTACGGCAGCGTGCTCGTCAGCCGCTTCATGAACAGGCTCATGGAGCAGGGCAAGAAGGGCGTGGCCGAGAAGATTTTTTACAAGTGCATGGAGTTCCTCGGCGAAAAGACGGGCGACCAGCCCCTGGACGCCTTCGAGAAGGCCCTGGGCAACGTGAAGCCCCACGTCGAGGTCAAGTCCCGCCGTGTCGGCGGCGCCACCTACCAGGTTCCGGTCGAGGTTCGCCCCGATCGTCAGGTGGCCCTGGCCATCCGCTGGCTCATCCTCTATTCCCGCGCCCGCGGCGAGAAGGGCATGACGAGCAGGCTCTCCGCCGAGTTGCTGGACGCCTACAACGGCCGCGGCGGCGCCGTGAAGAAGCGCGAGGACACGCACAAGATGGCCGAAGCCAACAAGGCCTTCGCGCATTACCGCTGGTAGGCGGGGAGAATTAACCGTGGCGAGAATCGTTCCCATATCCAGGCAGCGCAACATCGGCATCATGGCCCACATCGATGCCGGCAAGACAACGACCACCGAGCGCATCCTGTTCTACACCGGCGTGTCGCACAGGATCGGCGAGGTTCACGACGGCCAGGCCACCATGGACTGGATGGTCCAGGAGCAGGAGCGCGGCATCACGATCACCAGCGCAGCCACGACCTGCTTCTGGAAGGATCACCGCATCAACATCATCGATACGCCTGGTCACGTGGACTTCACGATGGAAGTCGAGCGCTCCCTGCGCGTCCTGGACGGCGCCGTGGCCCTGTTCGACGCCGTGGCCGGCGTGCAGCCGCAGTCCGAGACCGTCTGGCGCCAGGCCGATCGCTACAAGGTCCCGCGCATCTGCTTCATCAACAAGATGGACCGCATCGGGGCCAACTTCTTCCGGGCCGTCAAGACCATCAAGGACCGCCTGGGCGCCAAGCCCGTGCCCTTGCAGTTGCCCATCGGCGCCGAGGACGAGTTCAAGGGCATCGTCGACCTGGTCATGGGCAAGGCCATGTTTTTCGATGACCAGACCATGGGCAAGGATAACCGCTACGAGAACATCCCCGCCGAGCTGATGGATCAGTACGAGGAGATGCGCCTGGAACTTATCGAGGCCATCGCCGAGGAAGACGAGGCGCTCATGGAGAAGTATCTCGGCGGCGCGGAGCTTTCCGCCGACGAGATCAAGGCCGGCATCCGCAAGGCCGTCATCTCCATGGCCATCACCCCGGTCGTGTGCGGCTCCGCCTTCAAGAACAAGGGCGTGCAGCCTCTGCTCGACGCCGTGGTCGACTATCTGCCCTCGCCGCTCGAGGTCCCGCAGATGATCGGCGTCGATCCGGACAAGGGCGACAAGATCGTCTGCAACACCGACGACAACGAGCCCCTGGCCGCGCTGGCCTTCAAGCTCATGACCGATCCCTTCGTCGGTCACCTGACCTTCCTGCGCATCTACTCCGGCCGCATCGAGACCGGCATGACCGTGCTCAACGCCAACACCGGCAAGAAGGAGCGCGTCGGCCGCCTGCTCAAGATGCACGCCAACAAGCGCGAGGAGATCAAGGAATCCTGGGCCGGCGACATCGTCGCCGCCGTGGGCCTCAAGGCCGTGTCCACGGGCGACACGCTGAGCGATATCAAGCGCCCCGTGAGGCTCGAATCGTTGAACATCCCGGAGCCGGTCATCGAGGTGGCCATCGAGCCCAAATCCAAGGCGGACCGCGACTCTCTCTCGGATGCCTTGGCCAAGCTGACCCGGGAGGATCCCTCCTTCCGCGTGTCCACCGACGAGGAGAGCAACCAGACCCTCATCGCCGGCATGGGCGAGTTGCACCTGGAGATCATCGTCGACCGCCTGCTGCGCGAGTTCAACGTGAACGCCAACGTGGGCGCTCCGCGCGTGGCCTACCGCGAGACCATCACCAAGCAGGTCAAGCAGGACACCAAATACGCCAAGCAGTCCGGCGGCCGCGGCCAGTACGGCCACGTGGTGATCGAGGTCTCCCCCAATGCGGAGAAGGGTTACGAGTTCGAGGACGCCATCAAGGGCGGCGTGATTCCCAAGGAATACATTCCGGCCGTCAACAAGGGCATCATCGATGCCCTCAAGGGCGGCGTGATCGCCGGCTATCCCATCGTCGACCTCAAGGTCGCCCTGACTTTCGGATCGTACCACGAGGTGGACTCCTCGGAGCAGGCCTTCTACATCGCGGGCTCCATGGCCGTGAAGGAGGCTATCAGGAAGGCCGATCCGATCCTGCTCGAGCCGATCATGTCCGTGGAAATCGTGACTCCCGAGGAGTACCTCGGCGACGTCATGGGCGACCTGAACGGCCGCCGCGGCCGCGTGACCGGCATGGAGGCCACCGGCGGAGCGCAGATCATCCGCGCCATGGTGCCGCTTTCCGCCATGTTCGGATATGCCACCGACCTCCGCTCCCGCACCCAGGGCCGGGCCACATTCACCATGCAGTTCGACCACTATGAGCGGGTGCCCACCAACCTGGCGGAAGCCATCATCAAGAAGCAGCAATAAGGGGTACGCACCATGGCTAAAGCGAAATTCGAGCGGAAGAAGCCGCACGTCAACATCGGCACCATCGGCCACATCGACCACGGCAAGACCACGCTGACGGCCGCGATCACGAAGACGCTGTCCATGA
>JAEYTO010000033.1 GCA_023433925.1 Pseudomonadota bacterium | reverse complement strand
TTGCGACCACTAGACCCTGAACCTAGCGTGTCTACCAATTCCACCACTTCGGCGCGGGAATGAACAAGTAGGGAAAAACGGCCGGCTTGGCAAGTGCTTTTTGGATCGCATCCAAAAAAAATTCAATCCCGATGGAAAACCAGGCCTTCATCGCGGGTTCGTCAGCCGGATCGACCGCGTTCCCCGGATATCCTTGACGCGGGCGGCCTGGGTTTTGATCGGGAAGGCCTTAGCCCACGCGGCGAATCCGTTGCTCCGGATACCGCCCGAGGGCCAGTTGCTTTCCGGCGGCCGGGCCCATCGGGGCGGCCGGTCCGCGGCCGAAGCGGCGGCGGTTGCGGCTCCGGGGGAATTGGGGTAACGAGCACGGCTTGGCCGACCGGCCGAGCGGACTTCCTGGACCCGAGTAATGATCGTAGCCCACTCAATCGACGAAATATCACTGGCCCTGGAGGGCTCCTGCGCGACCATCGGCAACTTCGACGGCGTGCACAAGGGGCATCAGAGGCTCATCAGCATGACCACGCAGCGGGCCCTGGAGCGCGGCCTGACGAGCGTAGTCATCACTTTCGAGCCGCACCCGCAGCGCTTCTTCTCGGGCGGGAAGAGCCCGCCCTTCATCACGCTTCTGCCCCACAAGCTGGAGCTCATCGCGGCGCTCGGGCCGCAGGTGACCCTGGTGCT
Organism: Pseudomonadota bacterium; assembly: GCA_023433925.1. GTDB lineage: Bacteria > Desulfobacterota > Desulfovibrionia > Desulfovibrionales > Desulfovibrionaceae > Desulfocurvibacter. The sequence goes on along the minus strand of JAEYTO010000033.1, from coordinate 29,786 downwards.
GCCCTTCAACCGCGAGCTGGCCGCTCTTGAGCCCGAGGAGTTCGTGAGCCGCTACCTCGTGCAGGGCCTGCGCGTGCGGGAGCTGTTCATCGGCTACGACTACGCCTTTGGCAGAGGCCGCCGGGGCGACTACGTGCTGCTCTCCCGTCTGGGCCAGGAGCAGGGCTTCATGGTGGAGCAGATCGACTCGGTCATCGTGGGCGAGGCCATCGTCAGCTCCACGCGCGTGCGCGATCTCGTGGAGGCCGGCCGGGTCTGGGAGGCCCGCGAGCTTCTGGGCCGTTTCCACCAGATCAAGGGCAAGGTCATTCACGGCCGCAAGCGCGGCGGCGACCTGCTGGGCTTCCCCACGGCCAACCTGGAGCCCTACGACGAGCTGCTGCCCAAGCCGGGCGTCTACGCCGTGTGGGTGGAGACCGAGAGCAGGGGCGAGCCGCGCAAGGGCGTGGCCAACATCGGCCACAACCCGACCTTCGGCGGGAACGCCCTGTCCGTGGAAGCGCACATTCTCGACTACAAGGCCGACCTCTACGGCCGCGACATCCGCATTCATTTCGTGCAGCGCATCCGCGACGAGCGCAAGTTCAGCGGGCCGCAAGAGCTGGTGGCGCGCATCCGCGAGGACGTGCGCATCGGCCGCCAGATCCTCGAATCGGCCCAGGCCAGGCCCTGAGGACGCGCCATGGCCGAAGTAGGTAGAGTGGGCAGGGAAGAAGACAACGCGCCCGACGGGGCGGGCTCCAGGTCCATGAATCCGCCTTCGGGCAAGCCGGGTGAATCCGGCGAATCCAGGGGCTCGGGCCGGCCGGCCGGATCGCCGCTCGCGCCGCTCCTGCGCTACTTCCGCTTCGGCCGCGAACTCCTGCGCTCCTACCGCCAGATCAGCCACGTGCGCTGGCTGCTCATCGGCATCGGCGTGGGCGTGCTCTCGGGCCTGGCGGCCGTGCTCTTTTACCTGGCGGTAGAGGGCGGCAAATACCTGTTCCTGCACCTGCTCGCCGGCTTCGCCCTGCCCGCGCCCTCGGGCGAGGCGCTCTTTCATGGACTGGGGCATGGCGCGGCCCACACGGCGGGAGAGATCGGCCGCCTCGACGCCGACCCCTGGAGAGTGGCCGCGCTCAGACCCTGGGTCACGCCGGCCCTGACCACGGCCGTGGGCCTGTTCACGGGCTGGCTCGTGCAGCGCTACATCCCGGACACCACCGAGAGCGGCACCGACGGCACGGACTCCATGATCAAGGCCTTCCACCGCCAGGAGGGCAACATCCGGCCCAGGGTTCCGCTCATCAAGACCCTGACCGCCATCCTGACCATCTCCACGGGCGGCAGCGCGGGCCGCGAGGGTCCCATCTCCCAGGCCGGCGCGGGCATCGGCTGCTGGCTGGCCAACCGCCTGGGGCTCACGGTCAAGGAGCGGCGCATCCTGCTGCTGGCTGGCGCGGCCGGCGGCCTGGGGGCCATCTTCCGCGCCCCGCTCGGCGGCGCGCTCACGGCCGTGGAGGTCATCTACAAGGAGGACTTCGAGGCCGAGGCCATCCTGCCCGCCGTGCTGTCCTCCGTGGTGGCCTACAGCCTGTTCACGCTCTTCTACGGCGCCGAGCCCATCCTCGGGCTGCCCGCGTTCCGCTTCCAGGACGCCCGCGAGCTGCCCTTCTACGCCCTGCTCGCCGTGACCTGCTCGGCCGCGGGCTGGCTGTACGTGCGCAGCTTCTACTTCATGAAGTACTCGGTCTTCGCGCGCATCCGCGACAAGGTGGGCATCATGTGGACCGCGGGCCTGGGCGGGCTGGCCATGGGCCTTTTGGGCATCGCCTTCCCGCAGGTGCTCTCGGACGGCTACGGCTGGCTGGAGATGGCCGTGCTCGGCCAGCTTCCGGCCCTGCTCATGCTGGCCATCGTCCTGGGCAAGACCCTGGCCACCTCGCTGACCATCGGCTCGGGCATGAGCGGCGGCATGTTCGCGCCGGCCCTGTTCGTGGGCGGCATGAGCGGCGGCCTCGTGGGCCAGCTCAGCCACAAGTGGTTCCCGGACATCGTCACCCAGCCCGGCGGCTACGTGCTCGTGGGCATGGCCGCCTTCTTCGCCGGCATCGCCCACGCGCCCATCGGCCCGCTCATCATGGTCACGGAGCTGACCCGAGGCTACGGCCTGCTGGCGCCGCTCATGCTCGCCTCGGCCCTGTGCCTCGTGCTCTCGCGCAAGGTGAGCCTGTACGAATACCAGGTGGACAACAAGTTCGAGTCGCCCGCGCACCTGGAGGATCTGACCATCAACGTGCTGGAGGGGCTGCGCGTGCGGGACCACTACCGGCCCGGCCGGGTCACGGTGCTGGAGGAGGCGGTCACGCTCAAGGCGCTCACGGACATCATCGCCAACACGAACGAGACCTATTTTCCGGTGCGCGGCAAGGACGGGCATATCAGCGGCATCCTGGCCGTGCAGGACGTGCGCAAGCTGCTCTTCGAGCGCGCCCTGTTCGAGCTCGTGGTGGTCGGAGAGCTGGCCCGCAAGCCCGCGTCCCTCTCGCCCCAGGATGACCTGTACACGGCCCTGCTCAAGTTCGTGGACACGGACTACGGCCAGATCCCGGTCATCGACCCCGTGGACCCCGCCGAGGTGCTCGGCCTGGTCAACAGGGAGGACGTGTTCCGGGCCTATTCCAAGACCATCAGGGACATCAAGGGCGACAAGCCCGGCCAGGACGGCGCGGAAGGCTAGCCCGGCTCTCCGCTACGCCGCCCGGTCCATGGCCGCGTCCATCTCGCCGGCCAGGCGCGCGATGAGCCTCTTCTCCCTGTCGCACAGCTCCAGGAAGGCCTGCTCCTCCTCGACGCCCCGCGCGTCGAAGGCCAGATTCCGGTAGAGGTCGTAGGCCTTGTATTCAAGCTCCACGGCAAAGGCGACGAGCTGCGCGCAGTCCTCGCGGGTCTTCTTGACCCAATCCAGGAGCGGAGCCAGATCGTCGCCGCTGGCCAGGATGCCGCCCGCGAGATTGTCGAAAACAGTCTCGAAGGGCGCCATGCCCTCGGCCTGCTCCTCGGAGGACATCTTCTTGAGACGGTCGTGGAGCAGCGCGGCATTGCCCTTCTTGGCCTCGGCCAGGTCCTGGAGCGTGGCGCAGGCGAACCCTCCGGGCGGCTCCTTGAGGAGATCCGTGTAGAAACGCCAGGAGCCCTTCTCCAGCTCCAGGGCGGTCAGGATCGCCTCCCCGCGCGTCGCGCGGCCGCCGAACAGCCGCACGGGCGGCCGGTCCGGGAGGCTCTTGCCGTCCCAGGCCTTGATGCCGCCCTCCAGGTTGCTCACGCCCTTGGGAAATCCTCCGCTCTCGGCGGCCATGATCGCCGCGGCCAGGGACCTGCCGCCCACGGAGCAGTAGAAGATCTGCTCCCGGTCGAGATGGAGCTCGCCCAGGCGCGCGGGCAGCTCCCGCAGGGGGATGAGCTTCGCTCCCGGAATGTGGCCGGCTTCGTACTCGGAAGGCTGGCGCACGTCGATCAGGTCATGCTCGGACTCGGAGCGCGTGTTGATGCGCTCGCGAAGCTCCCGTGCGCTCATGGACCGGACCTGCGGCTCGTCGTTCATGGGGCCTCCGTGTGCGGGGATGCGTTTCGCGCGTGGCCGGCGGTCCCGAGCATCGCCCGCGAACGACGCTCAGGCTCGGCCGTGGCTCTTCCCATGGCCGGACATGGACTCCGGGCGCATGGCCGGCGTCTCGCCGGCCGGTTCATGGGCCGGCTCGCAGGCAGCCTCGCGGTCCGGCCAGCGCACCGGCGAGAAGGCCTCCTTGCGCACCCCGCACGTGGGGCAGCGCCAATCGTCGGGCAGGTCCTCGAAGGCCGTTCCCGGCTTGACGCCCTGCTTGGGATCGCCCTTGGCCGGATCATAGACGTATCCACAGCGGCATTGCCATTTTCTCATCAATCTTCCCCTATGGTTTCCCCCATGGCTTTTCCCTCCAATCATGCCACGGGAGGCGGGAGGCGAGTCAAGGCCGGCGACGCCTGCCTCCCTGGCTCAGCCAGACCCCGGCCAGCACGCAGGCCGAGGCGGCCAGCTGGGCCGGGTTGAGCGTCTCGCCCAGGATGAGCCAGCCCATGAGGACCGCCGTGACCGGCACGAGGTTGATGAAGGCCGAGGCGCTGCTGGCCGGCAGGCGGCTCATGCCCCAGTTGTAGAGGCCGAAGGCGCCCAGGGTCACGCACGAGCCCAGGAAGAGCAGGGTCAGCAGCACGGGCCAGCCGTGGGCCAGTGGCGCGCCCGAGAGCACGGCCGGCGCGCCGGGCAGGAAGAAGAGGAAGCCGCACACGGTCTGCGCGGCCGTGAGCGTCCAGGGCGACCAACGCTCCGAGAGGCGCTTGAGCAGGAGCATGGATGCCGCCGCGCAGAGCATGGCCCCCATCTCCAGGGCGTTGCCCAGAAGCGGGTTGGCCGCGTTCTCGCTCGGCGCGCCGGCCAGGGTCAGCCAGGCCACGCCGGCGATGGCCAGGACCAGCCCGGCCAGCGTGGTCCTGGACAGGGGCTCGGCCAGGAACAGCCGCGCGCCCACGGCCACCAGGAGCGGCACCGAGGAGGAGATGACCCCGGCCTGGGCCGAGGACGTGTAGCGCAGGGCATTGGCCTCGAACAGGAAGTAGAGGCAGGGCATGCACACGGCCATGAGCAGCAGCGGCAGGAGGTCGCCCCGGCGGAACTCGCGCGGCATGAGCCTGGGGGCCAGGGGCGCGAGGATGGCCATGGCCACGGCCATGCGCGTCCACATGACCGCCCACGGCCCCAGGGCCTGCACCACGACCTTCATGGCCGGATAGGACATGCCCCACAGGACCACGGCGGCCAGGAGGGCGAGGGCGGGGAGCACGGACGGCCGCCCGGCGGCGGCCCGGAGCGCCGAGGCGGGCGAGGGAAGCGTGTCTGAGCTGCTGTTCATGTCGATCTCCTTGTCGTGTCGGGCGCAGCATAGGCGCATGGGCCGCGAGCGTATTGCAGGAAATTGCCCAGCCCGGAGGGCGGAGCCATCGCCGGCGCTCAACGCGCCACGTACTGGCCCGGCGTCATGCCGAAGAGGTGGCGGAAGGTGTTCGTGAAGTGGCTCTGGTCCGCGAAGCCGGCCTCGATGCCGGCCTGGGCGATGGGCGTTCCGGCCAGGAGCAGCCGCCGGGCGTGATTGGCTCGCAGCTGCAACTGGTAGGCGTAGGGCGACAGGCCCGTGGCGGCCTTGAACACGCGCAGCAGGTGATAGCGGCTCAGGCCGGCCTCGGCGGCCAGGTCCTCCAGGGAGACCCTGGCATCGAGCCTAGCGTGCAGGTAGTCCTTGACGCGCCGCACGGCCGAGGGCTCGGAGCCCGGCCCGGCGCTCAGCCAGGAAGGCCTCGGGCGCATGGTCGCGTGGCCGGCCACGAGCAGGGAGAAGGCCGCGACCATGGCCGACTCCTTGGCCAGCAGCTCGCCGTGCTCGGCCACCAGGCTGGTCAGGCGCAGGAGCATGTCCCGCACGCGGGGCAGGCCCACGATCCAGCGCGTGAACTCGGGGTAGCCCTGGCGGCCCAGGTCGCCGGCCAGCCGGCGCATCCACCCGGTATCCACGTAGAGCATGCGGTAGGCGTTGCGCACGCCGCGCGGCGGCACGCCCGTGTGCACCTGGCCGGGGTTGATGAGCATGATCTCGCCGGGCGAGATGAAGCACTCGTCGCGCCGGTCCAGGTAGTAGGCCCCGCCGCGCTCCATGAGCCCGATGGAGTAGTAGTCGTGGGCGTGGCGCGGAAAGGCGTGGCTGTTGGCGCGCACGAAGCTGACCTCCAGCCCCGGCATGTCGTCGTCCCGCCACACGCGGACATCATGACTGGGCTTCATGTGCGCTCAGGTGCTCCCGCCATCGGGGCCATATACATCTTCAACCGAGAGAGGGCGCCGCCCTCTCTCGGGCTCTCACCCGCCAGGGAAATGATTTCCCTGGACCCTCATGTGCACAATGCCATGGCCGATTCCGATGGCGGTGTATTGCAGGAAATTGCTGCTTTCTACCCGCCCGCCCATAGCAACCGGCGGCCCTTGCGCGCGAGCACGCCCAGGGGCAGCCCCTTCCACCACAGGCCGGAGTAGGCGCCATGGCCCGCGCCGTTCAGGCCTCGTCCCGAGAGGAGCGAGCGCACCTCGGCCGGGTCCTCCAGCCGCACGGCTTCACCGTCCTCGCGGAGCACGGCGCGCAGCTTGGCCTGGGGCCGCAGGGCCGTGCCCGCCAGCTTGCCCAGGAGGAAGCCCTGCCAGCGCAGGCCGGACGGCAGGGCCATGGCCTGCTCGGGCAGGAACAGGGCCTTGCCGTTGAAATCGTAGACCCTGCCCGGCGGCAGGAGCGACCAGTCGAAGACCTCGTCCAGGCCCAGCTCCGCCGTGTCCAGCTCGCGGCCGGGCAGGCTCGAACGGCCCGCGTCCGAATCGACCTCGCTCTCGTCGGGGCTCGGCGGCCTCTCCAGGCAGGCCAGGAAGAAGCCTTGCGCCCCGGATGCCGCCTGGTCCACGCGCAGCACGCCGGCCAGGCCCAGCAGCGCGGGCTCGAAGGTGAAGCCGGCCGGCGGGTCCAGGGGCCGGGCCACGAGGCCCAGCTCCTCCACGGCCCAGGCGGCCTGCTCCTCGTTCTCGCGCACGTTGGTGGTGCAGGTGGAGTAGAGCAGGCGGCCGCCGGGCGCGAGCAGCTCGGCGGCCGTGCGCAGCAGGGTCCGTTGCAGGCGCACGAGCGGCTCGACCTTGTCCGGGCTCCACACGGCCATGACCCGCGGGTTCTTGTCCGCGGTGCCCCAGCCGCTGCACGGCGGGTCCAGGAGTATGCGCTTCCAGGACGCCGGGGCCAGGGGCAGCCGCTCGCCGCCGTAGGAGCAGGTCGCGGCCTGCATGAGGTTCATGCGCCGCAGGTTCTGGCGCAAGGTTTCCAGCCGGTCGCGGCTGGGCTCGTTGCCGAGCACGAAGCCGGCCGGCCCCACGAGCTGCGCGAGCAGGCCCGTCTTGCTGCCGGGGCTCGCGCACATGTCGAGCGCGGCCGCGCCCTCGGGCGGGTCGAGCAGCAGCGGGGGGAGCATGGACGAACGGTCCTGGATGTACACGTAGCCGAAGAAGGCGGCCAGGGACTCGCCCAGGGCGAAGGGCTCGGCCGTGAGCCGGCGGCAGATGGAAGGCGCGAAGGGCTCGGGCTCGAAATCGAAGCCCTCGGCGCGCAGGAGTTCCTCGACCTGGGGAATCCGCTGTACGGGCGCGACGATACGGAAGGAGCGCATGGAGAGGGTGTAGCGCGTTTGCGGGCCGGAGGGAAGGAGCGGGAAGGGCCTCCTTGGTCCTTCCCGCTAATAATTCAGCAGCATGAACTCCGAGTACAGATTGTCCACTTCGTGGGGCAGGAACTCGAAGGGCTGATCCTTGCACGGCTTGTAGAGGCGCGGCGCGGCCTTGGACATGGCGAAGGGCGCGGTTTTCAGCCCGCCGATGAAGCGGCTGTCGGCCATGACCAGGGCCGCGCGCATGCGCAGGCAGAGCTTGCGCGTGATGGAGCCGAGGCAGCGGGCCATGAGCCCCGGATTGCTCGCGTGGTGCACCATGGCCACGGGTATGCTGCGCAGACGCAGGCCGGGCGAGCGCTTGTAGCGCTTGGTGCACACGATATGGCAGGTCTCTCCCTTGCTCTCGGCCAGGAAATGCCGGCAATCGATCCTTAGGTGATCCTGGTAATTGCGCAGGGAATCGCCCGTGAGGCGCTGGGCCAGCTCCTCGTGATCGGCGCTGAGGCTTACGGGCGGCTCGTGCAGGGAGCCGAAGGGCAGGGGCGGCATGGCCAGGAAGCGGTCGTCCACCTGCACGAAGCCGCTGCGGGTGAACAGGTTGTAGACCTTGTCGCACGGGGTCAGGCTCGTGAGCACGCAGTGCTCCAGCTCGCTCAGGCGGCGCATGAACAGGATGGAATACTTGCGGTACTCCGGGAGCACGATCCACGAGCTCAGGTTGCAGAAATCGAACTCGCGGCCGCGGATGAGGCGGCGGCTGAAGATGCAGCCCATGTAGCCCACGGCCCTGCCTTCGTCGCGCAGAAGGTAGCCCACATAGTCCGCCTGGGAGCGGAACGGCGCGCTGAAGATGGCGCGCCAATCCTCGCGGTCCAGGTGCGTGCCGGTGAAGCCCCGCAAAAGCGGGTAGGCCGCGTCGAAGTCGTCCGCCGTGGCGTCTTTCAGGGTGATCCTGGGCATGAGCGTCATGGGATTTCTCGTCACTTGCGCACCCGGTTTCAGGATTTCGGGCCGGCCAGGGCAGGGGCCGCCTGAGCGTCGGCGTAGAGCATTTCGCGGACAATGTCCGCCATGCCGTCCTCTTCGGCGTTCCGGAGCTTGCGCAGCCCCTCTTCGCGGCACATGCGGCCCGCGCGCACGATGCCGGCGATCTCCAGGGCGTAGGGATGGAAGCCGTGACGCCGCAGGTGCTCGCGGTTGCCCAGGGCGTTGAGCAGGCAGTTGCTGGAGTTGGGGTCCGTGTCCGTTGGCCGTTGCCAGCCGAAGCGGCGGATGATGTCCGTGATGCGCTCCTCGTCGTACTCCACCAGGGCCAGGGGGTGCACCTCGCGGGGCAGCACGGCGTCCGCGCGCTCCAGGTCCGGGAAGTAGGCGGCCATGCCCGGTCCGGCCGCGGACACGAGGATGTCGCGGGTCTTGCCCATGGTGGCGCGCATGAGCGCCAAGTTGAGTTGGATGATGCAGTGCTCTTGTTGCGCCTGGCCGGGTGTCCAGCCGTAAGCGGTGAAGGGGATGCGCATGTCCATGGCGGTCTTGAGCACCAGGGCCTTGACCACGGAGATGCACGACGTGCACACGCTGCTCGCCCGCAGCAGGGCCCTGGCCGGATGGAGGTCGCGCTCCAGGGACTGGCGGAACAGGGCGCGCATGAGCGGCTGGCTGGGCCGCGCCAGGAAGTGGTCCACGCCCAGGCGGTCCAGGACCCGGCGCATGTTGTCCATGGCGCCCGAGGACATGAAGCCGTTGTCCACGGTCATGGCCAGCACGCGCAGTCCGAACATCTGGCTCAGGAGGTACACGGCGTACGTGCTGTCCTTGCCGCCGCTGAAGGCCATGAGGATATCATGGCTCGCGGCCGGGCCGGCAAGGGTTGCGTCCCGGACCGCGGCCAGGAACTCCCGGCGCCAGCGGTCACGGCGCTCCTTGTCGTTATCCGCCTGGGCGCTCTCGCGGCAGTACTGGCAGACGCCCTGTTCGTCGAAGCGGATGCCGGGCAGGGTTTCCGGCAGCACGCAGCGGGAGCAGTGGCGAAGCCCGGCCGGCCGGCCGCCTGCCTCCGAAGCGTGATCGGCAGATGAGGTCGTGCGCATTTCGTGCCTTTTCGTCATGGTTTGTGTTCGGTCCTTTCCGCCTCGCCCACGTCCGTCGGGCCTCAACGGACCCTGCTCAGGCCGCGACCAGTCCGAGCTTGGCCTGCACGAAGCCGGTGAGCCTGTTCACGCTGTCCAGGTTCTCGGGCGTCAGGTCCTGGTCGCTCACGGAGATGGAGAAGGTCCGCTCCAGCCAGGTGATGAGCTCGAAGACCCCCACCGAGTCGAGGATGCCTTCCTCCATGAGCGAGGCATCCGGGTCCAGGGTCCGGCCGCGGTCGAAGATGAAGTTCTCGACCAGGTGGGTGGCGATGAGGGCCTTGGGATCGTTTGTCGTCATCCTTCGCTCCTTGCGTGCTCAGGCCATGGGGCCGTTGTTGTCGATGAATGACCAGTGCAGGGCCTGGGTGGAGAGGATGGCCATGAGGGCCATGTTCTCCATCTCGGCCAGCGTTCCGCCAGTGCGGGCATGCTTGTCCAGCAGCCCGGCCACCTTGGACCGATCGAAATATCCCGTGCCCGCGATGGCCGCCGGGGAGAGCAGCACGCCGGCGCGGCCGTTCATGGGCACGCCCAGGACGCTCTTGGCCGCGGGCGCGCGGTAGGGCTGCTTGGGCCGTTGCACGATCCGGGCGGGCAGCAGGTCGGCGGCCGCGCGCTTGAGCAGCGACTTCTCCCGCAGGCCCGGCATCTTGAGGCGGGCCGGCAGCCGGTTGGCCAGCTCGATGACCCGGTGGTCCAGGAAGGGGAAGCGGCCCTCCACGGCGTTGGCCATGAGCATGCGGTCGCCCTGCGTGCTCAGGAGGTAGCCGGGCAGGAACAGGGCCGCCTCCAGGTACTGGGCGCGGGAGACCACGTCCCAGCCGGCCATGTCCGCGGGCAGGCCGGCGGCCAGCTCGTCCAGGCACGCGGGCTGGCCGTTGCCGCCCAGGGCCGACCTGACCTCCGGCGAGAGGAAGCGCTTGAGGGCCGAGGTGTTGGCCCAGCGCAACAGGTGCGAGTAGCAGGGGTGGTCCGTGCGCTCCAGGTCGCGGCCGAAGAACTGGCGCAGGAAGGCCGCGCCGCGCTCGCGGGGCAGCTGGAGATAGGGATAGAGCCTGGCCAGCAGCAGCGGCCGCAGCTTTGATCCAGGCCTGCGGGCCCAGAACTGCCGGACCTTGGCCTCCTTGAAGATGTTGTAGCCGGTCAGGAACTCGTCGGCGCCCTCGCCGGTGAGCACCACCTTGTAGCCGCTCTCGCGCGCCAGGCGGGACAGGCGGTAGAGCGGCGCGGGCGCGCTGCGGAAGGAAGGCTTCTCCGCGTTCCAGAGCATGCGCAGGAAGTCCCGGCGCATGAGCGCGTCGTCCACGCGCACGCTCGCGTGCTCCGAGCCCAGCCGGGAGGCCATGAGCCGCTGGTGCGCGGACTCGTCGAAGCCCGGGTCGGCGAACTCCACGGAGAAGGTCGAGCGGCGGGCCGAGGATATGGAGCAGACCCGCGCGGCCACGTAGGAGGAGTCCAGGCCGCCGCTCAGGTACACGCCCACGGGCACGTCGGCGCGCAGGCGGATGCGCGTGGCGTCGCCCAGGACCTCGGCCAGGGCCTCGGCGGCGTCGGCGGCGGTCCATGGACGCGGATCAGGGCTGAAGTCCAGCCGCCAGTACGGGGCCAGACGCAGCTCCCCGCCCTCGGCCACGGCGTAGTGGCCGGGCGGCAGCTCGTTCACGCCCTCGAACATGGTCCGGGGCGGCAGCGGCGACCAGAAAGTGAAGAACTGGTCCAGGGCCCGCAGGTCCAGGCGGCGGGGCAGCCCGGTGTGGCCGAGCAGGGCCTTGCACTCCGAGGCGAACAATAATCGTCCGCCGGACCGGGCGTAATGGAGCGGGCAGATGCCCACGCGGTCGCGGGCCAGGAAGAGCCGCTGCCTGGGGCCGTCCCACAGGGCGAAGGCGAACTGGCCGTTGAAGTCGCGCAGGCAGTCCAGGCCGCGCTCCTCGTAGGCGTGGACGATGACCTCGGTGTCCGTGTTCGTCGAGAACTTGTGACCCTGGGCCTCCAACTCGGCGCGCAACTCGGGGTAGTTGAAAATCTCCCCGTTGAACACGATCTGGATGGAGCCGTCCTCGTTGCCGATGGGCTGCGTGCCGGTGGACAGGTCGATGATGCTCAACCGGGCATGGCCCAGGGCGGCGGGTCCCAGGTGCCGACAGCCGGCCTCGTCCGGGCCGCGGTGGCGCATGGTCGCGACCATGGCCTCCACTTCCGAGGACGCATCCGGGGGAAGGGCCCGTCCCCGCATGTCCAGGATTCCCGCTATGGCGCACATCGGTTTTCTCCCCCTCGATAGAGACTCGGGCCCCATGCAGTGTCAGGATAGTGGGGAGAGCGCTAAAAAAAATTATAGCCGGTCTGGCTTTTTATAATTGGCGTCCGCGGACCGGTCGGCTGGCCTTTTCCACCATGCGATCCCGAGTCAGAATGGGGATTCACTGCAAGGTGCAGAGGGGTCGGCAATGCGTATATGGTCTCTCCATGGTGGTGTTGCTATGAATCTGCGTGAGCCTGATTCGCGAGCATTGTCCGCAATGAAGAGCCTGTCTCGGCCTGGTGAAGACGTCACGTGTGAGCTATTGCCTGCCTGGTGTAGGCAGGATCATGTACCTTCAGCACGCGGCTTGGAGCTGTTTGGACCGTGAAACGGGCGGCTTGCGCCGCGGCTTATGGGCCGGGCCATGTCGACGGGGCCGCGCTGGTCAGGCAGGAGTTCGTCGGAGAATGCGCCCTGGCCCTGGAGCCGCACGCTTCCAGACAGGCTGAGGCGGTCCGCGAATGAGACGCGGGTTCCGAGGGCCGCTTTATCAGGAGCGGACCTTGGTGGATGGGGATTGGGAAGGGCAAAGCCCCTCCCGATCATCTGCAAGCTGCTCTAAACCTTGCGCAGGGCGGCTATCTTCTCCGAGATTTGCCGGGCCTCGTAGGCCTGGTCCTCGGTGACCCGGCCCTTCTCCACGAGCAGGACGAGCGGGTCCTTGCCCTGGGGGGCCTTGGCCTCGGCCTCGCGCTTGCCGATGAGGCCCTTGCACAGGAGGATGTCCATGGCCGTGGGGTTGGCCGAAGGCAGGACCTCGCGCAGGATCAGATCCCGCTCCTGAAGGTCCAGGCCGAGCTCCTCGACCTGCTTGGCCAGATCCTTGGCGCGGCCGCGCTCGCGGTCCAGCTCGGCGGAGACGCGGGTGTAGCCGTCCTCCACGAAGTTGAAGCGCCCCAGAAGCTCCTCGTAGCGGTGATTGAATTCCCTGCGCATCTGCCCGTAGCCCAGGGCGGATATGACGAGAAATATGATGACGCTTATGGAGAAGAGTAGCAGGGCTGACATGGCGGTATCCTCATGATGGTCGGTTCCTGCCGCGCTACATATCCGGGATCGCCCCACCTTGCAAATGGGGCACGGATGCAATGCAAAAGGGGCCGGAACGGCCCCCTTGCGGAAGGAATACAGGCGGGATGGGAGGCGGAGGCGATGGAGTCTGCCGGACTCTTTACGATATTTAGCAGAGAGCATGCCAGCAGGCGCATGGTCAACGAGCGGGTCGCCAAGTCGCCGATATGCTGGTTGTTCCTTGACAAGGACTGACGCGGGACCGGCGGAAGGCCGAGCAACATTATTACATCCTTGCAAAGACAGTCTGTTCGCGAGGATGCGCCGTGAGCATTTTTGTTAAGGGTGGGAGAAACCCTCCGCGGGCTGTCCAAAGCATGGGCCTGACTGGCCTGGCGGGTTTTTGGGAAAGGCCGATGCACATAAAACGCAAAAGGGGCCGAGCGGCCCCTTGCGCATGGTCCGACCGGAGCCGGAAAGCCCTTACTCGCTATCGGCGCTGTGCTTGATGTGGTACAGGGCCAAGCCGATAACGGCGATGCCGAGGAAAAAGAAGAAAAAGCTGGTCATGACGTCCTCCCCTGGTCTGCGCTTGCCGTGGCCCTTGCCCCGACGGGCGGAGCGTTCGGCGTGATCCGGGCCTGATTCGAGTGTGGTCCGAGTGTGGCCCGGGCGTGATCCGGGACTCGCGCCCGGCTGGCAATTCCCTATAGCCCCAAGCCGGGCCAATGGCAAGGCCGGCAAGGGCTTACCGAGCGGTCAGGCGCACGTTGTCCAGGGCCCAGAACTCGCTACGCCGGCCAGTGACCTTGCCCTGGAAGACGACCTCCTCGGCGCCAGCGGGAAGCACAAAGGACTTGTGCAGCACGCAGTGCCTCATGTAGCGTTTGCCGACCTTGGTGGCGCCGGGAGCGCCCTCGGGGAGGTTCTCGTCCTGATCGGTCAGGCCGCAGGGGAACTCCTCGACCACGAGGAGTTCGTTGCCATCGCCGTCCTCGACCGCGAATCTGTCCGCCTTGGAGCCCTCCGCATCCCAGTTGCCGAGCAGGACCAGGTCGAACTCCACCGCGACCGGCCGGCCCTCGAGCTCCTTGCCCAGGCGCAGGGTGACCTTGTCCGGGTAGTCGTCGTTGCGTTGGTTGAACAGGCCAAGCACCTTGCCGCCGCCCAGTTGGAAGGTCTCGTCCTCGGACCATGCGTCAGACACCTCGGACTCGAAGTCGTGGCTCAGGCCCTGGCCACGGGCGTCCAGCGGCGCATGCCCGACGAGGAGCCCCGCGGACAGCAGGGTCAGCAGGGCGCTCATGCTCAAGCGTGTCATGGGGTGCTCCTTGGGTTATGCACATTCAGCGAGCCCGCGCCAGGCGCGGGCCGGCCCCGATGATGCGTATATGGTATCGAGCGGGCCGAAGCAAAAGTCAACGCGCCCAGGCCATGGGAGGCATGCATGGATCGCGGCGATATGAGCCAGGGGACCGGCCCCGGCCCGGGGCTGGAAATCGGAGCCCTGCCCGAGCCGCCGGGCGAGGTGCGCCTGGTGCAGTCGGTCGAGGCGTTGCGCGAGGCCTGCCGCAAGCTGCGCGGCAGCGGCGCGGTGGGCATGGACACGGAGTTCGTGCGCTCGCGGACCTACTTTCCGACCCTGGGCCTGGTGCAGCTCGCGGCCGGAGGCGAGGTCTTCCTCGTGGACCCGCTCGCCGTGGACGATCTCTCGCCCCTGGTGGAGGCCCTGGCCGACCAGCGGCTGATCAAGATCTTCCACTCCTGCCAGGAGGACCTGGAGGCGCTCTACTACCTGTGCGGGTTCGCGCCGGGTCCGGTGTTCGACACCCAGGTCGCCGCGGCCTTCCTGGGCCATGGCTTCCAGCCTGGCTACGGCGCTCTCGTCAAGGCCATGTTCGGCGTGGAGCTGGTCAAGGACGAGACCCGCTCCAACTGGATCAGGCGGCCCCTGCGCGAGGCGCAGCTCGTCTACGCCGCCCAGGACGTGCGCTACCTTCCCGAGATGCGCCGGGCCATGGAGCAGGCCCTGGCCGAGCGCGACCGCCTGGATTGGGCCCGTGAGGAGTTCGCCGCCCTGGAGGGCGAGGCCCGCTTCGAGACCGACCCCGAGCTCTACTACCTGCGCATGCGCTCCCTGTGGCAGTTCGACCGCCGCGAGCTGGCCGCCCTGCGCGCCCTGTGCGCCTGGCGCGAGCGCGAGGCCATGTCCCGCGACCTGCCGCGCAGCTTCGTGCTCGACGATCAGGCCCTGCGCGCCGTGGTGCGGGCCTGGCCGACCAATCTGGCCGGGCTGGCGGCCGTGGAGGGCGTGCGCCCCCAGGTCGTGCGCAAGAGCGGCAAGGCCCTGCTGGCCGTGCTGCGCGACGCCAGGACGCTTCCGGAGGGAGCCCTGCCCCCGGCGCAACCCAAGCCCCTGCACACCCACGCGCTCAAGGCCGCCGCGGACGAGGCCAAGGCCAGGCTGGACCGCCGGGCCGGAGAGCTCGGCCTGCCGCCCGAGCTGCTGGCTCCGCGCAAGCTCGTCACGGACATGGTGCGCGACCTGTTCCTGGGCAGCGCCGATGCGCCCTGGCGGCACATCACCGGCTGGCGGCGCCAGGCGGTGGGCGAAGAGCTCCTGCGCGGCCTGGCCGAGCGCCATGCCCGCCACGGCAAGGGCGTCTCGGCCGAGTGAAAAAAAGCCGTCGTGCAACGGCTTTTTCACCCTCCCCCCACTCCGGCGGAGACCCGCCGGAACCGGGTTATGCCCCCTCGCCCCCCCCGCGCCTCTCCCACAGCTTGAGCTCGCGCATCTTGTTGCGACGGTCGCGGGCCAGGCCCTTGGCTATGAGCGAGGTGCCCTTCTTGTAGCCGTGCTTGGCCTTGTACTCCTTGGGCGTCAGCCCGTGGAGGGCAAGATGGCGCTTGGTGAGCACCTTGAACTTCTTGCCGCACTCCAGGCATTGCACGCTCCGTTCGCGGATGGCCTTCATGGGTTCGGAGGGAATCTCGCCCTTCTCGCTTTCGCCTTCGCTCTCGACCTCTCCGGAAGCGCTCTTGATCCCCTCGGCAAGGGTCCTCACCATGGAGACGATCTCCTCCTCGGTCATGTGGCGAACCCCGGCCTGGGCCTTGACGATGCCGAGCGCATCTTCAAGATATGACTCCATCGTGTCTCCTCCTCCTGTACGGACACATTCTTCAACACAAGCATGGTACCATTTTCAGGACGATCGACAATGCCTTTTTGGCTATTTGGCCGGATGTGAGGCTTAATGGGCTTCAGGAGAAATAATAATCAATCCTGCCGGGGGACTGTGAGATAGGGACGGGCGGCGCGCGGCGCGGGCTGAGGCCCGGCGCGGCGCAATGCCGCGGACATGCGCGGACCGGGCGCGCGTCCCCGGACAGGGACTCGCGCGGCATCGGCCGGCGAAATGCCCTTGGCGCGTCGTGGCGCGCGCCGCCGCCGGCCGTTCCGGGGCCGGCGGTTCCCGGGGAGGGCGGATTACCCCTGTGGGGCTTCTCACTGCAATGGCGAGGTCCGTGTCGCCGGCTTCAATGCATCACGGGGATGCCCCGCGACATTCCGCGACGGAGCCTTTGCGGCGTCGGGTTGCGCGCCCCGGCCGGTCGATCCGGGAACTGGAACGCAGGCCGCCGAGGTCGCCGAGGTCGCCGAGGTCGAAAGGAGGGCCGCCCCGGCCGGGATGGCCTGCCGGAGACGCGGCATCCGGGAGCAAGGCCTAGCCCCGCCCAGGCAGGGCGAAGGTGAAAGGGCAGGGCGGTTTTTACGGCGGCCTGTCTGGAGCTTCGGCGGCTCCGGGCCATGCCGGCGTCTGTCCCCCGAGTATCGGAGCCGCTCCGACTGTCGCGCGAGATGGATGAAGGAAACACCTAGCCATGACGGGCAGGCCTTGACGCCGCCATGCACTGCACAATCGCCGATGCGCCCCGCGACGGGCATTTTTCGTGCGGCTTTACATCGTCACATGCCCGCCGTATAAGAAACTCCAACTACATCGACAGCCTACGAGCTTGTCGATCTATTCCCGCCGCAGAGGGGTGGAATGCACCACGAGCCCATGGTTCTGCTCTGGATTCTCATGTCGTCCTCACTGGTCTTTCTCATGCATGCCGGCTTCGTGTGCCTCGAAGTCGGCATGACGCGCACGCGGAACAGCATCACTGTCGCCAGCAGGAATCTCGCTGGCTTCGCCATGGCGAGCGTCTCCTTCTGGGCCCTGGGCCACGGGCTCATGTTCGGCGCAAGCCGCATGGGCCTCGCGGGCTGGAGCGGCTTCCTGCCCCTGGGCAGCGACGCCTGGACCGGCGCGTTCCTCATCTTCCAGGCCATGCTTTGCGCCACGGCCGCGACCATCTTTTCGCGCGCCGCGGCCGGGCGCATGCGCTTCTCGGGCCATATCATCACGGCCTTCCTTGTCTCGGCCCTGGCCTATCCCCTGTTCGGCCACTGGGCCTGGGCCGGGCTCGACCGCGGCGCGCCAGCGGGCTGGCTGGGGGGCATGGGCTTCATCGATTTCGCCGGCTCCACGGTCGTGCACGGCGTGGGCGGGTGGGTCGCGCTCGCCGCGCTCATCGTCCTCGGTCCCAGGCAGGGCCGCCACGACGCACAGGGCGGGCCGCGTGAGCCGGCCGCCTCGAACCTGCCCCTGTCGGCGCTCGGCGCGTTCCTACTCTGGTTCGGCTGGCTCGGCTTCTACGGCTGGAGCGCCCTGGCCTTGACCTCCGACATGCCGCTCATCATCGCGCGCACCATCCTGGCCGGAGCCATGGGCGGCCTGTCCTGCCTGGGCCTGGGCCGGCTGCTCGCCTCGGCGTCCAGGGCGACCTGGCTCATCAACGGCTCCCTGGGCGGCCTGGTGGCCATCGCGGCCAGCTGCCACGCGGTGGACGCGAGCGGCGCCGCGGTCATCGGCCTCGTGGCCGGGCCGGTCTGCCTCGCCGCCGGGCGGCTCCTGGACCGGCTGCGCATCGACGACGCCCTCGGCGCCGTGCCGGCGCACCTGGCCTGCGGCATATGGGGCACCCTGGCCGTGGCCCTGTTCGGCGACCTGGAGCTTCTGGGAACGAACCTGACCAGGGCCGGACAGCTTTGGGCGCAGATCGCCGGCATCGGTGCGGCCTGCGCCGTGTCTTTCCTGCCGGCTCTGGTCATTCTGCGTACCGTGAACCGCATCCACCCCCTGCGGGCCGCGCCCGGCGAGGAGCAGGCGGGCCTGAGCATCCCCGAGCACGACGCGCGCACCGACCTGTCCGACCTGTTCCTGACCATGGATCGGCAGGCCGCCACGGGCGACCTGTCCCTGCGCGTGCCCGACGAGCTTCACGGCGAAGCCGGGCTCATCGCCCGGCGTTACAATCAGGTCATGGGCACCCTGGAGTCCGCCCTGGCCAGGACCGAGGCCGTCGTGCGCACGGCCGCGGACGCCATCGTGACCTTTGACCGCGACTCGCTGCTGGTCTCGACCTGCAATCCGGCGGCCGAGGCGGCCTTCGGCTACGAGCGCTCGACCCTGACGGGCCAGCCCTTGTCCACGCTCATGGGCAGCGGCCCCGGCATCATACGCGAGCTTCTGGCCGGGCGACGCATGGAGGCGCTCTGCCGCCGGGCGGACGGCAGCCGCTTTCCGGCCGAGGCCCAGATCACCGAGGCGGACGCCGGCCGCGAGCGCTTCTGCATCGGCACCTTTCGGGACATTACCGAGCGGCGGCGCTCCGAGGAGATCCTGCGCTCCTCCAGGACCATGTACAAGACGCTCTTCGAGAACTCGGGCACGGCATTCATCGTGGCCGAATCCGACGGGACGATCTGCCTGGTCAACAGCGAGTTCGAGTCCTTATCGGGCTACGGCAGGGAGGAGGTCGAGGCGCTCCTGACCTACCGCACCTTCTTCACGGGCCAGGCCCTGGAGATCGTCGAGCATGGCCACCAGCTGTTCCGCGAGGGCACCCGCCGCGCGCCCCAGTCCTTCGAGACGGAGTTCACCGACCGTCGGGGCGGGCACAAGCCCGTGTACGTCACCATGGCCATCTTTCCGGGCACGAGCCGGGCCCTCTTCTCGCTCATGGATCTCTCGGAGACCAAGCAGGTGCAGGAGGCCCTGGCGGAGCAGCGGGCCTTCTTCCAGGAGCTGTTCGAAAGCTCGCCTCTGGGCATCATGCTTCTGGACACCGATGGCAACATCCTCAACGTCAATCGAGGGCTGGAGCGGCTTTTCGGCTACAGCCGCGAGGAGCTGCGCGGCCATTTCAGCCGGTCGGCCCTCGTCACCGAGGACCGGGCCATGGAGGCCGACAATTTCTTCCGCCTGATGGTCTCGGGCCGGCTCTTCCAGGTCGAGACGCTCCGCCGCCACAAGAACGGCGAGCTCATCCCCGTGTCCATCGTCGGCTACCCGGTGCAGATCGGCGGACAGACCAAGGGCGTCTACAGCATTTTCTCGGACATCTCCGAGCGCAAGGCCTTCGAGAAGCAGCTCACGCACCAGGCCTTCCATGACGCCTTGACCGGCCTGCCCAATCGCGTGCTCTTCCACGAGCGCCTGGAGCGGGCCCTGGAGCGCTCCAAGCGCCGCAACGACTACCGCTTCGCCGTGCTCCTCGTGGATCTGGACCGCTTCAAGTGGGTCAACGATTCCCTGGGCCACAAGGCCGGCGACGAGCTCCTGACGGCCATCGCCAGGCGGCTGGAGTGCTGCCTGCGCAGCATGGACACGGTGGCCAGGTTGGGCGGCGACGAGTTCGCCGTGCTCCTGGAGGAATTCCGCAACCACCGCGAGGTCGTCCAGATCACCAAGCGCCTCCTGCACGTCATCGAGGAGCCCTTCAACGTGGAGGGCACCAAGGTCTTCACGAGCGCGAGCATCGGCATGGTTCTGCGCTCGCGGGAATACGAAAGCTCCGAGGATCTCCTGCGCGACGCGGACATCGCCATGTACCGGGCCAAGGAGCTGGGCAAGGCCCGCTTCAAGGTCTTCAACCGCCAGATGCACGAGAACGCCGTGCGCGTGCTGCGCCTGGAGACCGAGCTGCGCCACGCCATCCAGCACGGAGAGCTGCGCGTGCACTACCAGCCCATCGTCTCCGTGATCACCGGTCGGCTGGAAGGCTTCGAGGCCCTGGCGCGCTGGGAGCATCCCGAGCGGGGCCTGGTTCAGCCGCAGGAGTTCATCCCCCTGGCCGAGGAGACCGGGCTCATCGTCTCCCTGGGCAAATGGATCATTTCCGAGGCCTGCGCGCAGCTCGCCCGCTGGGATACCGAGCAGGCCGACGCCACGGAGCTGTGCGTGAGCGTGAACATCTCCGGCAAGCAGCTCATGCAGGAGGATCTCGTGGATTTCATCCGCGGGGTGCTGCGCGACACGGGCCTGCCGCCCAGGCGCGTCAAGCTGGAGATCACCGAAAGCGTGATCATGCAGGACGTCAAGGCCACGGTGGAGAAGCTCAATCAGCTCAAGGAGCTGGGCGTGTGCCTGGTCATCGACGACTTCGGCACGGGCTACTCCTCGCTGTCATACCTGCAACGCTTCCCCATCGACATGCTCAAGATCGACCGCTCGTTCATAAGCGGCCTGGAGGGCGCCCACGACAACCTGGAGATTATCCGCACCATCGTCTCCCTGGCCCGCAACCTCGGCCTGGGCGTGGTGGCCGAGGGCGTGGAGCAGTCCGCGCAGCTCCAGACCCTGCGCGAACTCAACTGCGACGAGGCCCAGGGCTTCATGTTCTCGCGGCCCGTGGCCGCCGAGGAGGCCGAGCTGCTCATCCACACGCTGCTGGCCAAGAACTGAGCCTTTCACGGGCTTGGCGTCATGTCGTGTACGGATTGACCAGGCGCACGGGCACGGGCGAGCGGCGGCTGACGAACTCGGCCGTGCGGCCGGGGTGCAGGCTCTCCTTCTCGCGGTTGCCGTGGCCGTGGCCGTGGGAGGTCATGACCACGAGGTCCGCCCCGTGCCTTTGGATGGCCTTGAGGATTTCCATGCCCGGATCGCCGGTAACGATTTCCGGGCGCACGTCCGGGCAGCCCGCGAGCTTGACCTCGCAGACATGCCGCAGGCGCTCGGCGGCCTGCTCCTGCTCCCAGGCTTCGAAGCGCTCGTACAGCTCGATGCTGGGATAGTTGCCGTAGGCCGGGAAGTAGTTTTTCAGGTCGATGCCCACGTAGAGCACGATGACCTTGGCGTTGTGCTTCATGGCCAGCTCATGCACGTGGTCGCGGGCCTTGAGCGAGTTTTCGGAGAGGTCCGTGGGCCAGAGGATGGTCTTCACGTCCATTGGTCAGCCTCCTGGGGTGCGTGGGCATGCGCGGCCAGCCTCATGCATAGCACAAACCCCGGACCGCGCAATGATAAGCCGTGGCCGCGAGCCGTGTCCCGGACCTCGCTCCGGGCCGCCGGCTACCAGTCCACCTGGAAACGCATCTGCACGATGTCCGCGCTTTCGCGGCCGTCGATGACCACGTCCTCGGAATCCCTGTCCCTGACCATGGCGTGCACGTAGTTGAGCATGACGCGCGTGTTGGGGTTCAGGTGCCAATTGACCCCGGCGGTGACGTCCTGGAGCCGGCCGCCCTCGACATCCTTGCTGTTCAGGTCCAGATCGGACCAGCGCAGGGCCAGCTCCCAGGCGCCCGGCCCGCCGTCGGCCAGGCTGAAGTTCTCGTTCGGGCTGACCCGCGAGAACACGCCATCCTTGTACTCCCGGTGCTCGCCGGTCACGAACCAGCTCACGAAGGCGTAGTAGCCCTGGAAGAACAGGTCGCCGCCCGCGCCGTCCTCCCGGCGCACCCAGTCGGCCACGTACTCGCCCTGGAGAGAGACAGGACCCAGCACCAGGGCCGCCTCGGCCCCCAGCAGGTCGCTTCCGAAGGCGTCGAGGTCTCCGGTGTCCACCAGGCGCGAGGGCGCGAGGTGCGCCTCGGGCCTGGCCCGGTAGCGGATGTCGTTGCCGCCCGAGGCGAACTGGCGCGCATAGGCCAGGCCCAGGTGCAGGAGACGCCCGCCGTCGTCCTCCAGCCAGGGCAGGGCGGTCACGCGGCCGGCCGCGAACCAGTTGTCCTCGTTGTCGTACTCGTTCCCGCCTTCGGACGTGGAGAACGCGCCGGCCTGCCAGGTCAGCCGCCCGTCCGCGCCGTTGAAGAGCGACGCGCCAATACGCCGGCTGGGCGCCAGGGCGTCCACGCCGATGGAGCGCTCCATGAAGGTGATGTAGTTGGAGCTTGTCGTGGCTTCCAGGGAAAAGGGCACGAAGTGCTGGCCGAAGGTCAGGTCGCCCAAGGCCGAGTGATAGCCCGCGTAGAGGTCCCTGGGCTGGACCTCCTCGCCGTCGAAGGCCGGCGCGAAGTCGAGCTGGGCCTTGAAATACACGTCCTCGTATATGTCGCCCTGGACGCTCAGGCGCGCCCGCCTGAATTCCACGCCGAAGCCGGTGAGCGGGTCCCCCGCGCCTCCGTCGCCCGCATCGAGGGCCTCGTCGAGATCGCTGTTCGCCGCCATGGCCGCCCAGTCCGCCTGGATGCGGCCGCCGATGCTCATGCGGAAGGCCTTGTCCTCGGAGCGCAGCTTGAGCCCCTTGTCCCAATAGAGCCTCAGATCGGTTTCCTCGCCCGACGCGGCAGAGGCGTGCAGCATGGCCAGCAGCAGGAGCGCGGCCATGAGCAGTACCAGGCGGGCGGCCAACATGATCGCGGGACGGCAGTTCATGCGTGTATCCCTCCCCAGGGCTTGCCGTGCATGGATTCTGGAGCCCCAAAGGCTCCAGCACAGGGCATGATACACGATTTTTGTCGCCATGCGCCACGAGTATCTGAAATTTGGAGGAGACCGAAGGTGTGGCCATGGGCCGGTAGCGTGCGAGCGCGGGTTCTAGCGGGCTACTGGGGAGCAATCGCCGAAATAGCGGAGCCAAGAGGCCTGTAAAAGGGAATCAAGGTATTCGTAAAAAGCGGGGTCAAGTGGCCGCCTTGCCGGGAGCGGGCCCTTGTGGATGGGTCCGGGGAGGGTGAAGCCCTTCCCGGTTCTCGTGCGGGTACATCGCCGGACACGGCGTGGCCAGGAATTTAGCCTTTGTCCTGGCCGTTCGACGCCCCCGGCTACTGGAGCTTGCGCGCCTCGACGGCCAGGCTGCTCAGGCGCGCGCGCAGGTAGTTGGCCATGGCGTCCTGGGAGGCCTCGTCCTGGACCCCGGCGGTGATGCCGCGCTCGCGCAGATCCTGGGCGACCTGCTTCTCCATGCGCTCCGACTCCATGAACATGATGTACACGAGCAGCAGCGTGGCTCGGCTCTTCTCGCCGGGGCGGCAGAGGTCTTCGATCTGCTCCTCGGGCACGGTCTCGAAGAGCCTCTCCACGAACATGCCGGCCCACTTTTCGTACAGCTCGGGCAGAAGCGGGGGCACCAGCTCGGCGAGCCTCTGGGTCTGGGCGTCGTCCACGGCGGGCAGGGTCACGCCGAAGAACTCGCTCAGGGCCTCGCGGCGGCGGGCCTCGTCGCGCGAGACGTGCTCCAGGATCGTGTCGATGATGTGCTTGCGCAGGCGGGCCTTGCCTTCAGGGGTCTGGCTCATGGCCTACCTCCAGTGCTGGGATTTCGCCCGGCCGGGCGATCAGCCATCATAGTCCAAGCCGTGGGAGCGGGCAACAGGGGCGGGCCAGGGAGAATCCGCTCAGTCGCAGACCGTCTCGCCCAGGGAGGTGGCCTCGGGCGGGAGGTGGCAGATGCCGGCCACGGCCTTGAGCGGCAGCACGAAGGCGATGCCCGCGCCGGGCTTCTCCAGGCCGGCGCCGTCGACAATGGCTTGCAGCACTTTCTCCGTAAGGGTGTTCGGGACGATGGTCAGGACCAGTTCCTTTTCAGGCTCCACGGAGATGCCGAAAAAGGTCGTCCGCTCGCGCACGCCGGTGCCGCGTGCGAAGAGAATGGTGCCGCCCTCGGCGCCGGCCGCCTTGGAAGACTTGACGACCCGCTCGCTCCAGCCCTTGTTCACGATGGTTATGATAAGATCCTGATTGGTCTGTAGCTTCATCGCTTTCTCCCTAGGAATTCCTGGATGCAGCCGAGGCACATTATGGCGAGGATGGGGGCCATGGTGACCATGGCCACCAGCCCGAAGCCGTCGCGGACAGGATCCCTGCCCTCCATCTGGGCCGCTATCCCCAGCATGAGCGACATGACGAAGGTCGCGGTCATGGGCCCGGTGGACGCGGCCCCGGAGTCGAAGGCGATGCCCACGAAGGCCGGAGGGGTGCAGCGCATGAGCGCGATGGCCGCAAGATACCCGGGGACGAGGAAGTAGAGGATGGAGATGCCCTGCGTGACGCGCAGCATGGCCAGAGCCATCAGGAACGCCACGCCCAGGGAGAGCGTCAGGACGATGACCCAGCTCTTGATCCGGCCCAGGGAGGCTTTTTCAACCTCGTGGCCCAGCACGCGCACGGACGGCTCGGCGACGGTGGCCGCGAAGCCGAGGCAGAAGCCCACGGGCATCAGCAGCCACAGGCTGCCGATCTGGCCCAGGGACCTGCCCAGGGACTCGCCCGCGGGAAGAAATCCCACCTGCACGCCCTGCAGGAAGAGGACAAGGCCCACGAAGGTCAGGGCCACGCCCCTGATGATCCCAAGCATGTATTCGCGCGGCAGACGAAAGCGCAGGGCCTGCAAGACCAGGAAGAAGACAAGGATGGGACCCAGGGCTTGCAGCACGCCCCAGGCGGTCTGGCGCACGTCGAGGAATTCGAGCAGCAGGCTCATGCCAGCGCCCCGAGCAGCAGGACCGCCAGGATGGGTCCGAGGCAGGCCAAGCCCGCCAGCCCGAAGCCGTCGGAGAAGGCCGACTTGCCGCCCAGCACCGCGGCGACGCCAAGCCCCAGGGCCATCACGAACGGAACCGTGATCGGCCCGGTGGCCACCCCGCCCGCGTCGAAGGCCAGGCCCACGAAATCGGAAGGCCCGAAGACGGCCAGCAGCAAGGCCAGGATGTATCCGCCGGCGAGCAGGCGGGAGATCGGGATGCCGAGGAAGATGCGGATCACGGCCGCGCTCACGCAGACGCCCACACCCGCCGCGATGGTGAACATCAGGACATTCCCGCCGATCCGGCCGGCGGAAACCGTCTCCACCTGATGGGCCAGGACGCGCACGGTCGGCTCGGCCAGGGCCATCATGGCGCCCAGGGCGAAGACCACGGCGATGATGATCGGCACGGAGCCGATCCTGGGCAGGTCGTTGCCCACGGTTTCTCCCATGGGCAGGAAGCCCGTGCGCACGCCCATGAAAAAGAACATGAGCCCCACGAACATCATGGCCGCGCCGCCGAGGAAGCGTGCGAGGTGCTCATTGTCCAGGGGGGTCGCGAACAGATGCAGGAGCAGAACGATGCCGGTGATGGGCAGGATGGCGGAGGCCACCTCGGCCAGAAGGTCTAGCAATTGGCGTTTCATGAGTTCCGAGTTTGGCTGGAGGCGGCCTGTACTTTTGGCCGCGGGCCGGGCAGAATGCCGCGTGGCCTTTCCGGCATGGTACAATAATCTTCAAGGTCCGCGCAAGGCGTTAAAATGGAACTGCCAATCCTCAGGGAAGCGGTCGTCATCTTCGGCTTGTCCATCGGCGTCATCGTCGTCTGCCACCGTTTTCGCATCCCGGCCATCATCGGCTTCCTGCTGACCGGCGTGCTGGCCGGACCGCACGGCCTGGGCCTAGTGGGTGCGACCCACGAGGTCGAGGTGCTGGCCGAGATCGGCGTCATCCTGCTCCTGTTCGTCATCGGCATGGAGCTGTCCTTCAACGAGCTTCTGCGGATCAGGAAGCCGGTCTTCCTGGGCGGCGCGGCCCAGGTGCTGCTGACCATCATCGCCTTCGACGGCCTGGCTTCACTGCTGGATTTCTCCCTGGGCAAGGCGGTTTTCGCCGGCTTCCTGGCGGCCCTGTCCAGCACGGCCGTGGTGCTGAAGATTCTGTCCGACCGCGCCGAGATGGAGGCGCCGCACGGCCGCATAACGCTGGGCATCCTCATCTTCCAGGATCTCGTCGTGGTGCCCATGGTGCTGCTCGTGCCCTTCCTGTCGGGCAAGGGCGGGACGCTCGGGCCTTCGCTGCTGCTCCTGGCCGGCAAGGCCGCGCTCATCCTGGCCCTGCTGTGGGTGCTGGCCAGGTGGGTCATCCCGCGCGTGCTGCTCATGGTCGTGCGCACGCGCAGCCGCGAGCTGTTCCTCATGACCACCCTGGGCCTGTGCTTCTCCGTGGCCCTGCTGACCTCGGCCGTGGGGCTGTCCCTGTCCCTGGGCGCGTTCCTGGCCGGGCTGCTCATGAGCGAGTCCGAGTACAGCCTGAGCGCCCTGGAGGGCATCCTGCCCTTCCGCGATGTGTTCACGAGCGTGTTCTTCGTGTCCATCGGCATGCTCCTGGACCTGGGCTACTTCATGGACAACCTGGCCCTGGTGGGCCTGGTCACGCTGGCCATCCTGGTGGTCAAGTCCGCGCTGGCCACCGGCGCGGGCCTGGTGCTGGGCTACCCGTTGCGCGTGGCGTCCCAGGCCGGCCTGGCCCTGGGCCAGATCGGCGAGTTCTCCTTCGTGCTGGCCGGCGTGGGCGTGTCCCAAGGGCTGCTGGCCGGGACCGAGTACCAGCTCTTCCTGGCCGCGGCCATCCTGACCATGGCCGTGACGCCCTTCCTCATCATGGCCGCGCCGCGCGTGTCGGCCTTCCTGGCCCGCAAGGCCCCGCTGTCCGGCGGCCCCTTGGTGCCCGCCGGCCATGAGTGCGAGACCGAGGCCCACGGCGACCACCTCATCATCGTGGGCTTCGGCGTGGGCGGTCGACACCTGGCCCGCGCGGCCAGAATGGCCGGCATCCGCTACGTGGTGGTGGAGATGAACCCGGACACCGTGCGCAGCGAGTCGGCCAAGGGCGAGCCCATCTTCTACGGCGACGCGGCCCAATCCGCGGTGCTGGAGCATGCCGGCGTGGGCCGGGCGCGCATCCTGGCCGTGGTCATCGCCGACCCGGCGGCCATCCGGCGCATCGCCGAGGCCGCGCGCAAGGCCAACCCGGTCCTGCGCATCGTGGTGCGCACGCGCTTCCTGGCCGAGATCGAGCCGTTGCAAGCCCTGGGCGCCAACGAGGTCATTCCCGAGGAGTTCGAGACGTCCGTGGAGATCTTCAATCGCGTGCTCTCGGCCTACCTGGTGCCGCGCCGGGACATCGAGCGCTTCACCTTCCAGGTGCGCGCCGAAGGCTACGGCAGGCTGCGCCAACCCCAGGTCTCGGGCGAGCCCTACTGCGACCTGAGCGGCGTCTGCTCGGGCTTCGAGGTCACGTCCCTGGCCGTGGAGCCGGGCTCGTTCCTGGACGGCAAAAGCCTCAAGGAGTCCGAGCTGCGCAAGACCCACGGCCTGAACCTGGTGGCGGTCAGGCGAGGCGGCGAGATGATCGCCAACCCCGAGGCAGCCTTCCGGCTCCAGGGCGGCGACGTAGCCTTCGTCTTCGGCGAGCACACCGAGGTCATCGACAAGGCCGGGCTGTTCGCCGCGCCGCAACTGGAGGGCGACCGCGGGCGGGAGGAGGCGGTGGCATGAGCCTCGGCGCGTGGACCGGCTTGCGCCTGCCGGGCATGGCGGCCGCGGGATGCCGGACAGGGCGGACAAGGCTGGCGACGGCTGGCGACCGTTTCGGGAAGACCAGGGCCGTTTTCAGCGCCGGGATCACGTCAACGCCGGCCCGCGCCCTTATGCGTTGCCCGCCGCCTCCCAGGCCTGCTTTTCCAGTTCGGCCCTGAGGGACGGCTCGATGTTCATCTGGCGCGCAAGCTCTTCCAGGTACGAGCGCTCCATGTAGTTCTGCTCGTCGATCATCAGCAGGCTGGCCAGATACATTTCGGCGGCCATTTCCGGAGTGTCGGCGGACCTGGCGACCTCCGACGGGTCGAGGGGCTTGTTCAGCTCCTGGTCGAACCAGTCCCGGACTTCCTGGTCTTCGGTCAGCTTGGCGATCTCATCGTGAAGCAGCCGGCGCTCGCGGTCGTCGATATGGCCATCGGCCTTGGCGGCCCCGATGAGGGCGCGCAGGACGGCCCGGCTGTGGGACTCGGCCTCCTGTTCGGACAGACGGTCCAGCGTCTGGGGCTGGCCCTGGGGCGCGGAAGCCATGTTCCGCCGCTGCCAGTTGCCGAAAGCCCTGTAGGCGATGACGCCGAGCGCGGCCATGCCGCCATAGCCGAGCGCCTTTCCTCCCATCTTGCGCGCCAGCTTCCCGCCGAGCAGCAATCCTATCGCGCCGGTGGCCAGGGAGCGGCCGCCCCCACCCGAGAGCATGCCGCCCAGCGTGCCCCCAGAGCCCTTGCCGAGGGCGGTCCTCCCGACAGACTTCCGTTGCATCGCCGCTCGGCCGGACCCAAGGAGCTGATCAAGTAAGCCGCTTGTTTTCATGGAAAAGCCTCGCTGTCATTAAAGGAGGGTTGGTCCACTATTCCATTGTCTGGGTATCAAGCGGCACCGGCATGGTCAAATCATAAAAAGGCGCGGTTTCCTCTTGCTTCACCGGCCGGGCGGGTGCAAGAACGTACCTTGCCCGCCGCCGGCGGGCCTTCCCGAGTTCATCCCTCCGAGGTCATTCCATGGACGCGCTCGCGGGCTTCCTGCCCCTCATCAAGCTCTTCGCCGTCTTCGCCGCCATGCTGGCGGGCATCCGCTTCCGCCTGGGCCTGTGGCCGTCCATCCTGGGCGGCGGCCTGCTCCTGGGGCTCATCTTCGGCATGGCTCCGCGGGCCTGGCTGTCCACGGCCGTGGTGGCCCTGACCACGGAAAAGACGATCCTGCTGGCCGTGGTCGTGGGGCTCATCCTCGTGCTGAGCGACATCCTGGAGCTGAGCGGCCAGAACCGGCGGCTCATGGACGCCCTGTCCGGCTACCTGACCAGCCCGAGGCTGCGCCTGGCCTTCTTTCCCTCGCTCATCGGGCTTTTGCCCATGCCCGGCGGCGCGATCTTCTCCGCGCCCATGCTCGGCAGCGTCGCAGAGCGCATGGGCATCCGCCCCGAGGACAAGGTCCTGCTCAACTACTGGTTCCGGCACATGTGGGAGCTCATCTTTCCCCTTTACCCCGGCATCATCCTGGCCTCGTCCCTGGCCGGCGTGCCGCTGATCACGCTCATCGGCTACACCTTGCCGGGCATGGTCTTCTTCACGTTCCTGGGCTGGTGGTTCCTCCTGCGGCCTTCGCGCCTGCCGCTGGCGGCCGAGGCCGCCGGCGAGGGCGGATTCCGCGACGCCCGCCAGGCCGTGCGCCACAGCCTGCCGCTCATCGCGGCCATCCTGGGCTCCCTGGGCCTGGAAGCGCTGCTCTCGGCCGTGCGGCCGGAATGGTCCTACGAGTGGGGCATCATCGCCGGTCTGATCGCGGCCATCTTCCTGGCCCTGGCCATGAACCGCCTTGGGGCGCGCTTCCTGCTCGGCGTGCTCATGCAGCGCAAGCTCCTGGGCATGCTGCTGGTCATCGCCTCCATCATCGTGTTCAAGGACGTCATGGCCGGCGCCGGCGTGGTGGAGGACCTGTCGCGCTCGGCCGGCGGCTCCATGGCCCTGTTCTCGGCGGTCATGCTCCTGCCCTTCCTTGTGGGCATGGTTTCGGGCATCACCATGGCCTTCGTGGGCGCGACCCTGCCGCTCCTGCTGGGCCTGCTCCAGCAGGCCGGGGCCATGGACAGCCTCGCGCCCTATCTGGTGCTCAACCTCTTCTCCGGTTTCCTGGGCGTCATGGTCTCGCCCCTGCACGTCTGCTACGTGCTGACCTGCCAGTACTTCGAGGTCGATCTGGCCGCGGCCTGGAGCAGGCTCCTGGCCCCCTGCGCCCTGCTCCTGGTCTTCGCCCTGGCCTATTTCGCGGTGCTGGCCTAGAGCTACGAACCTACCCGACCTGATAGAAGCGTGAGCAATAGCAATCCCTCGGAAGGTGTCCGAGGGGTTTTGTTCCTGGCTCTTAGGCAGCCTGTCGCAAAACAGGCCGAGCGGGCCAGGATGGCCCGCCCTATGCGAGCAGGCGCGCAGCATCCGCGTGCAATGCCTGAGCCTAGCT
>JAEYTO010000017.1 GCA_023433925.1 Pseudomonadota bacterium | reverse complement strand
GTCCTGGCCCTCGCCCCGAGGGCGTCGCTCAAGGCGGCGACGTCCAATCGTGCCGTCCTGCACGATTGTCCCCTGGAGCCCCGTGGTTCTTGGGTTGGGAGTATTTACTCGGCTTGCTGGCAAGCCGCCATGGAATGGCTTGCCAGTTCACCGTGCGATTTCGGGGGACCGCAATCCCCCGCGGGGTTCTCAGGGAAGAAAGGCCTTCCCGGCCCTTGCGCGGGATGCGCCAATAGGCATCGACCTTGACCCGGCCGGGGAACCAGTTTCCCTCGGTCCGGTTTTACCGTACAATCTACAGGTCAGCGCCCGGCGCGGCCCGGAATCCGCCTGCGTCAGGACGCAACGCGTCCGCCAGGCGGCAAACGCCACAGGATGTGACATGGCAAGGCTCGTCCGCTACCCTGGACCCGGGTGCGTCGTCGAATTCATGCAGGGCAACCAGCCGCAGATCGCCTACGTCGCCGAGGAGCAGTCGGGCAAGCTGCATGTGCTGACCCACAGCCGCCGGGAAGCCAATGTCCCTGCCGCGCGGCTGCTGCCCTGGTCCGGGCCGGCCTATCCCTCCGGCCTGAGCCGCGCCGAGATCGAGCGCCTCCTGGACAGCCATCTGACCCGCCGCCGCGAGCTGGCCGAGGCCATCGACCTTCCGGAACTGTGGTCCATGGCCCAGGGCGAGGTCGAGCACGCCAGGGCCGAATGGTTCGCCGAGCTTCTGTGGGCGGACCCGGATCCGGATCAGGTCGCGGCCATGGGTCGCGTGCTCCTGGACTGCAAGACGCACTTCAAGTTCCAGCCGCCCGACTTCCACCCGTACACGGCCGGGACCGTGGAGACGCGGCTGGCCGAGCAGGAGGCCGCGCGCATCCGCGACAAGGTCATCGGCGTGGGCCAAGCCTTCCTCAAGGAACTTTGGCAATCCGGCAACGGCCCGGTGGCCTTGGACAAGCTGCGCGGCCGGCCGGATGCCGAGACCGCGGCCGTGCTCGCGGACATGCTCAAGGCGTGCATCGCCGACCCGGAGGGCAAGGACGCTGATCCGCTCTGGCGCGAGGTGCGCCGGGGCCTGCCCGAGCACCCCTTCCTGGCGCTCATCCTCGCCGAACGCTGGGGCATCGTGCCGCCCCACTACAACTACTTCCTGGATCGTGCCGGCTACGATGCGACCGAGGCCTGGGCCGAGCCCCACGCCGCCGAGGTCGCGGCCCTGCGCGAGAAGCGCGACGCCCTCGACGTGGAGGCCGACGCGCGGCCCTTCGTGTCCATCGACGCGGCCACGACCACGGACATCGACGACGCCTTCGTGGCCGAGCACGAGGGCGACGGCGAGAGCATCAGGGCCACCATCGCCCTGGCCTGCCCGGCCGTGCACTGGGATTTCGGGAGCCCCTTGGGCCGCGCGGTCCTCGACCGCGCCACGAGCCTCTACCTGCCCGAGGCCACGAGCCACATGCTCCCCCGCGAGCTGGCCGAGGATGTCTACAGCCTGCGCCAGGGCCAGCCCAGGCCGGCCCTCGTGCTCGACGTGCGCGTCGATGCCGCCGGCGAGCCCGCGCTTACGGGCCTGCGCTTCGCGCGCATCGCTGTTTCCGAGAACATCACCTATCACCAGGCCGAGGAGCGCCTGTCCTCGGACCAGTCCTGGGCCGCGGCCGCCGACCTGGCCCTGCGGCTGCGCGAGCGGCGCATTCGCGGCGGCGCGGTGGTCATCGAGCGCGAAGAGCCCGAGATCGTGCTCGAAGACGGCGACTCGCCCCAGGTGCGTCTGGAGTTCAAGGAGCCCACGCCCCTGGCCCAGACGCTCGTGAGCGAGCTCATGATCCTGGCCAACGAGCTTGTGGCGCGCTGGGCCATGGAGCGCGGCGTGCCGCTCTACCATCGCGCCCAGGACGCCGTGCTGCCCAAGGACGCGGCCGGCGTGTGGAGCGCGCCCGAGGAGGTCTATCGGGTGGTCAAGCACTTCGGGCCCACGGTGCTCGAAATCCAGCCCAAGCCGCACAAGGGCCTGGGTGTGGCGGCCTACAGCCCGGCCACCTCGCCCCTGCGGCGCATCACCGACCTGGTCAACGTGGCCCAGGTTCAGCGCGCCCTGACCACGGGCTCGCCGCTGTTCACGCGCGAGGAGCTGGAGGCCATGCAGCCGGCCATCTCCGCGCGCCTGGAGGCCGTGGGCAAGGTGCAGCGCTTCCGGCCGCGCTACTGGAAGCTCCTGCACCTGCTCCAGAACCGCAAGGCCATGTCCTGGACCGGCGTGGCCGTGGACGATTGCGGCGGCCTGGTCAGCCTGGCCGTGCCCGACGTACAGATCTTCGTGCGCGTCCCGCGCGACATGCTCGGCGAGAAGACCTATCCCGGACAGCGCTTCAGCCTGCGCTTCGGCAAGATCGATCCCCTGTGCAACGAGATCCGCGTGTCCGAGGCCGAGGAGGAGCCCGGTGCCTAGAATCCCCTCGGACCCGCGCGACAAAGGAGTCTGCCCATGTTCCTGAGCATCGGCTGGATTCTCATGACCTACCTCATCGGCTCGGTACCCTTCGGCCTCCTGGTGGCCAAGGTCGTGTGCGGCGTGGACCCGCGCCTGGAAGGCAGCCGCAACACCGGGGCCACCAACGTCTCGCGCCTGTGCGGCACGCGCTACGGCCTGGCCGTGCTGGCCCTGGACCTGCTCAAGGGCTGGGCGCCCGCGGCCGCGGCCATGACCTTCAGCGACGGCTGGTTCTTCCTGAGCCTCGTGGGCCTGGCGGCCATCGTCGGCCACACGAACTCGCCCTTCCTATCGGGCAAGGGCGGCAAGGGCGTGGCCACGACCATCGGCGTGTTCCTGGCCCTCACGCCCTCGGCGCTGATCTTCTCCGCGCTCTGCTGCGTGGCGGTCATCACCATCACGGGCTATGTGTCCCTGGGCTCGCTGACGCTCGGCGCGGCCCTGCCCGTGTTCACCCTGCTCACGGGCCGCATCGGCTTCGTGCCCATCACCGTGCTCGTGGCCGTCGTCATCTACTGGAAGCACCGCGAGAACATCCGCCGCTTGGCCACTGGGCAGGAGAATCCCTGGCGGAAGAAGCCGG
This sequence comes from Pseudomonadota bacterium, assembly GCA_023433925.1. Taxonomy (GTDB): domain Bacteria; phylum Desulfobacterota; class Desulfovibrionia; order Desulfovibrionales; family Desulfovibrionaceae; genus Desulfocurvibacter. The sequence goes on along the minus strand of JAEYTO010000017.1, from coordinate 312 downwards.
GCACGGCCGTCTAGGGCAGTTCGACTCTGAGACGCTCGCTTCGGCGTTGACAGCGCAAGTGAATTGCGTTGCCGCCTACGTGGTGGCGCTAAACGTGGAGAGGGGCGCCGCCCCTCTCCACACCTCACCCCGCCAGGGGCCACGGGCCCCTGGACCCCATTGTTTTTGCTGTGTTGCTTGAGACTTGGCGGACAATGCAATACTTGCCGAAATGCTTCGCCATGGATCGCCCGGCGGGGAGGCGACCCGAGTCTCCGAGGGTCGCCTCCCCGCCGGAACACGGGTTCCAAGGGCCCGTGGCCCTTGGTGGGT
>JAEYTO010000003.1 GCA_023433925.1 Pseudomonadota bacterium | reverse complement strand
GGAATTACTCGAGATACCTTGTTGCTACGGATGAAGGAAACGGACTGGGATGCGGTATTGGACACGAATCTCAAAGGGGTTTTCTTATGCACCAAGGCTGTCAGTAAGTCGATGATGAAGCAACGCTCCGGAGTGATCATCAATATTTCTTCCGTGGTGGGTATTACCGGCAATGCCGGACAGGCTAATTATGCTGCTGCTAAAGCGGGAATTATCGGCTTTACAAAATCCATCGCCAAGGAGCTGGCCTCTCGGGGAATTCGAGTCAATGCTGTCGCTCCAGGGTATATTGCAACGGATATGACGGAATCCTTAGGAGAAGAGGTTAAGGGTCAGGTTATGACACAAATACCCTTAGGCAGAATGGGTCAGCCGGAAGATATAGCACAGACAGTGGTCTTTTTAGCTTCGCCTTCAGCATCGTATATAACGGTGCAAACACTTTCAGTAGACGGCGGAATGGCTATGTAATATAGTAGGATTAACACATAGGTCTAAGCCGAAAGAGGCTAATGATAAAGGTAGGTCCACATTGACCCTTGAGAGGAGGTGAATAGGCAGCATGAGCATTTTTGACAAAGTCAAATCTATCGCAGTTGATCAACTTGGGGTAGAGGAAGATGAAATTACACTCGAAACCACCTTCGCAGATTTAAATGCGGATTCTTTGGATATCGTTGAACTTATTATGGCTCTTGAAGAAGAATTTGATCTCGATATACCAGATGAGGACGCAGAAAAAATTCGTACCGTGGGTGATGCAGTGAATTACATCAAGGAAAATCAGTAACCCCGAGTACATAGAGAGTCCCGTAGAATGCTGCGGGACTTTCTTTTAAAGCTTTCGTTGCTTTCAATTCAAGGGTGACTTAGAAGCTGATTTTGGTATCAGGTACTATTTTGCAATTGATGCATCAAGGATTGAGAGATTGATATAGAGGAATGAGATTTGAAATCCAGGTGGAAAAATATCGGTATTCATACCGTTTGATGTGAATGGAGGAACTAAAGTGAGAATTCCAGAACTTCGCCTCGCTCAGCATATAGCGAAGGTGCCTGTTATTCAAGGAGGGATGGCCGTAAGGATCTCTATGGCCCCCTTGGCCGCAGCCGTTGCGGAGGAAGGTGGAATCGGTTTAATTGCCGGCAGTGGTCTAAGTGTCGAGGAATTAAAACAAGAAATCCGGGAAGCAAGAAAGCTTACCCAAGGGATTATCGGGGTCAATATCATGTTTGCAGTCCGTGAATTCGCTCAACTCGTGAAGGCGGCCTTTGATGAGAAGATTGATCTTCTTGTATCCGGGGCGGGGTTTTCTCGGGATATGTTCACTTGGGGCCAAGAGGCAGGAATTCCTGTGGTGCCCATCGTTTCATCAGCCAAGCTGGCTCGTCTGTCGGAAAAGCTGGGTGCGGCTGCTGTAATCGTGGAAGGGAATGAAGCAGGAGGTCATTTGGGGACGGATCGTTCTATGCGGGAGATTCTACCGGAAGTGAAAGAAGCTGTGAAAATTCCTGTGATTGGTGCGGGAGGCGTTATGGATGGCAAAGATGTGGTGGATGTCTTGCGCCTGGGTGCTGATGGAGTTCAAATGGGAACCCGCTTTGCCCTAAGTGAAGAAAGCAGTGCTGCCCCTGAATGGAAACAACACCTCCTTTCAGCCAGCGAAGAGGATATGGTCATCGTTCATAGTCCAGTAGGGCTACCCGGACGAGGAATTCGTAATCCGTTTACCGATGCCCTAGCTGAAGGCAAGGAAGTACGGCGAATCGGCTGTGATCAATGTCTGAAGCATTGTGAGCGTAATTTTTGCATTATGGAACGCCTCATCAAAGGGCAACAAGGGGATGTAAAAGAAGGCTTGATGTTCTCTGGCGCTCACTACACTCGAATTAAAGAAGTTTTATCCGTGCGTGAGATATTCGATAACATTCGCGAAGAGATACTTAGAGCTTAAGGGAAGAGCAGCTGGTGCAGAAGATTCTGCCAACCCAAGGGTGGGTGCTTGACAGCGCGGCAGCTCTGATTGGGAGATAGTGTAATAAGGGAGGACAAATATGGAAAAGAAGCGAGCGGTAATCACAGGAATGGGAGTGGTATCCCCGGTCGGCAATACGCTAGAGAAGTTCTGGGATAGTCTGGTGACTGGACAATCAGGAATTGATTTTGTGACTCGGTTCGATGTCAGTGAGATGCCTACGAAAGTAGCGGCTGAGATTAAGGATTTTGAGCCCACCGACTGGTTGGATCGCAAAGAAAGTCGGCATATGGATCGCTTTACTCAGCTGGCTATGGCTGCAGCCAAAATGGCCATTCAAGATTCGGGACTGGATCTGGAGCAAGTGGATAAGACACGTGCCAGCTGTATCGTGGGAACAGGGGTTGGTGGGGTGACTACCCTTGAGCAGCAGAAGGAAGTTCTCATGGCCAAAGGGCCGGGAAGAGTCAGTCCCTTCTTTATTCCCATGTTGATTTCCAATATGGCAGCAGGTCATATTTCTCTTGAGTTTGGTCTTCAAGGGTCCAGTTTGAGTGTCGCCACGGCCTGTGCCTCGGCAACCAATGCCATAGGGGAAGCTATGAGGTTGATTGAGCATGGCTATGCTGATGTGGTCGTCTGTGGAGGGACGGAAGCCCCCATTGTACCTTTGGCCTTCGCAGGGTTCTGTGCTATGAAGGCTATGTCCACAGAGAAGGAAAACCCCAAGGAAGCTTGTCGTCCCTTTGATGCCAGAAGGTCAGGATTTGTCATGGGTGAGGGAGCTGGAATTCTCATCTTGGAATCTTCGGAGCATGCTCAAAAGCGTGAGGCTAGAATTTATGCTGAGCTCTCCGGCTATGGAAGCACCTGTGATGCCTATCATATTACTTCCCCGGCACCGGGTGGCAGAGGGGCTATTCAATCCATGACCATGGCTTTGGAGGGGGCACAGGTGCGTCCTGAAGAAGTGGACTATATCAATGCCCATGGTACAGGGACCAACGCCAACGATGCTGCGGAAACGGCCGCTAT
>JAEYTO010000041.1 GCA_023433925.1 Pseudomonadota bacterium | reverse complement strand
GCGCATGGAGACCGAGGTCTTGGCTCTTTCCGGACCCATCCAGGCGACCACGGGCAAGACGGCTTCGGCGCATGGCGTTTTGCCGGCGGATCGCCCCACGGGCGTCCCGCCGGCGGGGCCGAGCGGGATTGATGGGCGAAGAGTTCGCCGCTCCCCAAGGATCAGAGCAAAGGCAGGGCCAAGCCAGGGCAATCGCATACGGCTCGTCACCAAGCGAATCGTCCCCTCATCAGGGCAATCCGAGCCTCGACGCGGCTCAAGTCGCCACAAGGAGGCGTTTGAGGCTGGTTTGGGTGAATCGGCTCCCACCCACAATCCATATGCGATTGCCCTGGGCTTGACGGGCGAAGATGGATGCTGAGAGGGTGAGCCCTCCCGTCATTCAGCGCGCTGGACTTGGTTCCAACCCGATGACCACGGCGCTGTTGTTGCCGCCGAAGGCCAGGGATTGCGACAGGGCCGCGTTGCCCGCGATTTTGGTCAGCCGGGTGACAGGGGCCGAGGCGAAGGACGGGTCGGGCGTGACCAGGCCGGGATTGGCCGGGATCTCGCCGCGCTCCAGGCAAAGGGCGGTGAAGACCACCTCGATGGCCCCGGCCGCGCCCAGGGTGTGGCCGGTCAGGCCCTTGGTGGACAGATAGGGCACGCCGGGCAGGGCCTGGGGAAGCACGGCGCTCTCCACGCGGTCGTTGTCAGGCGTGCCCGTGCCGTGGGCATTGACGAAGGCGACGTCCGTGGCTGCCAAACCCGAGGTCCGCAGGGCGTCAGCCAGAGCCGCGCGCAGTCCGCTTCCGTCGGGCTTGGGGGCCGTGAGGTGATGGGCGTCGCAGGCCGAGCCATGCCCAAGCACCCGGAAGCGCGGGCGGCAGCCGAGCCGTGCGGCGGCCTCGTCGGACAGGAGCAGGAGCATGGCCGCGCCCTCGCCCAGGTTCAGCCCCTGGCGGTTGGCGTCAAAGGGCTTGCACGGCTCGGGATCGGTGATCATGAGCGAGTTGAAGCCCAGGTAGGTCACGCGACACAGTTCGTCCGAGCCGCCCGCGAGCACGGCGTCGCACAGGCCGGCCCTAATCCACTCGGCGGCCAGGCCCACGGCGTCCGTGCCCGAGGAACAGGCGTTGACCACCGTCTGCACCGGTCCGGTCAGGCCGAACTCCCGCGCGAGCACCGAGGCCGGGTTGGAACGCAGGAAGCGCGTGATGGGCTCCATGTCCGGCCGGCCGCCGGCGCGGTACTCGCGATAGAAGTCCTCGTTGTTCATGGCGCTGCCCACGGTGGTGCCCACGAGCGCGCCCACGCGCAGCCCGGCCAATGCAGCCGGCTCCAGCCCGGCCATGACCATGGCCTCGCGCGCGGCGGCCACGGCCATGGCCGCCGTGAGCGTCACGCCCTCGTCACGAGCCAGGGGCTCGCTGGCGAAAAAGCGCTCCGGCAGCTCGAAGACCGGACCGCGCAGGGGCAGGTTCGTCACGAGCCGCGTGGGTGGCCTGGGATCGCGCTCGCCTCGGAACAGGGCGGAAGCGCACTCGCCGACGCCGAGTCCGGCCGCGCACAGGCAGCCCATGCCGGCGATGGCGACGCCCCGGCTGCGCGGGCTCATTTCGCCTTCCGCTCGTCGATGAACCTGGCCAGGCTGCCGATGCTCTGGAAGGCGGCCCTGCCTTCCTCCATGTCCTTGATCTCCACGCCGAAGTGCTTCTGTACGAGCACAACGATCTCCACGGCGTCCAGGGAATCCAGGCCCAGGCCTTCGCCGAACAGGGCCGTGTCGTCGCTCAGCTCCTCGGGAGTCACGTCCTCCAGGTTGAGTTCCTCCACCAGAATCGTGCGCAGCTTGGCGCTGGTAGTCATGCCTTCTCTCCTTGTGCGTAGGGTCTTGCCTCGGGCTCGGCAGCGTCGCTGCGCTCCTGCCCGCAGGCCCACATGTCGAAGAAGTTGTAGAACTGGAATGGATGCTCGCCCACATAGGCCTCGAGGGCCTGCACGAACTGCCTGGCGTACGGGGCCACGCCCTCGCGGCCGCGCGGCAGCTTCGCGGGCACGTGGATGACCTTGGCCACATCGAGCACACAGGCGTCGAAACCGGTCTTGTGCGAGAGCATGACCACCACGGGCGCGCCCGTGGCCGAGGCGAGCTTGTAGGCGCTGACCGGGAACAGGGCCTGCTCGCCCAGGAAGGGCAGGGCCAGGGCGCTGCCCTCGCCGCCGAAGACCCGGTCGCCCATGACGCAGACCACCTCGCCTTTCTTGAGTGCGGCGATCATGTCCAGGGTGCCGCCCAGGTAGCCGGATGGGTCGATGACCTTGAAGGGCGCCTTGCCGGAGCCCTTGCGATGCTCGAACCAGTGGCGGTCCACGTCGCCTTGCTCGCGGGTGATGAGCATGTTCACGGGCATGTCCAGGAAGTCGATGGCCGCCATGGCCGCCTGCCAGCAGCCCGCGTGCGCGCCCATGAGGATGAAGCCCTGGCGCGCGGCCATGAGCGGCAGGAGCTTCTCCTTGCCCCGGAACTCGGCCTTGAGGCTGTCCGGCCCGAGGATGCCGGCCATGGCGCGGTCGATGAGCGCCTGGGCGAAGCCGTAGCTTAATCGGAAGCAGTTCCCGATGCTCGCGCCCTCGCCTGGGAAGCGTCGCGCGAGGTACGGCCGGCAGCGCTCGCGCAGGTCGGGCCGCAGGAGCATGTACCAGCCCACGACGATCCAGGCGAAGGCGTAGGCCAGCCTGCGGCCGCCCAGCCGGCCGCCCAGCCGAATGAGCAGGTAGAAGAACTGATGCTGCCAGCGTGCGCCCACGCTGCGGCTGGACCAGCGGTGCCGCCTACTTGCCGACATAGCGTTGCACCGCCTTGATCTGGAGCCTGATGGACGCGGCCGTGATCCAGGCCGTGAAGCCTATGGCCAGAGCCAGGAGCGGAGCCAGGGCCAGGGAGCCGAGGACCCATTCCCAGGCCCGGTCCAGGAATTGGTGGCCAAGGGTCTGCATGGACAGATCGGTCAGGAAGCGGCCGTGGCGCAGGAAATGCCCGGCCTCCACGGCCAGGGCCGGCACCAGGGGCGGCGCGCAGAGCTGGCTGGCGGCCAGGGCCACGACCTTGCTCTGGCGCAGGTAGCTCGCCGCCGCGAGGATGGCCACCGAGTGCAGGCCCATGATGGGCAGGGTGCCCAGGAAGATGCCCAAGGCCACGGCCAGCCCGATGTCCATGGGCGTGGCGCGGCCCTCCAGAAGGTTGCGCATGGAGCGCAGCGGATGGCGCAGGGACACGGCCTTTTCCGTCGCGCCGCCGGCGGTGAGCCGGTCGTGGGGCCAGGGCAGCATGGCGCGCATGGTCAGCCGCGTGTTGAGCAGCGAGATGCGCAGGTTGTCCGCAAAGCCCTGGAAGTGCGACACTCGCTCCTCGGCCGGCGGATAGTGCACGCTGATGCTCACGTCGCGCAGGCGAAGCCCTGCCCAGGACGCGCGCACGAGCACCTCGACCTCGAAGGAGTAGCGCGTCTCGGAGAAGCGCAGGCTGCGAAGCACGGACACGGGATAGGCGCGGAAGCCGCTCTGGGTATCGGACAACCGCTGCCCGGTCTGCACGCGCAGCCAGAAGTTGGAGAACTTCCTGCCGAAGCGCGATGCGCCTGGCACATTGGCCGTGTCGAAATCCCGCGCGCCCACCACGATTGACATGGGCTCCTCGGCCAGGGCCGCCAGGAACTTGGGCGTGTCCGCCGGGTCGTGCTGGCCGTCGGCGTCCAGGGTGACGATGTGCGTGTAGCCCAGCTCCTCGGCGTGCTTGGCGGCGGTGAGAATGGCCGCGCCCTTGCCACGGTTCATGCCGTGGCGGATGACCGTCACGTCGAGCCCGGAGAGCGCGTCGGCCCCGCCGTCCGTGGAGCCGTCGTCCACCACGAGCAGCGGGCCGAAAGCCATGGCCCGCTCGGCCACTGTGCGCAGTGTGGCCGCGTGGTTGTAGACCGGGATGACCATGAGATGGCGCGGGCTTTCGGCCATCTAGCTGTCTCCGTAGCGCTTGCTGCTGCGCGCGAAGGACAGGAACGAGCGCAGGTTGGCCAGGAAGCGCAGCCAGCTGTGCGGCGAGCGCCAGAGCATGGTCACGTAGTCCCAGAGCACCTTGGGTCGCGTGAAGTGCGCCTTGTAGAATTCGCGGTGCAGCTCGTCCAGCCGCTTGCGGGTCATGCCCTTGGCCACGAACAGGAAGTGCATGCAGTCCATGCGCTGCCAGTCCTCATCGAATTCGCCCATGGCGCCCTTGGCGGCCTTGATCTCCTCGTAGATGGGCGAGCCGGGGAAGGGCGTGAACTTGGTCATGTTCAGGTCATCCACGGGCAGGGAGAACACGTAGCGCCGCGTCTTGGCGATGGTCTCCTCGGTCTCGCCGGGCAGGCCCATCATGAGCAGGCCTTTGACCCGGATGCCGTGGCTCTTGATCATGCGGATCTTCCCGGCCAGGTCGTCCAGGTTGATCTTGCGGTTCTGGCGCTCCAACAGCTCCTGGTCGCCGGTCTCGATGCCCAGGCTGACCATCCAGCATCCGGCCGCCTTGAGGCGGCGGATGAGCTCCTCGTCGATGTGGTTGGCCCGCACGGCGCAGTTGAAGGTCATGCCCAGGGACTTGTCCGCGAGCATGTCCGTGAACTCCTCGACGCGTTTCTTATGGAAGGTGAACTGGTCGTCGTAGAAGTTCACGTGGCGGATGCCGAAGCGCTCCTTGAGGTGGCGCAGGTGCTCGTAAAGGTATTCGGCCGAGTTGAAGCGGTACGAGCGGCCGAACACCGAGCGGTCGCAGTAGCTGCACGCATAGGGACAGCCGCGGCTGGACGAGCAGCTCGTGTTGGGCGCGCGCGGGTAGTTGAAGATGGGCAGCGTGTAGTCGCGCGGGAATCCATCCAGCTTGGCGTAGGCCGGGAAGGGCAGGCTGTCCAGGTCGAGGAGCTGCTCGCGGCGGCCATTGAAGACCGGCGCGCCGGACTTGTCCCGCCAGACCAGGCCGGAGACGGAAGCCGGGGCGTCCAGGCCGCGCTCCATGGCCTCGCGCATGGCCTCCTCGCCTTCGCCGACCACGACCATGTCCACGGCCGGGAAATCCGCCAGGACCCGCTCGCGCAGGGCCGAGACGTGCGCGCCGCCGAAGATCGTCGTTACGCCGGGCAACTCGGCCTTGGCCATGGCCGCGATGCGTGCGCCGTCCAGGAAGGACGAGGTCGTGCAGCTGAAGCCTATGAACGCGGGCCGTTCCTCGCGCAGATAATCGAGCACGCGCCGGTCCGAGCCGGGCCGGGCGAAGTAGTCGGCAATCTCCGTGGAAAAGCCTTTGGAGTCGAGCCAGGCCGCGATGCTAGCCAGCCCCAGCGGCGGCATGACGTTGGCCATGCGCGAGATGTCGCTGCCGGCCGTGCCCGCGGAGTAGCCGAGCGGATGGACGAGCAGGGCCTTGCGCCTGTCGAGACGTGACTGAACGGTCATGCCTTGGCCCTCCTGACGCGCGGCTTGCTCTGGCGGAAGGAGATCAGCTTGTCCCACATGAGACCCCGGTAGCCGAAGCGCTGCATGACCTCCATGCGCGCCTGGCCCTCGGAGGGCGGGAAGATGCGTCCGCGCCGGCCCGCGAAGGAGGCCTGCATGGCCTCGTGCATGGCCGGGATGTCCACGCGCGGCGAGAAGTAGTAGACCGGCTTGAGCAGCGGCGCGCCGTCCGCCAGCAGGCCGTCCTGACGGGCGATATCGAGCATGCGCGCGCCGGGCAGGATGCGGATGCCCGAGAAGGCGAAGACCACGCAGTTCTCCAGCCGGTCGAGGTTGGCCAAGCCCTCGCGCACCGTGCCCATGGTCTCGCCCGGCCCGCCGAACATGACAAAGTGGGCCACCGGGATCTCCTGGGCCACGCAGGCCTGGTTGAAAGCCAGGGCCTGGGCGAAGTCGAAGCTCTTGTCCAGCCCGGCCAGGGTCGCGTCGCAGGCCGCGTCCGTGCCCAGCTCCACGGCATACAGTCCCGCGCGCTTGAGCAGGGCCAGCTCCTCGGCCGTGATGGGCATGGGCTTGAAGAAGGCCGACCATTTGACGTTCAGCCCGCTTCTAACCAGGGCCTCGGCGACCTCCAGGTAGTGGCCGCCCGGATCGTTGAACACCGAGTCGGTGAAGAACACGTGGTCCACGCCGAAGTCCCTGGACATGCGCGCCAGATCGTCCACCACGGCTTCGGGCTCGCGCAGGCGCAGCACGCGGCCCTCAATGTGCGGATAGGTGCAGTAGACGCACCTGAAGGGGCAGCCGCGCTTGGTCTGCAAATTGACCATGCCGCTGCCGCCCACGTAGAAGTCCACGAACTCGCGCACGAGCAGCGGCGCGGCCATGTCGCGGCCGGTAAGTCCAGGCCCGGCCGAGCGGATGATGCGCTCGGGCGTCTCGCCGCGCGCGAGCCTCGCCACAAGCTCCGGGAAAGCCTTTTCGCCCTCGCCCACGACGCCGAAGTCCGCGCCCAGATAGTCGAGGATCTCCTCGGGCATGATGGAGAAGGCCGGTCCGCCAACGACAACGGAGGCGCCGCCTCCCGATGCCGCGCGGCAGATGTCCGTCAGTTCCCTGGCCTGGGCCAGGTACCAGCCCGACTCGCCGCAGAAGGAGTCCACGTTGTCGATGTTGCGCAGGGACAGACCCACGCAGTCGGGCGCGAAGTCCCTGATGGCCCGCTCCAGGGCGACCGTGTCCCGTCCCGAGGAGAGGAAGTCGAACTGGCGCACCTCGTGCCCGGCCGAAACCAGGGCTTTAGCCACCACGGCCATGCCCAGGGGATAGACCGGGTACGGATCCGTGGTCGTGTTCGTGGCCAGCAGGAAGACTTTGCCCATGGCATTCCCCCGCCTATACGGCGGCTTTCTCGCCCTTGAACGCGCGGCCCTTGCGCGGGTCGTAACGACGGTAGGTGCCGTCGTCCATCTCGCGCCGGATGACTTTCTTGAACAGGTTGCCCATCTTGAGCTGGTAGCCGCCGTCGGCGTAGAACTCGTCCCAGGCCCAGTAGAACAGCTCCTGGAGCTTCTCGGGCGTCATCTGCTTGGGCTGGAACACGACCTTGTCGCAGGTGTACCTGGACCAGTCGCTGGACAGGATGCGGCCTTCCTTCTCGAACTTCTCGCGGATGGGCGTGTGCGGGAAGGGCGTGAGCACGGTGAACTCGGCGATGTCCAGCTCGTTCTCCATGAGGAAGTGCACGAGCCGCTTCACGTAGGCCTCGTCCTGCTCGTCGGTGCCCAGAAGGATGGTGCCCTCGATGCCGATGCCGTGCGCCTTGAGCTGGCGAATGCGTTCGCGGATGACGTCCGAGGTGTCGAAAACGGCCTGATACACGTACCAGCAGCCGGCCTGGGCGGCCAGGTCGAGCACTTCGTCATCGTACATGACCGGATGCGAGACCCACTTCTTCTTGAGCGGGATCATGGCCTTGAACAGGTCCTTGAGCCAGTCCTTGTCCTGGGCCAGGGAGTTGTCCACCACGAACAGCCGGTTGTTGGGGATGGAGTCCAACTCCTCGATGACCTTGTCGATGGGCCGGGGCCGGAACACGCGGCCGCCCAGATAGCTCGTGCAGCACGGGAAGCAGTTGAACTTGCAGCCGCGCGAGGCGTGCACGAGATCGACCATCTGCACGCCCCGATAGTTGTACAGCTCGCGGTTGAGGATGCTCCGCCGGGCTGTGCCGACCAGGTTGATGTCCGGGTGCACGCGCAGATAGTCGTAGATCGGCTTGAGCCTGCCGGCCTTGAAGTCCGCGATGACCTGGCCGAAGCGCCCCTCGGCCTCGCCCAGGAACACTGAATCCGCGTGCAGGGCCACTTCTTCGGCGTGCAGCATGGTCGAGATGCCGCCGAAGATGACCTTGACGCCCTTGGCCCGGTAGGCGTCGGCAATGGCGAAGGCGCGCGGGAGCTGGCAGGTCAGCATGACCGACAGCCCCACCAGATCCACGGGCTCGTCGAAGTCCACGGGCTCGCGGTTTTCGTCCGTGAAGGTCAGGTCCACCTCCTCGGGCACCGTGGCCGCGAAGACGACCGGGCCGTGGGGCGGGAGATGGAATTCGGTCTGGCGCTCGAGCTTGGGCCAGGACGGATAGATGAGCTTCATGCGCATGAGGTATCCCCTATCGGGTTTGCGCCGGGGGCGCTTAAGGTCGAATGGTTCCGGAGCCCTGACACAAGGGCGGCCAGGCTTTCCTGCCGTGCGCCGTCCAGCCGGACGGTCTCGCCGTCCAGCTCCAGGCGGCCGTAAGCCGTGCGCTTGGCGGCGCTGGCCTCGGCTTCGAGGACGAGGAACACGGCACCTGCCGGGCCGGTTTGCCCATCTTCTCCGGAGAGTCCAGGCCAGCCTGTCGGCGCGTCCTCGCAGGCCCCGGCGAGCATGATTTCGGCCTCGCCGAAGTCAATGGCCTCCAGAGCCGCGCGCACCCCGGCCAGCCCGAAGGCCGCGGGCTCGTGAAGCACGTGGGTCGGGCCGCGCAGGCCGAAGCAGATGGCCGCCTCGGCCGGGAAGGACGTGGGCAGTGTGAAGGCGAACAGATTCGGGCTGGCCAGCAGGTGGCCCTGCATGACCGTGGCGTAGTAGTCCAGGTCGGTACGCAGGCAACCCGCGCGCGTGGAGGCCGCCAGCCCCGCGTCAAGGCCGAGCGGGCCCTGGAGCCCGGCGTCGCGCAGGGCCATGACCACGCCGGCCAAGCCCGCCTTGCAGTAGGTGTCCATGCGCCCGAAGCGCGGGTGCTCCTCGAACAGCTCCTGTCGGCGCACCTCGGGCAGGACGCCGGGCGCGAGGGCGAAGGCGTCCCGCTTGCCCTGGCCCAGGCCCGATGCCGTGAGCCAGCCCATGCCCGTGACGAGCGCGCTCATGGCCGGCCTCCGCATGGCGAGTAAGAGAGGCCTCCGGCGGCCGGGGGGAATGATTCCCCCCGGACCCCCGCGTTTTTTTTGAGCGGGTGGTCCGGGATAGCCGGCCGGTTGGGGCAACCCGCCAATGAAACATGCGGGTTCCAAGGGCCCGTGGCCCTTGGTGGGTGGGGTCTGGGGAGGGCGAAGCCCTTCCCAGTTACCCGGCAGCGAATCAAAGTCACAAGTCGGTTCATGCCCGGCCTCCGTCCCTGGCGCTCGCGAACAGCAGCGCCGCGTTGAGGCCGCCGAAGCCCGAGTTGGTGCTCAGGAGCAGGCCGGGCGGCAGGGGCGCGGGCTTTTCGCTGACCATGCCCCTGGCGGCCAGGTCGGGCTCGCACAAGCCGATGGTCGGCGGAAGCATCCTGTCCGCGAGCATGCGGCAGCACAAGGCGGCCTCGATGCCGCCCGACGCGCCCATGGCGTGGCCCAGCGCGCCCTTGACCCCGTGCAGCGGGACCTTCCGGCCATCGAAAACCGCCCGGAAGGCGGTCAGTTCCATGGCGTCGTTGTAGACCGTGCCCGTGCCGTGGGCGCAGATGGCCGCCACGTCATCAGGGCGGGCCTTGGCCATGGCCAGGGCTCTGTTCACGGTGGCGATGAGCCCACAGCCGTCACGCGCGGGCGCGGTGATGTGCGTGGCGTCGTTGGCCATGCCCCAGCCTTCCAGCCGGGCCAGGATGGGCCTGTTTTCAGTTCGGGCGCGCTCCTCGCTCATGAGCAGGAGGAGCGCCGCGCCCTCGCCCAGGGTCAGGCCGTCGCGCTTGGCGTCAAAGGGCCTGCATGGCGCGGGGGACAGGGCGCGCAGGGCCGAGAAGCCCGTAAACGCGAACTCGCTGACCAGGTCGGCGCAGACCATGAGCGCAGCCGTGGCGCTGCCGTGGGAGATGAGCACGGCGGCGCGGGCCAGGGCCATGGTCGCCGAGGCGCAGGCTCCGCTGACCGTCTCGCGCCGTCCGGTCAAACCCAGCCGTCGGGCGGCCTCGTCTGCGAGCAGATCCGGCCGGGCGTCGTCCGCGCGGATTTCTCCGCCTCGGGATGCGCTTTCAAGGGCGTCGATGCCGGCCTTGGTCGTGGCGGCGAAGAGCGGCGCGTCATTCGGAATGGCCGGCATGGCCGACATCCCATTAAGCAGCCGGTCGATCAGGGCCAGAAGCAGGCTGCGGCCTTTGGTCGCACCGTGCTCCAGGCCGGGAACGCAGGCCGCCAGGGAGCTTACGCAGCCCGTGGGATCGAAGCGCGTGACGGGCGCAATGCCCGAACGGCCGGCGAGCAGCGCCCGCCAGGTCGCGTCGAGATCGCCCAGGGCCGTCACGGCCCGCGCCTCGGTGACCACGACTTGCGCCATGGGCATCACTTCGGCTCCCTGGTGAAAAGTTCCCCGGCCTTCCAGCGCTCGCGGAATTCCTGGTAGAAGGGCGGCGGCGCCATGAGCAAATTGTAATTGGTGTCGAGCATGAGCTGCACGCTGTAGCCCGTGGTGGTCACCTGGCCGGCGGCGTTGCGCAGGATGAATTCGTAGTTGATGCGCGCGGCCTCGCTCCAGTGCAGCAGGGCCTCGATGCTGAACTCTTCCTTGAAGCGCAGGGGCTTCTGGTAGTCCACGTGCATCTGCTTGATGGGCGTGAGCACGCCCTGGGCGTGGAAGTCCAGGTAGCCGATGCCGTGGCTGTCGCCCAGGGCCACGCGCGCGTCCTCGAAGAAGCTCGGGTAGCGGCCGTGCCAGACGATGGCCATGGAGTCGACCTCCTCGAAGCGCACCACCCGCCGCACGGTCGTGCGCAGGGGCGCCGGCGCTCCGGGCTCGGCCTTGAAGTACGCCTTGCGGCTCATGCCGCGGCTCCCTCGGTGGCCGGGATGAGAACGAAGGACGAAGCCGGCTCGCCCGCGACGCTCAGGCGCACCTCGTAGCCGGCGCGGCCCTTGAGCTCCATGCGGCGGCACTCGGCGAGCAGTTCCTCGTCCGGCCGCACCTCGCGCACGAACTTGGCCTTTTCCAAAATAGCCATAGCCAGCGGAGCGCCGGCCAACGCCTCGGCCATGACCCGGCCAAGCACGGCTTGGGCCACGGCGGGCAGGAGCGGGTAGCCCGGAAAATGGCCGGCGAAGCCCACGAAGCCCTGGCCAAAGCGAAAACGTCCGCTCAGGCCGCCGTCGCCGTGGGTGAAATCCCCGAGACGGGCCGCGAGGATCTCCTGTCGCATCCTGCTCATTGCGCGCTCACCTTGTTCGTCCGAAGCGTCAGCCGCAGGCCCGCCCGGGTATGAGTGTAGACGATGGAGCCCGGAAAGCTCCGGGGCTCTTCCCGGCGGTACTCGCGGTAGTCCACGGTCCAGAACTTGTCCGGGCTCATCTTGCGCACAGGCTCGCCCGTGGCCGGGTCCAGAAAGGTGAAGGCCGGGACTCCTTGCCACTCGCCCCTGGCCACCGGCCCGTAGGGCGCGAGCCATACAGGCGTATCCGGCGTCAGGCGCGGCACGAGGTAGATGTGGCGCACGCCCTCGGCGAGCATGACCGCGACCTCGGGGAAGCGCCTGATGTCCGGGGCCGTGAAATGCTCGGTAAGCCCGGTCTCGGAGACCTCCAGGTCGAAGAACTTCATGCCCAGCTCGTTCATGACCACCACGCGCGCCGTGCGCCCGGCGGTGTCCAGGCGCACGAAGCCGGACATGAGCAGCTCGTGGCCGCGCGACTCCAGGAAAACGGTCTGCTGGACGTGCCACACGCCAGGGCCCTCGGACCATTGACGGTCCGCCAGCCCGCGCACCTGCGCCACGGATAGTCGCTCCCAGGTCGGATCGACATGGAACTTGCCGCAGCCGGCCGCAACGCAGAGCAGCAGGCCGAGCAGCACGGACAGGATTCGCTTCGAACTGCCCGTCAACGTGTGGGCGCCTTGCAGACGGCCTGGGAGAGGGCGCTGTCCTCTCTTGGACTCTCCTCCGCCAGGGAAGTGATTTCCCTGGACCCTCGTTTCATCTGCAAAAAGCGCTAAGCGCGGGTTCAGGGGCCCGACCGCCCAAACCATTTCAGTCATGCTTGCTCCTTGCCAGGGCGGGCACGAGGAGCAGCGCGCCGGGAAGCGTGCCGACCATGCCCACGAGCGCCGTGAGCCCGATGGAGTTCAGGGCGGGATGGCTGGCCAGGGCCAGGGAGCCGAAGCCGGCCAGGGTAGTCAGGCCCGAGACGAGGACTGAATGCTCGGCGCTCCGGTCTTCGAGGTGGTCCAGCCGTTCGAGCATGAAGATTCCGTAATCCTCGCCCAAGCCGATGATCAGGATCACCGCGGCCAGGTTGTAGAGATTGAAGGACATGCCCGTCAGACCCATGAAAGCAAAGAGTCCGGCGATTCCCGTGCCTATCGGCGCAAGAGCCAGCAGGGTCCGGCGCAGGCTGCGCTGCCCCACGTAAATGATGAGCCCCACGGCCAGCAGGGCCAGCGCGAGGAATTTGGTGAAGTCATGGTGTAGAGCCTGGCTGACCATGTCTCCGAATCGGCCCTGGGACACGAAGCGCGCCGTACCGTCCGTGGCGTCCGCCACCAGCGCGGCGGCCTTGTCCGTGTCCGGGACCAGGCTCAGCACCCCCCAGGGCTCGCCGGGAGCCGAGGGCGGCAGGAGGAGCCCTTCGATCATGCGGCCCAGTCCCGCCGCGCGCAGGCTATCATCAGTGAGCGGCGCCGGCCGGGTGGAGACGAGCCGCGCGAAGGGCTCGAAGGCGCTAGGCGAGAAGCCCAGGGCCGCGCCCTCCTCTTCGATCGTGCTCAATACCTGGGGGCCGCGCTCGGCCCAGAAGGCCTGCCAGTGGTCCCGGCTCCTGGCCTGGGTCGCCTCGGCGGGCAGCAGCGCCGCCAGGCTGACCACTTCGTTCGCGCCAAGCCCTTCGCGCAAGCCAACGTAAAGCCGGTCGTTGGCTTCAAGGGCCTTTTGCAGGCTTTCGCCCTGCACAAGGACCAGGGCCCTGCCGCGCACGTCGCCCCAGGTTTCGCGGACTCTCGCTTCGGCCGCATCGATTTCCGCCGAAGCCAGCCCCAAGGCGCGCATGTTGCCGTTGAAGCCGATGTGGCGCGCCCCCCAGGCCCCAAGCACGAGCAGGCCTATCCACAGGACGATGATGGCCGGGCGGAAGCGGTTGGCCAGTCTCGTGAAATCCGGCAGGCGAATGCATTTGATCGGCGACGGGCTGACGAGATGGGGCAGCACCACGAGCGCCTGCACGAGGGCCATGGTCAGCCCGGCTATGGCGAAGACCGCGAGCTGCCTCTGGGCCGGCAGATCCGAGATGAGGAGCACACAGAAGGCCGCCACGGTCGTGGCCGCTCCCAGGGTCACGGGCCGGGAGACCTTGCCGAGAAGCGAGACCCGACTTTCGCCGCCCTGCTTGAGCGCGATGAACACATGCAGGCCGTAATCCACGCTGATGCCCAGAAGCACGCCGCCAAAACCCAGGGTGATGCCCGAGACGTCGGGATAGAGCAGGAAAACGGCCACGCTTCCGGCGCACAGGGAGCCGTAGGGCAGGAGCAGCACCCAGCCGGCCTGGAGGCTGCGCAGGAAGAGGAGGAAGATGGCCGCCAGGAACACGGACGAGACGACCATGATCAGGCCCAGATCAGACTTGATGGCCGCCGCGTTGGCCGCCGAGTAGACGTGGCCCGAGACGATCTCGGCCCGGATGCCTTGAGGCAGGCTCTTGTACGCGATGGCCCAGAAGGCCTCCAGGAGGCGCTCCGAGCCGGCCGAGTCGGTGATGTCAACGGGCGTCTCGGCCACGAGCAGGGCATGGCGGCCGTCGGCGCTCACGAACACGCCGTCGCGCAGGCGCACGCCCGGCAGGAGATTGACCGCGGCGAGGCCTTGCAGCGCCGAGGCCCGGAAGCCCAGCGGGTCCAGGCGCACGAGTTCCTTCATGGCCCAGGCCTCGGGGCCGGTCATGAGCGCCCAGTCCTCGCGCAGGCTCGTGCGTACGGCCTCGCGGCCCAGGCGGTCCTCCAGGGCGCGCAGGGACTCGTCCGTGGCGTGGTTGGGCTGGTTGGCGAGCAGGGCGGCGATGATGCCGGAACCGGCCTCGGCCGGCGGTCCGTGCTCGACCCGCGTGAACAGTCCCGTGGCCGGGTCGGAAGCCAGGGCGGCGGAGAAGCCTCGCGCCGTCTCGGTCAGGCGGGCGGCGGCCTCATCATCCTCGGCGCTTAGGGTCACCAGGACCTTGTGCAGGAAAGGCGCGCGGCGCAGAAGCTCGAAATCCGACGCCACCCCCTCGGTGTCGTCCGGGAGCAGGGCCATGACGTTCTCGGAGACCCGAATGCGCAGCATGCCCGCCGCGAGCAGCGCCAGGATGCCGAGCGTGACCGCGAGGAGCACGGCTCGCCTGGGCTGCAAGGCTTTGTAGAGCCTGACGGAAAGCGGCTCGCGGGTCTTGCTGGACATGCCGGTTAGAACAGCTCCTCGGGCAGTTGGGCGTCGATGCGCACGTGGCTGAATTCGATGAGCGTGGAGTCGCCGCCCGGCTCCAGGACCTCCACGCGCTCGATGGAGCGCATGTCCGAAGCGTAGCGGATGCTGATGCTCTCGATATAGCCGCCCACGGCGGGCACGCGGGGCCTGAGCACGAGCAGCGGGGGCTCGGCGCCGGCCACCTCGATGGAGAAGTCGCGGCCCATGCGCTCCAGGTCGGCGTTGGTCCAGGCCATGAGCTGGTCCACGATGACCTGCATGACCGGGTCCTGGCGGATGTCGAAATTGTTCATGCGGCCGATCATGGCGTTCCAGCGCCGGCCCTGGCCGCCCTTGACGGCGAAGCCCGAGGCCACGGGCTCGGTGTACTCCCAGCGCAGCCGGTCGGGCTTGGCCAGGGCCAGCCGGCCCTTGGAGATCATGACCTCGTTGAACATCTCCAGCTTCTTGCGCTGCACGAAGTCGGCGGACACGCTGTGGATGGACCGTGCGGCCTTGCCCAGGCCGTCAAGCACGGCCTGGTCGTCCAAGGCGGCGGCAGGCGCGGCCCATAACAGGAGCATGGCCATGGCCAGCACGATGGCACGCATCTAACACTCCTCCCCGGCCCGGCCCTCGCGCGGCACCCACAGCTTGAGGCTGCCCGTGGCCACGAGCCGGCCATCGTGGCGGACCTCGCCCTCGACCACGGCGAAGCCGTCGAATTCGCCCTTGGCCGCCACGTTCACCTGGAGCACGTCGCCCACGCGGGCGACGTCATGGGTCACGACCTTGCGCGCGCCCACCAGGAAGCCCTTGCCCGGTCCTGATCCGTCGGCCAGGTCCGCG
Organism: Pseudomonadota bacterium; assembly: GCA_023433925.1. Lineage (GTDB taxonomy): Bacteria > Desulfobacterota > Desulfovibrionia > Desulfovibrionales > Desulfovibrionaceae > Desulfocurvibacter. The sequence continues at coordinate 56,759 of JAEYTO010000041.1, read as the reverse complement.
TAGCCCTTGCAGGCGGCGAAGGCCTGGGCCAGCAGTTCCACGGCCGCCAGGGGCTCCAGCTCGCCGGACGGGCCAAGGAAGGGGTTGTCGGCCTTCACGCGGGCCTCCACCGTGCCTCCCACTCCCGTGCAGGACACGAGGCGGTCGATGAGCAGCATGGGGCCGCGATGGGGCACGAGGCTCTCGGCGGCCACGGGCAGGGCGGGCAGCTTGGCGGATGGAAGGAGCGTCACGACTTGCCTCTCTGGCTCGCGCGCCAGCACAGGGGGTCGGCGGCCAGGTAGTCGCCCGTGGCCTGGTAGGCCATGCCCCGGCAGCCGTAGCAGGTGTCGTTGTGCTCGCACTCGCGGCAGGCGCCCTTGATGTGCTCGCGGATGTGGCGCAGCTTGTGGATGACCTCGCTGCCCTTGAGAATGTCGGCCAGGGGCTGCTTGCGGATGTTGCCCACCGGGATGTCCACGCCCGGGCAGGGAATGACGTCCCCGAGCACTGTCACCGTGCACGTGTAGCTGTGCCGGTTGCAGCGCAGGCCGGCCACGGGCGGCTGGGGCTCCCACTCGAAGCCGAAGCGCTCGCGGTCCAGGCGCGAAAGCTCCTCGAAGGCGGCGCGCAATTCGGCGGGCGCGACTTCGAGCTCGGGGTGCTTGCGGGCCCGGCCCTGGAGGGTGATCATCTCGAAATACGGGGTCATGCCGCGCTCGCGAATCCAGGCCCACATCTCCTGCAGCTCGGCCAGGTTCTGGCGGCAGACGACGCTCTGCACGCCCATGGGCAGCCCCTCGGCGGGATAACCGGCGTCCACGAGGTGCTGGAAGCCGCGGCGTATCTCCCTGGCCGCGCCCTTGCGGCCGGCGAGCAGGTCCTGCACGTCCTCGCGCAGGCTGTTCATCTTGATGACCGGGTGCACGCCCATGTCGCGGAATTCGCGGGCCATGTCGGCGGTGATGAGCGTGCCGTTGGTGAACAGGTCGATGCCCACGCCCCGTCTGTGCAGGTAGCGCACGATGTCCATGACGCCGGGATAGACCAGCGGCTCGCCGCCGCCGAGCACGATGATGCGCCGGGCGCCCAGGGCGATGGCCTGGTCCACGACGCCGTATATCTCGGCGGGCTTCAGCTCTTTCTGGAGGGGCTCGCCGGCCTCGGAGTAGCAGTAGATGCAGCGCAGGTTGCACTCCCTGCTAAGCTCCAGCTCCATGGTCAGCAGCCCGCAACGGTCGCGGGCCTCGGCGATGTCCTCGGGGCTGAAGTTGGAGCCCCAGAGCTTCCGTTCACGGACGCATTCAGTCACGGGAGGCCTCCCGGAGGTCGAAGAAGGTTACTGCCTTGCGCTTGCCCGTTTGGTTGATCCTGCGGGCCACGTTCTCGGGCGTGTCGAAGACGACCTCGGGCCTGACGCGCACGCTGGAGGCGATCCTGTCGGCCACGGCGCGCGGGGTGAGCCCGCCGCCGTCCACGCCCACCACGACCCTGATCTGGTCCGAGAGCTGGAAGCGGTCCGTGACCTCGAGGTAGTAGCCGCGTATCTCGTGCATCTCCTGGAGCACGGCGAAGATGGCCGGAGGGAAGACCGTGGTGCCCTTGTACTTGAGCACTTGGCTCTTGCGGCCCAGGATGGGCCCCAGGCGCGGAGAGTTGCGGCCGCAGGGGCAGGGCTCGTCGTACAGCGTGGCGATGTCGCCCGTGCGATAGCGCAGAAGCGGCATGCCCTCCACCTGGAGCGGCGTGACCACGACTTCTCCCGGCTGGCCCGGCCTGACGGGGTTTCCCTCTTCGTCCACGATCTCCACGTGCACGAGATCCGGGTGGGCGTGGCCGCCCAGCCCCTTTTCGCACTCGCTGAAGGTCGTGGCCAGCTCGGTGCTCGAATAGGTCGAGTACAGCTCGGCTTGCCACAGATCCTTGAGCCGTCTGCCCAGGGGGGCGAGCGAGAAGTCGGGCTTGCGCAAGGGCTCGCCGATGCACACGAGCCGTTTCACGCCTGCCCTGGCCGGCTCGAAGCCCTCGTTCGCCAGCCGCTCGGCGATGGCCAGGAGCAGCGTCGGCACGCCGACCAGGACCGTTGGCGAATAATTGCGCACCAGCTCGGCCACCACGGGCACGCTGCTGGATCCGGCGCGAATCGTCGTGGCGCCCAGCCTGGTCAGGCCCAGGAAATAGGCCAGGCCGGCCATGAAACAGCGGTCCAGGGCCGCGGCGATGAGCGCCGTGTCGTTCTCGGTCACGCCCGCGGCGCGGAAGGAGACCTCCTCGTTATAGCCCAGCCGGCTCAGGTCGGACGCGGTCTGCATGAACACCACGGGCTTGGCCGTGGTGCCCGAGGTCAGGCAGAAGTCCACCACCTTGGAACGCGCCACGCACAGGAAATCCGGACCGTGCGCGGCCAGGTCCTCCTTGCGCGTGAAGGGCAGCGCGGAGAGGTCGGCGGCCGTGCGCACGTCCCGAGGGTCCATGCCGCGCTCGGCGAACAGGCGCCGGTAGAATGGCGAGCGCTCGGACGCATGGGCCACGTGCCTGCGGATCAGGCCGTCCCGGACCGCCTCCATGCTCGACCAGTCGCCGAACTCCAGATCCACGCGTTGCGGGGTCACGAACATGCCAGCTCCTCCTTCGTCACGCGGGGTTCGCCTCGGCGCATGGCCTCCAACTCGGCGGCCATGCGCCGCCTGACTTCCTTGCGCATGGTCATGTGGCCGGATTCGCCCGGAAAGCGCTCCGGGCGCACGGGCGCGAGCGCGCGCATCCTGATGCGCGCGGGAGCCATGCGCAGGGAGCCGGCGGGCAGGAGATCGTCCGTGCCGGTCAGGCACAGGGGCACGATGGGCACGCCGGTCTCCCGGGACAAGCGGAAGGCCCCGGAATGGAAACGCTGCAGCCCGCCATCGCGGCTGCGATGCCCCTCGGGGAAGAAGAGCACCGTGGCGCCCTTGGCGAGTTGGGCCCTGCAACGCGCGAGCCCGGCGTCAATGCCGTCGGTCTCCATGTCCACGTATTCGGCCATGCGCATGAACGGCGCGTACCAGAACATCCTGAACGGCCAAGCCCGCACGGTGAAGACGACGTCCCAGCAGGGCAGGCCGCCCATGCAGTAGATGTCGAAAAAGGACAGGTGATTGCACACGAGGATCGCCGGCCGTTGCGCGGCCAGGTGCTCGAAGCCTTCGCGCCTGAAGCTCGCGAAGGGCCGCGTAAGAAGCATCCAGGCCCTGCCGTAGACCCAGATGAGCAGGCGCACGCTCTGGCCCCGGCTCAAGCCGCGCAGGCGGCAGAGCGGGTGGAGAACGACGAAGAGCGCAATGGAGCACGCGGTCAGCAAGAGGAGACCGGGGTACATCCAGGCGTTCATGAGCGCCGTGCGCAGGGTGAGCGGGCGGGGCATGTCAAAAATCCAGTGAAGGCGCCTCGGCCGCCGCTCCGAAGCCAACAAGCCGTCGGCCAGGTGCGGCGGAAGAGGGCTCAGGCCGTCATGGCCGCCTTCTTTTTGAGGATGAATTTGTACAGGTCGTCCAGGGTGCGGATGGAGCGGATGGCCTCCTCGTCGCGCAACTTGCAGCCGAAGGCGTTCTCCAGGACGATGACCATGTCCACGGCGTCCAGGCTGTCCAGCTCCAGATCCTCGTAGAGGGTGGCCTCGGGCTTCATGTCGGCCTCGTCCAGCTCGAACTCCTCGGCCAAGGCCTTGTTGACAATGTCGATGACTTCGCGGTCAGTCATGGAATCTCCTCACGATGAGCGATGCGTTGACGCCCCCAAGGGCAAAGTTGTTCTTCACTGCGATTTCGGCCGGGGCATTGACCGGTTCCCGCAGGAAGCTGACCGGCGCGCAGCGCGGATCGATGGTATCCAGGTTCAGAGTAGGCAAAAGCAAGTTGCGTTCCAGCATGCCCAGGGTGGCGATGAGCTCGATGGCGCCGCTGGCGGCCAGGGAGTGGCCCAGATTGCCCTTGAGGCTGCTGACCATGGGCCGCTGGCCGAACAGCTCGTGCACTGCCGCGCTCTCGGCGATGTCGCCAAGCTCCGTGGCCGTGGCGTGGGCATTGACGTAGTCCACCTTGCCGGGCTCGATGCCGGCGTCGTCCAGGGCCGCGCGCATGCAGGCCGCGATGGCCTTGGGATCGGGATTGGAGATGTTCGTCGGGTCCGAGGTGGCGGCGAAGCCCGCGATCTCGCCCAGGATGCGCGCCCCGCGCCGTCTGGCCGAGTCCAGGGATTCCAGGAGCAGGATGCCGCAACCTTCGGAGCAGACCGTGCCGTCGCGGTCCTGATCGAAGGGCCTGGGCGTGCTCGCCGGCCGGTCGTTGTAGCGTGTGGAGGCCGCGTTGATGATGTCGAAGGTGGCCACGGTGAGCGGGTGCAGTTCGTCGGCGCCGCCGCAGAGCATCATGTCCTGCTTGCCCAGGGCGATGGTCTCGGCGCCCAGGCCCACGGTCTGCACGCCGGTGGCGCAGGCCGCGGACGGGGCCATGACCCGGCCCTTGACACCCAGGATCTGGGCCACGTTGGCCGCGCAGCTATGGCCCATGATCTTGAAGAACATGGTCGACTTGACCCGTTCCAGGGAGAAGTCCTTGAGGTAGTCCGCGAAGAACTCCTCATAGGTGTGGGGGCTGCCGATGGTCGAGCCGATGCACACGCCCAGGCGGCCGCCGGCCAGGGTTTCCTCGATCACGCCGGCCTGCGCCAGGGCCTCGCGGCAGGCCTGGGTGGCGTAGATCGACATGGGCGACATGGAGCGCCGGAACTTGCGGTCGATGAGCTTGGGCTCCGCCTCGGGCGCCAGGCCGGCGACCAGGCAGCGCAAGCCCTGGACCTGGCGCAGCGTCTCCACGCGGGAGATGCCGCTGCGGCCCTGGATGAGGCCTTTCATGAGCTCGTCCGCGCCAAAGCCCAGGGGGCTCACGGCGCCGACGCCCGTGACGACGACTCGGTTCAGGCGCATTCGCGTAGTCCTTGCAGGATGTTCTCGGCCCCCAGCACGTTGCCGCAAGCCACAACCGCGGAGATGAGCGCGCCGAGCACGCCTGGGGCGACGATGGACTGGCCGGCCAGGTACAGGCCCTTGAGTTTGGTGCGCGGCAGGGGGTTGCTCTGCCTCACCTTGTGCTTGGCCCCGTAGAGGCCGCCCATGGGCGTGTTCTCATAGTCGCGGAAGGTCAGCGGGGTGGCGCCTTCCAGCAGGGTCAGGCCGGACAGCTCGGGGCAGTGCCGCTCGGCCAAATCCTGGATGCGCGCCATGGCCTCGCGCTTGAATTCCACGTACTCCCGCGGCCTGGAGCCCAGCCGCGAGTCCTTCCAGGCCTGCACCTCGCGCGGGAAGGCGCGAGAGATGATGATCACGCCGGTCCGGCCAGTCTCCGAGCCTCCGCCGTGCGAGGCGGATATGTAGAGGGGCCGCTCCTCCAGGGGCGTCTCAGCCCGAAAGTAGCTGTCGATGTCCTGCCTGGGCAGGATGAAGAAGTTGCGGTCGAGGAGCGCCTTGGGCGGGTTGTCCAGCCGGCCGAAGAGCATGTACGCCGAGGGCGTCTCCTCCAGCTCCGTCAGCCTGCGCAGGTAGCTCTGGCGGAAAATCCCTTGGGGCAGCATGGACACTAGGTTGCCCGGATGGAGCGTGGCGATGCAGCCGCCGCAGGAGATGACCTCGCCGTCGGCCAGGCGCACGCCGGTCAGCGCGTCGTCCGAGGCCTCCAGCGCCACGGCCTCCCGGCCGCAGAGCACGGGCACGCCTAGGCTCTCCAGCTCCGCGAGGCAGGCCTCCACCAGTGATCGGCCGCCGCCCTCCAGGGCGCAGACCGTCTCGAAATAGGAGCCGATCACGCGGGCGTGCAGATTGAAGGGCACCTCAGCCGGCGCCGAGCCGTGGAGCAGGCAGTGCACCCCAAGCAGGCTGCGGCACGTCTCGTCGGAGAAGAGCCGGCGCAGCACGTCGCCCAGGCTTTCATTATCCAGCTCCGGAAAGGCGTGCCGGGGTTCGTAGGCGAGCCCCAGATTGAGGTATGGGGAACTGTCGAAGGCCGCTCGCACGGCGTCGAGGAAGCGGTCCATGCCGGCGCGCTCGGCCGGGAAGGCGCGCCCGAAGGCTTCCCGCACCCGCTCGGGACCGCAGGGAAATCCGAAATCGAAGGCGGGCTCGGTGTAGCGCAGGACATCGAAGGCTTCCGGGTTGAGCGGAATCCTGCGCAGATATGGAGCCAGACCCAGGTAGCGGAAATACCTGTCCAGGATCTCGCCGTCGCCCAGGCTGCCGGCATAGTGGAAGCCCGTGTCGAAATAGATGTCCTGGCGCTTGAAGCCCCGCAGGATGGGCGCGGGCTTGCGATGGCGCTCGACGAGGATGACCGAGCGGCCGTGCCTGGCAAGCACCAGGGCCGCCGTGAGCCCGGACATGCCCGAGCCGATGACCGTGAAGTCCGCGCGCATGGTGGTCCTGTTTTTTAGCCGAAATGCAGCACGAGGCTGGAGTTCGTGCCGCCGAAGCCGGCGGAGTTGAGCAGGGCCAGGCGCGGTCCGCGCTCCAGAGGGGTCGTGATGACGTTTAGCCTGGAAGTGTGCTCGTCGCCGCGCTCGAAGTTCACGTTGGGAGCCAGGAAGCCCTTCATGGCCATGATGGTCGTGTAGACCACCTGCGAGGCCCCGGACATCCACAGCTCATGACCGGTCATGGACTTGAGCGAGGATACGGGCGGGGTCTTCTCTCCGAAGAAGCCCGCGATGGCCTGGGCCTCCACGGCGTCGCCCGCGGGCGTGGATGTGGCGTGGGCGCAGATGTAGTCGATGTCCGTCGGCGAGAGGTCCGCGTTCTTGACGGCCATGGCCATGGACGTGCCCAGGCCGTGGGCGCTCGGCTTGGACAGGTGCTCGCCGTCCGAGGAGAAGCCGTAGCCCACGATCTCACCCAAAATTCGCGCGCCGCGCTTCTCGGCCAGGTCCCGGCGCTCCAGCAGGATGGCCGCCGCGCCGCCTCCAGGCACAAGGCCGTCCCGGCCGGCGTCGAAGGGGCGGCTGGCTTTGCTCGGCGCGTCCGTGCGCGTGGAGAACGCGCCCAGGCCGTCGAAGCTGCATATGGACTGCCAGGAGATCTCCTGGGCGCCGCCGCAGATGACGCGATCCTGGCGGCCCAGGGCGATGAGGTCCGCGGCCTGGCCCACGGCATGGCCGCCGCTGGAGCAGGCCGAGCTGATGGTCCAGCAGGCCCCGCGCGTGCCCAGGAGCACGTTCAGATTCATGGTCACCGTGGAGTTCATGGCCCGGAAGATGTGCCCGCTGCCGATGCGCGCGGTCTCGCCGCCGGCCTTGAGCTGCTCGACCTGCTCCACGCAGGCCACGCAAGTCGAGTCGTTGCCGAAGATGAGGCCTGACTCGGGATTGCGCAGGTCCTCGGGCGCGAGGCCGGACATCTCCAGTGCGTCCACGGCCGAGGCATGGGCCCAGGCCGCGAAGTCGGGCATGCTCTTGAGCTGCTTGCGCGACAGCCGCGCCGAGGGGTCGAAGTCCTGGATGCGCCCGCTTAGCGGACTGCGGAAGCCCAGCCGCACGCGCTCCTCGTCCACCGTGATGCCGGAGGCGCCCCGGTACAGAGCCTGGGCCACCGAATCGATCTCATGGCCAAGGCAGGAGACGATGCCTATGCCTGTGATTGCTACCCTGTGCATGCGTGAACTCTTGAGGCTGTCGGGACGGCCCGGAAGCTACATGTAGATTCCGCCGTTGACGGACAGGACCTGGCCGGTGATGTAGGTGGCCTTGTCGGAGCAGAGGAAGCTGACCGCGTCGGCCACCTCCCTGGTCGTGCCCACGCGGCCGAGGGGAATGCGCGGCAGGATGTGCTCCCGCGGCAGGTCCTTGATCATCTCTGTCTCGATGAAACCCGGAGCCACGGCATTGACCAGGATGTTGCGCCTGGCCACCTCGGAGGCCAGGGCCTTGGTGGCGCCGATGAGCCCGGCCTTGGCGGCGGAGTAGTTCGTCTGGCCGGCCATGCCGCTCTGGCCCGAGGTGGACACGATGCTCACCACGCGGCCCGTGCGCTTGCGCAGCATGAGCGGCAGCACCGCGCGGGTCACGTTGTAGAAGCCATCCAGATGCACGGAGAGCACTCCCTTCCATGCCTCGGGCGGCATGAGCGGCAGGAGGCCATCCTTGGCGAAGCCCGCGTTGTTGATCACCGCGAAGGGCACGGCCTTGGCCAGTAACGGCTCCAGGGCCGCCTTGACCGCCTCGCCGTCCGCCACGTCGAAGGGCAGCGGGACGCAGGCCGCGCCCCTGGCCTCGATATCGGCCCGCACGGCCGAGGCCGCCGCATGGTCGCCGCGGTAGTTGAGCCAGATGTCGAAGCCGTCCTCGGCCAGGGCCACGGCGATGGCTGCGCCGATGCCTTTGCTGGCTCCAGTGACGAGGGCGATCGTGCGTTCCTGCATGGGTTCCCTTTCACCCGAAAGCCGGGGCCGTTGGAACGGCCCCGGCCGGATACTCGTCAGCGGCTAGTCGATGCCTACGACCTTGCCGGACCCGTCGAAGGTCACGGCCATGGTCTTGAAGCGATTGCGCCAGTAGGTCCACTTGTTGTCCTTGATGGACGGCGTGGCATGAGCCGCCGGATAGCCCAGGGCGGTCATGACGCCTGTCTTGCTCATGCCCTTGAGGGCCTTGCCTTCCTTGACGCCCTGCTGGTCGAGCTTGGACAGGCCGCCCAGGCTCACGGGCGCGGGCGAGGTGATGAGCTTGATGTATTCGGACACGCTCATGCCCATGCGCTTGGCGTCGTATTCGAAGAAGATCTGTTCTCCGCCGCCGACCTTGGTAAGCAGGAATCCGCGCTTCCAGGCGCCGACCTGGAACTTCGTGTTCGGGGGGTAGACGATTTGGCCGATGCCGATCTCGACCCAGTTGGCGTAGCTGGCCTTGATGTCGGCGCGGTCCTTGAAAGCATGTATGTTGTACTTGTTGTAGACCAAACCGCCGCCGGGCAGGTCGCTGGCGACGTTCTTGCCGCCGCAGCCGGCGACGAGCAGGGCCAAGGCGAGGAAAGCCACGCGAAGCAGAGCAATGGACTTCATACACCCTCCCGCAAGATAGGCGTCCGAACAGTGTTAGATGTTGAGTGAGAACGGTCGAGACCTATCACGGCAGATTGCAAAATACAACAACCGCCGGGTGGACAAAATAGTTCAACCGTTTAACGATTTTTAGGCAACGACTATCTCGTTTCCCTGCGGGAGGGAATCGCGTATTGTCCAGTCCGAGCCCAAGGAGTGATGATGCGCCGCGAAGGCGCTCTGCCGGGCGGCCGGCATGACGCGGCATTGCCGCGGCCAGCGGTCGTCCGTGGCTGACCCAGTCTGTAGGCGTGCTTCTGGGAGGGCCCATCGGCGATACGTTCACATCAAATCCACGGATCATTATGCATGAGGAGGCGGCGCACATGCGCCTGAGAGTGCAGGGTGTCGGCGCCGTGGGCGGCTTTGGCGTCGGACGGACGGCGCTGGAGACGGCCCTGGCCAGCGGGGGCCGCGAGCCGGCGCGGAAATCCGGGCCGGATACTGATCGCGCGCCAGCATACCATCGGGCTTCCAGCGACGAATTGGAGCGCTTCGTGCCCAAACGGTTGCTCAGGCGCATCGACCATTTCTCGCGCTTGGCTTTGCTGGGCGCTTGCCTGGCCCTGGAGGACGCGGGCCTGGACCCGCTGGACAAGGTCGCCAACGAGGGCTTGTCCGTGGTGCTGGCCTCGGGCTGGGGCGCGCTGCGCACGACCTTCGCCTTCCTGGACTCCGTGGCCCAGGAGGACAAGCTCGCCTCGCCCACGCACTTCTCCAACTCGGTGCACAATGCGGCGGCGGCCAATATCGCCATCGTGCTCGGCGCCACGGGCCCGAGCCTGACCGTGAGTCAGTTCGAGCTGTCCGCCCAGTCGGCCCTGGCCAGCGCGGCGGCCATGCTCGCCGCGGGCCGCGCCAGGCGCGTGCTCTTCGGCGCCGTGGACGAGTGGTGCGATGTGCTGGCCTATTGTCGCGAGCGCTATTTCGGCCCCGAGACGCACGACCTAATACGGCCGTTAGACTTCGGCGCGCATACGGCCCAGGCCGGCGAAGGCGCGGCCTTCTTCCTTCTGGAGCCCGAGCCCGCCGTCGAAGGCCGCTACGGTTCGCTCGTGGATGTCCGCTTGGGAAGGCTCGCGTCCGGCGAGCGCCTGACGCTGCCCGACGGACCCCTTATCCTGGGAGCCGACGGCCACAGGGCATGCGGCGCGGCCTATGCCGACCTGTTGCGCGACCATCGGGGCGATGTGGCGGCCTACGCTCCGGCTTACGGCAGCCTGCCCTCGGCTTCGGCCCTGGCCTTGGCGGCGGCGGCCGTCAGCATGGACTCCGGGATGTTCCAGGCAGGCCCCGGCGAAGACGGAGCCATGCAACCCGTGCCGCTGGACGGCCGGCCCGTGAGTTGTTTGACCTTTGGCGCGGACGGAAGCTACGGGCTGCTGACCTTGGATCGGGACTAGCATGTCCTTCCGCGCGCTCGTCACGCTGGCAGTGCTCGCGCTAGGCTTCGCGAATGCCTTTGCCGCCGAGCCGGCCCAGGACCATGCGCCCACGCGCTACGGTGCGGCCATGGCCATGGGCAACAACTATACGCCCAACTCGGACATCGGGCTGGCCTTGGCCTACGGCTTCATCCAGTACGATTACGACGCAGTCTGGCCGCATCGCGCGCCGGCCCCGCTGCGCTTCAAGGTCGAGGCCTCGGCCGGACTGACCACCTGGCCGTTGCGGCGCGCCGTGACCTCGGCCGGGATCATGGCCCAGTACTACCTGGAGTCGCTGCGCACCGGGAATCTGCTGCCGTACGCCGAAGCCGGCATGCACGTCATCTACACGGACTTTCGCGTGGAAGGGCAGGGTCTGCGCGTCAATTTCAATCCCCAGGCAGGCATCGGCGCGGATATCCTGCGCGACGACGGCCCGCCGCTCTTCCTCGGTCTGCGCGGTCACCATGTCTCCAACGGCGGCCTGCACGAGGACAACACCGGGATCAACTCGCTGCTGCTCATGTTCGGAACATATTTTTGAAGCATGAACCGAGAGAGGGCTGCGCGCCCTCTCTCGGGCTCTCTCCCGGCAGGGGCCACAGGCCCCTGCACCCCGCGTTTCCTGGCGTTTCGCCAAGCGCGGCGGACAGTCTGCCCCTTCTGTCGCGTTTCAGCGATTCTACTTCCTGGGCACGCTGGCTTTTGAAAAAGCGACAGCCGGTCAGGTGTCCTCACCTGACCGGCTGTCGCGAATATGGGTTCCAAGGGCCCTCGGCCCTTGGCGGGTGGGGTTCGGGGAGGGCGGAGCCCTTCCCGATTGTCTTACTGCTTCCTCTTAACCCAGCGCCCGATGCGCTCGAAGGCCTCGTCGATCTCCCGCTCCTCCCCGCCGAAGGACAGCCGCAGGTGGCCCTCGCCGCCTAGACCGAAGGAGCCTCCGGGGATGGTGATGACGCGGGCCTCCTCGATGAGCCTTGTTGCGACCTCCATGGACGACGCGCCGGTGAATCCGTAGCGGGCCATGACATAGAACGCGCCTTGCGGGGCCACGTAATCGAAATAGTCCCCAAGCTCGTCCAGGCGGCGGCAGCACAGTTCGCGGCGGCGTTCCAGGGCCTGGCGCATGTCGTCCGCGATGGACCGCGGGCCGTTCAGGCCCGCCAGCGCGGCGTGCTGCGAGGGTGTGGGCGCGCAGATGGCCGAGGCGTCGTGGATTTTGAGCAGGTCGGCCATGAGCGGCTCGGCTGCGGCCATGTAGCCCACGCGCCAGCCCGTGAGGGCGTACTTCTTGGAGAAGGAGTTGATGACCACGGTGCGCTCGCGCATGCCGGGCAGCGTGGCCGGGCTGGCGGGCATGGATCGGCCGTAGGTCACGTAATCGTATGTCTCGTCGGAGATGACGATGAGATCGTGCTCCACGGCCAGCGCGCACACTGCGGCCAGGTCTTCCTCGGCGAAGACCGCGCCCGTGGGATTGCCGGGCGAGCAGAGCACGATGGCTCTGGTGCGCGGAGTGATGGCCCTGCGCACTGCTTCGGCATCCAGGCCCCAGTCGGAAGCCTTAAGGGGCACGAAGACCGGCAGGCCCTCGGCGAGCTGCACCTGCTCGATGTGCGAGGCGTAGCAGGGCGCGGGCAGGATGACCTCGTCGCCCCGGTCCACGAAGGCGAGCATGGCGCACAGCAGGGCCTCCATGGCCCCGACCGTGACCGCGACCTCGGTCTCGGGCGAGTAGGCCAGACCCTTGTCGCGGGAAAGGCCTTCGGCGACCGCTTGGCGCAGGGCCGGCAAGCCGGGCTGGAGCGAGTACTTGCCGGCCGAGGGGTCCTCGCGCAGAGCGCGGCTCACGGCCTCGACGACGTGCGGCGGCGTGGCGAAGGAGGGCACGCCCTGGCCCAGGGACACGCAGCCGCCCACGCGGGCGGCGATGACGGGCATGAGCTTGGTGGCCGAGACTTCGACCATGCGCACGCGCCGGCTGGCATGGTGTCCGTTGGTTCGCTGAGGCATCTGGCTGGTCATAGATCCTCGAACAGCTTGCCGGGATTGAGGATGAGGTTCGGATCGAAGAGCCTCTTGATGCCCTTCTGCAAACGCATGGACACAGGGCTGAGCTCCATGGGCACGAAGCCCATCTTGGCCTCGCCGATGCCGTGCTCGCCCGAGATGGTCCCGCCAAGCTCCAGCACGCGAGCCAGCATGGCCCGCGCGCCTTCCTCGGCGCGGGGCTTCAGGCTTGTGTCCGGAGCGGTGATGTTCAGATGGATGTTCCCGTCGCCCGCGTGGCCGAAGGCATAGACCGTCAGGCCGAAGCGGTCCTCGATGGCCGGCAGGTCCGCGGCCAGCTCGGCGATGCGGCCGATGGGCACCACGACGTCCTCGGACATGTACATGGGCGCGGACTCGTGGATGCGCAAGGACACGGCCCGCCGCGCGGCCCAGACCCGGCCGGACTCGGCCTGGTCGCGGGCGCGCAGGATGCCCGTCGCGCCCATCTGGGTGCAGACCTCGGCCATGGCCTTGATCTCGGCCTCGACTTGACCGGGCGCGCCGTCGGACTCGATGACGAGCATGGCGGCTTCGCCGGCGGGCGCTGGGAAGGGCAGCAGGTCGCGCACGAGCCCAATGCACTTGTGGTCCATGAACTCCAGGGCCGAGGGCAGAAATCCCCGGCGCATGATCTCGCTCACGGCGCGCATGGCCGCGGTCATGCGCGGGAAGACCGCGGCCATGCCGGCCACGGCCTTGGGGTGCGGAATGAGCTTGAGGGTCAGGCCGGTGATGACGCCGAGCGTGCCCTCGGAGCCCACGATGAGCCGGGCCATGTCGTAGCCGACGACGCCCTTGCGCGTGCGTGTGCCGGCGCGGATGATCTCGCCCGTGGGGAGCACGGCGGTCAGGCCGAGAACGTAGTCGCGCGTGACGCCGTACTTGAGGCAGGCCGGGCCGCCCGCGTTGGTGGCCGCGTTGCCCCCGATGGTCGACTTGTCCATGCCGGCCGGGTCAGGCGGATAGAACAGCCCCTTGGCCTTGGCCGCCTCGCGCAGTCTCTGGGTAATGACGCCGGGCTCGACCTCGGCCACGAGGTTGTCCGCGTCGATGGACAGGATGCGGTCCATGCGCTCCAGGGAGAGCACCACTCCGCCATGGGGCGTCAGGCAGCCGCCGGCCAGGCCGGTGCCTGCCCCGCGTGGAGTGACCGGGAAGCGCAGTTCGTTGGCCAGGGTGAGAAGCCTGGCGACTTGCTCGGTGGTCGTGGGCAGGGCGACCAGCTCGGGCGCGTGGCGCAGCTCGGATGCGTCGCGGTGATAGGGCTCCAGGGCCTCGGGCGCGTGCAAGATGCATTCGCCGCCGACAGCGGCGCGGATGCGCGCGAGGGTTGCCTCGGCGATGGGTTCGTATTTCATGGCTGTGTGGGCCTGTCTCAGGCGCGGCCGAAGCCGGGGATGTGCAGTTTACGCTCCAGGGCGCGCAGGCCCCAGGTAGCCAGGCTGACCAGGGCCAGGTAGTAAGCGCCGACGACCAGGAAAACCTCGGTGAACTCGAAATGGCGCGTGGCCAATATCTTGGCCTCTCCGGTCAGCTCGATGAAGGTGATGATGTAGGCCAGCGACGAGTACTTGATGAGGTAGACGATCTCGTTGCCGCAGCCGGGCAGCGCCCGGCGGAAGGCCTGCGGGAGGATGACCGCGCGAAGGGTCGCGGCGGTGGAGAATCCGAGCGACTGCGCCGCCAGGAGCTGCCCGCGGCGGATGGAGAGCAGGCCGCCGCGGATGTACTCGGAATGATAGGCCCCGCTGCATAGGCCAAAGCCGATGACCGAGGCCCAGTAGGCCGAAAGGTAGATGCCCAGGTTGGGCAGGCCGAAGTACCAGATGAACAGCTGGGCCACCAGCGGCGTTCCGCGGAACAGGGCGGCGTACCAGGCCGCTGCCTTGCGGAGCGCCGGCCCGCCGAAGGCCCGCGCCGTGCCGGCGAGGATGCCGAGCGCGATGCCCATGGCGGCCGAGGGCACGATGAGCAGCATGCTGTTGACCAGCCCGCGGTTGAAGGCCGGGATGATCTGCTCGGTCAGGAACGGCGCGAAGTCCATTTAGCGCGCTCCGAGGGAGCCCGTGCCGCAGGCCTCGACCGGATGCTCGCGCTCGGTCGTGTCCCACAGGCGGGTGCAGAAGGACTGGGTGCGCGTGCCGGCGCCCGGGGCCAGGAGCGTGGCCGGCGGGCCCTGCTCGATGATGCGGCCGCCCTCCATGAACAGGATCTCACGGGCCAGGGCGCGGGCGAAGCTCATCTGGTGCGTGGCCATGAGCATGGTCATGCCGCCGGCCGCGAGCTTGCGGATGACTTCGAGCACCTCGCCCACGAGCTCGGGGTCCAAGGCCGAGGTGGGCTCGTCGAGCAGGAGCACCTTGGGGTCCATGGCCAGGGCGCGGGCGATGGACACGCGCTGCTTCTGGCCGCCGGACAGCTCGGCCGGATAGAGATCGGCCTTGTCGGCCAACCCGACGCGCTCCAGCTCGGCCATGGCGCGTTCATGGGCCTGGCGGCGGCCCCAGCCGCGCACCTTGCGCAGAGCGATGGCCACGTTGTCGACCGCGCGTAGATGGTCGAAAAGATTGAAATCCTGGAAGATCATGCCCACCTGCTGGCGGAAGGCGTACAGATCGCGCTTGCGCGAGACGTGCACCTCCTGGCCGTCGAGCCAGACCTGGCCGGCATCCGGCTGTATGAGCAGGTTGACGCATTGCAGGAGAGTGCTTTTGCCCCCGCCCGAGGGCCCGATCAGCACCTTGAGCTCGCCCTTGCGCAGCGTGAGCGAGACGGAGTCGAGGATCTGCCTGCCGCCGAGGCGTTTGCTGACGCCCTCGATGCGCAGAACCGGCTGGGTCGTGTCGGACATTGGCTATCCTTGATGCACGGCATAGCCCGGAATGCGCACCGCGCGCTCCAGACGGAGCAGGGCGCGCACGCCGAACCAGGTCAGGATGAAGTAGAGGACCGCGGCGGTCATGTACAGCGGCAGGTGCTCGTAAGTGCGCGAGGCCACGAAGTGCGTGCGGGCCATGATCTCGGCGGTGCCCAGCACGAAGGCCACGGCCGAGTCCTTGAGGATGATGGAGTACTCGTTGGACCAACCCGGTATGGACAGCCGCATGGCCTGGGGCAGGATGATGGAGCGGATGGCGGTCAGGTCGCTCATGCCCAAGGCCTTGGCCGCTTTGAGCTGGCCTTGGGGGAGCGACAGCATGGCCCCGCGGAAAATTTGCGACTGGTAGGCCGCGCTGGTCAGGCCCAGGACCACCGTCGCGGAGGCGAAGGCGCTCAGATTGAGGCCGATGATGTTGAACAGTCCGAAGTAGAACAGGAACAGGAGCACGAGAATGGGAACGCCGCGGAAGAACCACACGTAGGCCCCGGCGGCAAGGCGCGTCACAGGCCCGCCATAGACCTGGGCCACGGCCATGGGCACACCGAGCGCCAGGCCGAGCGCCATGGCGCCCATGACGATCCCGATGGTGACCAGCGAGCCTTGGAGCAGGTAGGGCAGGGCCTGGAGGATGGCGTTCAGGCTGTCGGGCATTGATCCTTCTTCTAGAAACAGTTTGACTTCGAGACGTTCGTTCCGGCGTTGACGGCGCAAGTGAATCGCACCTACGCCTACGCGGCGGCAAGCCATGCCAACGCATGGCTTGCAGAGCATTTTCAAAAGCAAACTGCTCTAGCCGGCCGGGAGGATGAAAAACCCGGAAGGCGCCAAGGCGCCTTCCGGGAGGCTTGCATACCGTCTTGCGAGGGCTACTTCAGGCCGTACTTGCCCTGGAGCTCTTCCCAGTAGGGATCGGCCATGAGCAGCTTGAGGCCTTCGTTGATCTTGTTCAGGAGCTCGGCATCCCCCTTGCGGGTGGCGTAGCCGAATTCCTCATCCTTCATGCCGAAGGTGCCCAGGATCTTGACAGGCTTCTTCTCCACGGCGTCCTTGGCCGGGGCGTCGTCCATGGCCGCGGCGTGGATGCGGCCGTTGATCACGTCCTCCACGGCCAGCGGAGCGGAGTCGTAATAGCGAAGCTCAAGATTCCAGCCCTTCTCGGCGGCGGCGGTCTTGATCCACTCGGCCTCGGTGGTGCCGCGCTGCACGCCCAGAATCTTCTTGCCAGTGAGTACGTCGTCGACGGTCAGGGGCGAATCGGCCTTGGCCACGAAGACCTGCTTGATGACCCAGTAGGGCGTGGAGAAGGCGACCTTCTGGGCGCGCTCCTCGGTGATGGACATGCCCGAGGCGATGAAGTCGATCTTCTTGGCGAGCAGGGCCGGGATGATGCCGTCCCAGTCGATGGGCTGGTGCGTGACCTTGAAGCCCATCTTCTCGGCGATCCAGTTGACGGAATCGACGTCGAAGCCGCTGGGCTTGCCGCTCTCGTCCACGAAGGCGAAGGGCGGGAAGTTGGCGTCGATGCCGTTGATGTAGGTCTTGGCCTCGGCCGGGGCCGTGGCGGCCGGAGCCGGAGCGGACTCCTCGGCCTTCTTCTCCTGGGGAGCCTCGCCACAGGCGACCAGGAGCAGCGCGGCGAGCGAGCAGGCGAGCGTGAGCAGTTTCCTCATGGCGCAATCCTCCGCATCGGGTCGATGGAACACTCCGCCGGCATGCACATGCACAGCAATTCCCCGCATAGGGGAAAGCACGATCCCGCGGCAGTGTTCGGTTCGACATCGAGTGCTACCAGACTTGCCCCGAGCTCGCAAGCGGTCGTGAAGGAAGGAACGCTCTACTTGGACACCTGCGCGCGGTATTCCCACGGCCGCAGGGCGGACTTGCTCACGAGCACGTACAGGCGGGCCTCGTTCTGGAGGTGCCCCGCCAGGTACTCGGCCGCCTCGCCCGAGCCGCAGAACAGGTCGCAGCGGGTGCCCTTGATGGCTCCGCCCGTGTCCTGAGCCAGCGCCAGGGACAGAAAGCGCGACTGTGAGCCGTCCGGCTGAGGCAGGGTCGTATCCATGGCCAGCACGGCGCCCAGGGGCACGAGCTTGCGGTCCACGGCCACGCTGACGAAGGGGGTGATGACCCGGCCCATGGCCCCATACGGCCCATGGTCATCGACCTTGAAGAACACGTAGCTCGGGTTGCAGGAGAGCAGCTCGGGCATGAGGCCGGTGTTTTCCTTGAGGAAGGCTCGGATGCGCTGCATGCTCATGTCTTCTTTCGGCAGGTGCCCGCGCTCGATGAGCACCTTGCCAAGGGACACGTATTTGTGGCCGTTCTGGGCATCGTAAAGTATGTGGCGCACGGAGCCGTCGGGGTACACGAGCCGGCCGGAGCCCTGGATCTGGAGCACGAAGATGTCCACGATGTCCTTGGCCCAGGCCACGGCGGTTGGCCGGCCTTGGAGCGCCCCGCCGAAGTCGATGTCCTTGCGGGCATGGTAGGGCTTGGCCTCGCCGTTCTCCACCCGGTAGGTGATGCGCTCGCCCTTGAATCTTTCGTTGAACTGACCCAGGTCGAGGGTCTTGAGGTCCTCGGGGCGGCCGTGGAGAGGATGGGGGTACTCGTCCGTGCGCTCGGTTGAGGCCTCTATCCAGGGCTCGTAGTAGCCCGTGAGGAGCGTGCGGGGACGCACGGCCAGCCACTCGAAGCGCTCGGCCAGCACGGCTGGATCGCGATCCAGGCATGGCAGCAGACCGAGCAGCTCGACGGCGGACGAGCGCACTTGGCCCCATGTCACGGCCATGTCGCCGGCCCTGGCCGCCACCTCCTGCCGGGGCATGCGCTCCAGGTATTCCAGGCTCAGCCGTAGCGGCCCCTCCAGGTCGCGCCAACTGGTCATGCCCGCGTGAAACGGCGTCAGGTTGGCCGCCAGAGGCGTGATCTCGCGCAGGCCGGCGAGCTCCAGCCTGGGCGTGTCGTCAACGGCCACGGGGGGCTTGGCGCAGCCTGCTGCAAGCAGGAGCAGCAAGGCCAACGGCAGGCCGAGGAAAGCTTTCATGATTGGGAGATACATGCTGGTGGCGGCGGCAGATCCTTTTCAATGCATCCGTGGGCAGATATAAACAACCGGTCCGCGCGAGCGGTTCCGGTGACTATATAACGAATGCGGAAAAAGACAATGCGATTCGACAGGATTCCGGCTTCTTCCGCTCTTACAAGACCTTGCGGCGGACTTGCCCATGCAGTCCGGATCATGCCCCGCGTGGGCGCCTGCAAGGCGTGAGGGGCCGGCCATGATCGTCGAGTCGTGGCAGGTGCATGCGCGGCTCCTGATGCGCGTGCTCCCGGGGGGGTGAGCGTCGCCAATGAGCCTGCGGCGCGGCGCACTGGCGCTCCGCGTGCTCTTGGGCCGTGGGGGGTGAATGTTTCCGAGGAAGGATGGGGTTCGGGGAAGAAAACCTTTCTTGCAAGAAAAGCTTTCTTCCCCGGTTTTTTTACGCGTGCAGCTTCTTGAGCAACCAGGCCATGTTCCGGCCAAGCTCCGTCATGGTCCGCAAGCCCTCGTCGTCGTTCTCGACCTGGCCGGCCTGGAGGCCGATGCCCAGGTTCCAGTAGATGGAGCCGGGCACGATCATGCCCTCGATGCCGAAGAAGCGGTTGATGGCGTCGAAGACGTTGGTGGCCCCGGCCCGGCGCACGGCCACCACGGCCGCGCCCACCTTGCGGTTGAACATGCGTTCGTTGGCGATGCCGGTCATGCCGGCGCGGTCGATGAGCGCCTTGATCTCGGTGGACACGTTGGCGAAGTAGGTCGGCGAGCCGAGGATGATGCCGTCGGCCTCGACCATCTTCTCGATGCAGGCGTTGATGTCGTCGTTCTTCACGGCGCAACGCATGTCCTTGTTCTCGAAGCACTTGTAGCAGGCGATGCAGCCGCGCACCTTCATGCCCGCCATCTGCACGAGCTCGGTCTCGATGCCTTCCTTCTCCAGCTCGCCGAGCACGCGGCGGATGAGGATGGCCGTGTTGCCGTCCTTGCGCGCGCTGCCGTTGAATGCCACGACCTTCATGCATCCTCCCTGGTCTTAATGAGTGATCAATCCTGCTTGTGGTATTTAAGGCCCAGCGAATAGGCCTTGCCGATGGGCTGCCCCACGCCGAAGTAGCTGCGCTGGTCCACGGAATAGAGCAGCGGCGAGATCTTGGCCATGTCGGGCTTGCCGTCCGTGAGCGCGCTCTCGTCCGCCAGCGTGCCCATGATCTCGCCCACGAACATGGCGTGCGCGCCCAGCTCCACGGAGTGCAGCAGCCGGCACTCGATGATCAGCGGGAATTCGGCCACATAGGGCGCGTCGACCTTCTCGCTGCGCCCAGGAGTCAGGCCTGCGCGCGCGAACTTGTCCGTATCCTTGCCCGAGACGATGCCGAAGTAGTCCGCCTCGGCCGCATGGGCGGCGTCCGGGATGCTCACGGTGAAGGCCTTGCGGGCCAGGACGCTCGCATAGGTGTGGCGCGATGGCCGCACCGAGACCTGGATGCAGGGAGGCTCGGAGCAGCACACGCCGCCCCAGGCCGCGGTCATGGCGTTGGGCCTGCCCTGGGCGTCGTAGCTGCCGATGACCCATACGGGCGTGGGGTAAGCCGCGATGCGCGGCCCGAGTTGCTTCTTCATGACGATCCCTCCATTGGTTTCCAGCCGTTCATATGCACGCGATCCTGGCGGAAGCGGTCCTGATGCTTCTGCTCCTGTCCCGGCCGGCCGATGACGATGAAGGATAGGGGCAGGATATGCTCCGGCAGGCCCAGGAGCGCGCGGAAGCCCTCCATGCGGTCCCGCATGGGATGGACCCCGGTCCAGACAGCGCCGAGTCCCAGGCCGCGGGCGGCGAGCAGCAGGTTCTGCGTGGCCGCCGCGCAGTCCTGCACCCAATAGCCCGGGTACTTCTCCAGGCTCGTGTCGCCGCAGACGAGGATGCCCATGGGTGCCTGACGGGCCATGGCCGCGAACTGGCTGAACTCGGGCACGGCGTCGAGCAGCTTGCGGTCCGTGACCACGATGAACCGCCAGGGCTGGGCGTTGCCGGCGCTGGGCGCGGTCATGGCCGCGCCCAGCAACCTGCGCAACTGCTCGTCCGTGACCCCGCCCGGTTCGAACGCGCGCACGCTGCGGCGCGTATGGATGGCTTCGAAGAGTTCCACCTGAGACTCCAGTGGTTGATGGCCAGTTCGGATGGTCCGGTCTTGAAGGCTGTTATGAACCCGCTCCTGACTTCATGAAATGACGCCGCAAGCCGGTCTGAAGGCGCAGGATGTCTCTTGTTCAGTTCCAAATGCTTGCGGGATGATTAATGCCACGCTCCTCAGCTTGCGCCCAACTCCTTGGGCCGCCCCTGGTTCCCCTCGGGGTTGCGAAGCCCATCCAGCTCCCGTTGAAGCTTGTCCAGGAGCCGTTCGGTCTCTCTCTTGAGTTCCTCCCAGTTGCGGCGCAGGGTCTCGCTCATGGTGCCTTGCCTGTCGGCGTTTTCCAGGGCGATGTCGAAGTACTGGAGGATGCTGCGCATGTCATTGCGCAAGGCCTGCACGTCCTGCTCATGCTTCTTCTCCAGCGCGGCCAGGCGGCTCTCCAGGGCCTCCATGCGCGCCTGGCTCGTCTGGTCGCCCTGGTCCGTGCCGCCGGAGCATGAGGACAGGATCAGAAACGTGCCGAGCAGGATGACGGGGATTCTCATGTCTGATCGCCTTGCCGGAGGTTCAAGTAAACACGAACGGTTAGAATGCCTTGTTTCGCGGCCGGGAACAAGCCGGGAACTCAGGCCGCGCGCGCGGGGTCTTGCGTGCGTTGCGGCGGGCGCTTGACGGCATGCCGAGGAAGCGACACGCGAGCCGCATGCCAGGCAACATGACCTTCAGCCAAGGGGCGCTTCACGTCAGGCCCTACCGCGCCGCATATCCTCGGCCTCGCGGCGCATGCGCTCGGCCACGTTCGGCGCCAACTCGCTGATGAGCCGCTGGCGCTGCTCGTCGATGCCGCCCTCCAGCCAGGGATTGGGCATGTCGGCGAGTTCCTCGGCCGCACGGCCGCGATCCTCGGCGATCTTCGCCTTCCAGCGATTCAGGCCGTGCGTATCGACGAAGGCCTGGGCCTCCTCGGGCTTCATCCTCCAGAAACGTTTTTCCATGGGTTTCCTCCTTGGCTCGAACCCGCATGCTAGCAGTCCGCGCAGGCAGGGCAACAGGAAAGAAACCGCGAAGGATGGACGGAAAGCGAGGCGAGCAGCCCCTCGGCGGCAACAAGCCTTTGATTTTTCGGGTCAAGCGGGATACCGGAAACATGCGACCCTGAGCTGCCGGCGCAAGCCGCGGACCCGGCCGGGAGCACGCCAAGGCACACATGAACGTATTTCCGCGCAACCTGCTCATCGGAGCCGTATACTTCGGGCTGGGCCAGCTCGGTCTGACCCTGACCACGGTATCCAGCAACATCGCTCCGGTCTGGCCGGCCTCGGGCTTCGCCTTTGCCGCGGTCTACATCTGGGGCATGTCCTGCTTCCCGTTCATCGCCCTGGCCGATCTGGCTTCCTCCCTGGCTGTCGGCCCATTCGCCCCCGGCGATCTGCTCGCGGCAACGGCCAACGCGCTTTCGGCCGTGGCCGGCGTGGCGCTCCTCCAGCGTTTCAAGAGCGCCGGGAGCATCCACGAGCGCGCCCTGAACATGATCCTGCTCCTGCTCTGCGGCGGCGTGGTAACAGCCGGGCTGGCCTCGTCCGTGGCCGTGCTCGGGCTGGTGCGCGCAGGCCAGGTGGCCCAGGCCGAGGCCATGTCCGTCTGGTGGACATGGTTTCTCTCGGACGCGGCCGGGGTGGTCCTTCTGGCGCCGCTGCTCATCGCCTGGCGGGAGAAGGGCCTGGCCGGACTGCGCCTCCCGCGGGTTGAGCCGCTAATCCTGCTCGCCGCGCTCCTCTTCGCCGGCTGGATCATGTTCGGCCAGCGCCAGCTCCGGATAGCGGAGCATTATCCCGTGGCCTTCATCCTCGCCCCGGTACTCGTGTGGGCAGGCTTCCGCCTGGATCTGCGCATCCTAAGCCTGGGCCTGGTCGCCTTCTCGGCGCAGGCGGTGGCGGGCACCTCGGCCGGCCTGGGGCCGTTCGGCCACCTGGGATCGCCCGAGTCCTACCTTCTCTTGCAGGTCTTCCTCATGGTCATGGCCTCCATGGTCCTCATCCTCTCGGCCGTGAACGCCCAGGGCGTCCTGGCCGAGCAGTCCCTGCGCCAGAGCCAGGCCGCCCTGCGCTACGCCAACGAGCAGCTTGAGCAGCGTGTGCTGGAACGCACCAAGGACCTGCGCCAGGCGCTCAAGAGTCTGCGCCGCGCCGAGCGCAGTTACCGCGCCATGTACGAGAACGCCATCCAGGGCATGTTCCGCTCCACCCTGGACGGCCGCATCAAGAGCGCCAACCCGGCCTTCGCGCACATGCTCGGCTACGGCTCGGCCGAGGAACTGATCGAGGAGGCGGACACCTCCCTGCTCGTGCTCCTGGAGGAGCGCCAGCAGTGGCTGGACCAGGTTCGCCGGCAGGGCTTCCTGCGCAACTACGTGTTGCGCTTGAGCCGCAAGGATGGCGCGCCGGTCTGGGTGCTCGGCAACGTGCTGCTCACGCGGAGCCAGGACGGCGAGGAAGTCCTGGAAGGTATCGAGATCGATGTGACCGAGAGGGCCCTGGCCGAGCAGGAGCTCGCGCGCAAGCGCCAGAGACTGGAGGAGGACCTGCGCGCGGCCGGCGAGATTCAGAGGCGGCTCCTGCCGCGCGACGGAGTGTCGCTGCCGGGTCTGGCCATGGCTTGGACCTTCCTGCCCAGCGCCCAGGTGGGCGGCGACGTGTTCAACTTCATCCCCCTGGGCAACGGCCGCGTCGCCTTCTACATGCTCGACGTGAGCGGCCACGGCGTGCCGTCGGCCCTGGTGGCCTTTTCAGTATGCCAGGCCCTGGAGGACTCCGGCGGCCTGCCCGGCGATTCGCCAGCCGAGCGACCGGGGCTCAGGGTTCGGCCCGCCGAGGTCATGCGCCGCCTGGAGTCCGAATTTCCCTTCAGCCGTTTCGGCCAGTTCTTCACTCTCTGCTATCTTGTGCTGGACGTGCGCCAGGGACTGCTGACCTGGTCCTGCGCCGGCCATCCCCCGCCGCTGCTGCTGCGGCCGGGCCAGGCCCCAGCCCTGCTCGACGGGAGCGGCCCGGCCATCGGGCTAGGCGGCTTGCCCGGCTTCCGCGAGGAGCGGCTCCAGCTTCAGCCCGGCGACAGACTGCTCCTCTACACGGACGGCGTGACCGAGTACCGCGTGTCCGGCGGCGAGCTGTTCGGCGAGGAGAGCTTGCGCCAGACGCTCGCCGAGTCCGTCGGCCTCGGCCTGGAGGGGCTGCTCGCCCGCGTGTCCGAGCGGCTCATGGACTTCGGCCAGGGCCGCGCGCCCAGCGACGACGTGAGCATGCTCCTTGTGGAATACCTCGGGCCGGACGGCTTGAGCCGGTAGGCGGAGCGCGCGAGAGGGCGGAGCATTTTGCTTTTGAAAATGCTCTGCAAGCCATGCGTCGGCATGGCTTGCCGCCGCGTAGGCGTAGGCGCAATTCACTTGCGCCGTCAACGCCGGAGCGAGCGTCTCAATGTCAAACTGCTCTGGGAAGAGGCGTTCAGCCTGCGGTGTCTCCCCGAGCTCGCCCGCAAGGAGCCACGAGCCTTTGATTTCGTGTTCCTTCCGTGTCGGGCAGGCCGGTCAACGATGCAGGCCAGCCGGCGAATGGGCTGGCCTTTGCTCCGCTTCCGGGCCTCGCGGCGGAGTTGCCGCCCTGACCTGGCGGATGGCTTGGATGGCGGGAGGCGCGGGAAAAGGGGCAGGCCCGAAGATGGCAAAGCGCCCCGGCCGTGACCGGGGCGCTTGGGAGCTGGCTTGATCAGCCGAAGATCATTCGCCGGGGTGTGCGGAACGCCGGGAGGGGCGGCCGGGCTTCGCCGCCTGGCGGGCTTCTCGGGCGCGGCGGTCGGCGGAGCCATCCCCGACGGGCGAGGGCAGTACCTTGGACCAGGCCTTTGACCAGCGGTCCTCGCCGGAGTCGGAGCGCCTGGCGCGGTTGCCGTTGTCTCCCCGCGCCTGGCCGTTACGCTCGGCAACATGGCCGGGCTTGTCCGCGGGAGCGGCAGCCCTGGGCCGGGCTTCCCCGGCCTTGGCTCCGGGCGTGGGCTTGGCGTGGCCTTGCTCCTGGGCCCTGGCGCCCGAGCGGGTCGGGAGCAGGCTCTTGGTCGCGGCCGCTTGAAGGTCTCCACGTGACGCGGCAGCGGGCGCACGGTCATGGCTGGAGCGTTCCTGCACGGAGCGGGCCTGGCCCGAGCGTCCCCGAGCGGAGCTTTCCTGGTTTGAACGGCCTTGGCCCGAGCGGTTCTGGCCGGAACGGTTCTGGTCGGAACGATTTTGGCCGGAGCGTCCCTGGCTTGCGCGGACCTGATCCCCGGCTTGCTGGGCGCCGGCCTGGGCGTCGGCGAAGCCGTCCATGCGCTTGCGCTCGATGCGCATGTTCAGGGCGCGCTCGATGAAGCGGGCCTGACCCTCGTCCTCGGGGGCCACCAGGCTCACGGCCTGGCCGCTGCGCTCGGCGCGGCCCGTGCGGCCGATGCGGTGCGTATAGGCCTCGGCCGTGTCGGGCAGGTCGAAGTTGACCACCAGGGACACGCGCTCGCAATCGATGCCGCGGGCCGCGATGTCCGTGGCCACCATGACCCGGTACGAGCCGTTCTTGAAGCCGTCCATGGCCTCTTGGCGCTTGTTCTGGGACAGGTTGCCCTGGAGCGCCGTGGCGGCGAAGCCGCTGCCAGCCAGCTTCTTGGCCAGGCCCTTGGCGCGGTGCTTGGTGCGCGTGAAGACCAGGGCCGAGCCCTGGCCGATGCCGGCCAGAAGCTTTTCCAGCAGGTCCTGCTTGCGGCTGGAGGCCACGGGATAGATGGCGTGGCTGATGGTGGCCGCGGGCGCGGTATTGGAGACCTGGACCACAACGGGGTCGTGCAGCACGGATTCGGCCAGGGCGCGCACCTCGGTGGGCATGGTGGCCGAGAAGAGCAGCGTCTGGCGCTGCCTGGGCAGCTTGGCCATGATCTTCTTCACGTCCGGCAAAAAGCCCATGTCGAACATGCGGTCGGCCTCGTCCAGGATCAGGGCCGAGACGGCCGAGAGGTCCACGAGGCGCTGATTGAGAAGGTCGAGCAGCCGTCCTGGGCAGGCCACGAGAACAGTGGCCTGGCGTGCGGCATTGACCTGGGGCGTCTGGCCCACGCCGCCGATGACCACGGTGCTGCGGAAGCCGGTCTGCTTGCCCAGGTCGACAAAGGTTTCGTGTATCTGCACGGCCAGCTCGCGGGTCGGCGCCAGCACGAGCACGCGGATCGGGCCGCGCGTGCCGGCCTTGGCGTCGAGCAGGCGCTGAAGCAGCGGGAGCACGAAGGCAGCCGTCTTGCCGGTGCCGGTCTGAGCCAAGCCCATGACGTCCTTGCCGGCGAGGACCGCGGGGATGGCGCGGGTCTGGATGGGGGTCGGGGTCGTGTAGCCGGCGGCGATGATGCCGGCGCGGATGCGCTGGTCAAGGGAAAAGGAATCAAAACTCACAAGATGTCCTTGGGTTGAAAAGGAAAAAGAATGCTGTTGGCTGACGCCAGTCCGGGCATTTGCGCCGCGGACGGCGGCCTCAGGTCGAATCGTGACGATCAGTGTGGATCGGCGCTGACGGGAGGGGATGGCCGGTGTGCCGGAAACGGATCCGGTCGCGGAGCTTCGATGCGGACAATTATCCATTGTCCGAAAGAAGTAAAGAGGAAAAGAGCGTGACACAAAAAACGGGCGTCCCGGATCCTTCCCGGAACGCCCGCGGGTCGGGGGCAGGCAAATGGATCAGGATTGGAGATTTTCCATCTGCGGGTTGGATTCGAAGACCTTGAGCAGTTGGTCCGTGCGTAGCTCAAGACGCTCGTTGGCCAATTGGAAGATGTTGCGCAGAAGCATGTAGCCGCCGCACTGGTTCGATTCCAGGATCTTTCGCAGGTCTTCGGACGGGACTTCGGCGATCTTGGAGTTCTCGGCGCAGACCACGTGGTGGTGGTGCTTGTGGCCTGGAAATACCGCCGACCAGCCGAACACGTAGCCCGGCCTCACGGCGCCCAGGAACACGGTCATGCCTTGTTTGGCCTCGGCCTGGAACAAGGCCTTGCCGGCCGTGATGAAGTAGAGGGCCTTGGCCACTTCGCCGCGCTGGAAGACGATCTCGCCGCGGCTGTATTTCCGCACGCTGGCCGCCTCGTTGAGGGCGTGCACGATGCGGTCCTCGACATTACGCAGCACCGGAAAACGCTTGGGGTCGATTATGAGGCTCATGCACTGTGCTCCTTGGGATTGACGCCTAGAGGAACAGGGCCACGGCCACCATGCCGGCCAGGCCAAGGGTGATGGCGAGCAGGGTCGCGCCCGAGGGTACCGTACCGGTGTCCAGGGCGTCCTGGACCAGGGCCTTCCAGGCCGCTCCGGTCCTGCGGTCGGGGCCGGCCAGCCAGTTCACGGGAGCGGTGACGATCTGGGCGGCCACGCTCGGCGCGGCGGCGCAGAACGCGGCCACCCCGGCGACAAGGGAGCCGGTGGCGCGGGCGCTCGCGGCATTGATGCCGTTGAAGATCTTGTCGGCGGCCGAGTAGAACATCTGTCCGCCTCTGCGGTAGAGCCAGTCCACTTCCAGGGCGATGGTGTCCGTGCGCTTGAGCAGCGGCAGGAAGAGGAAAAAGACCAGAGCTGAGAACATGAGCAGCTGGAGCTGTCCCAGGACCGAGCCCGCGCTGTACACGCTGAAGCCGGATTCGACCTCGAACGGCAGGATGGCATAGAGCGGCTCGGGATACACGCCTAGGAAAATGCACAGGAAGGCCAGCAGGCCCATGGCCAGCTGCATGTTCACGGGCGCCTCCTCGGGGCGCAGGCCGCGGTCCACGTTGAAGAAGACAAAGAACGGGAACTTGATGCCCGCGTGGAGGAACACGCCGGCCGAGGCGATCTCCAGGGCCAGCCAGGCCCAGGCCAGGTGCTGGTCCGCGGCGCTCATGATGATGAGCGACTTGCTCGTGAAGCCGCTCGTGGCCGGGAAGGAGGAGATGGCCAGTGCGCCGATGGTGCCGAAGATCATGGTCAGGGGCATGGACTTGTACAGCCCGCCAAGTTCTGTGCACTTGCTGCGACCGGTCATGGCCAGCACCGCGCCGGCGGACATCCACAGGAGGGCCTTGTAGATGATGTGGCAGAAGGCGTGGGCGGCCGCGCCATTGATGGCCATGGCCGTGCCGATGCCCGCGCCCGTGACCATGAAGCCCACCTGGTTGGTGATGGAATAGGCCAGGATGCGGCGCATGTCGTTTTCGAGCAGGGCGTAGATGATGCCGTAGATGACCATTACGCAGCCGATGACGATGAGGATGTCCCAGCCAGGGTAGGCCCGCAGCAGGGCGTAGACCGCCGTCTTGGTCGTGTAGGCCGAGAGGATCACGCCGCCGGTCACCGTGGACTCGGGGTAGGCGTCCGAGAGCCAGCTGGAGAAGGGGAAGGCCGAGGCGTTGACCAGGATGCCCAGGAGCATGAGCCAGGTGCCTGGCGTCTGCTGGGTCATGGCCTCGAAGGCGATGGAGCCCGTGGCGCTGACGTGCAGAATGATGCCGATGAGCAGGCACAGGCCGCCGAACAGGTGCACCATGACGTAGCGGAAGCCTGCCGCGCAGGCCGCCTTGGTGCCGCGCGCCAGAATGAGGAAGGTCGAGGCCACGGCCATGATCTCCCAGAACACGTACAGGGAGATCAGGTCGCCGGCGAAGACCGCGCCCAGCGAGGCGCCCATGTAGAGCAGGGCCGCAACGTGCTGGCGCGCGTCGTCGAGCTTGAAGGCGAACAGGAAGGCCGCGAAGGCGTTCAGGGTGAACACGTAGCCGAAGACCTTGGAGAGCTTGTCCACGCGCAGGAGCTGGAGTTCCTGTCCCAGGAAGGGCACGCTGAGAGTCGTGCCCGGCTCCAGGGAGTACACCGCCGCGAAGCCCAGGGCGGCGAGCGCGAGCAGCATCCAGTTGCGCATGCGGCCGGTGAACAAGGGCAGGGCCAGAGCCCCGCCCATGAACAGGGCGAATGGAGCCAGGTTATTCATGATAGTAGTCCTCGGGCTTTTTGAGGAAGAAGCCGAGCAGCTTGGCGAGGAGGATGAGCAGCGCGCAGGCCACGAAGCCCAAGATCGCGTTGAAGCCGAATATATCGGCGAAGCCGAAGTGATGCACGGGATGGGCCACGAGCTCGAGGACCACGGTCAAGCCGCAAGTGACCCAGAGCAGAAACCAAAGGAGCTTCCTGTTCTTGGGTTTGTCGAAGAAGTCGAAATCCTTCTTTTTCTGCATGTCCCCCCCTTATGAGCCTGCGGCCATGCGGGCCAAGCCCAGGAAGATGTCCGGGTAGAAGAACACGGCCACGGACAGGCCCGCGGTGACCAGCGGCGGGGCAACGCACAGGATCGGCGCCTCGCGAACCGGGCCGGAGTGGACGCACTGGTCGAGCGGGCAGAAAAAGGCCCGGTAGGCGATGGGCAGGAAGTAGGCCGCGTTAAGCAGCGAGCTGAACACGAGTACGCCGGCCAGGACCCAGTGCTCGCCGGTGATGCAACCCATGAGCAGGTTCCACTTGCTCAGGAAGCCCCCCGTGGGCGGGATGCCTATGATGGATAGACTGCCGATGAAGAAGGCCAGCATGGTGAGCGGCATGCGCCGGCCGATGCCGGACATCTTGCTGATGTACTTCTCGCCCGTGGCCACGAAGATGGCCCCGGCGCAGAAGAACAGGGTGATCTTGCCGAAGGCGTGCATGGCGATGTGCAGGAGGCCGCCGGTCATGCCCGCGGCGTTGAGCAGGCCCGCGCCGAGCACGATGTACGAGAGTTGGCCGATGGTCGAGAAGGCCAGCCGCCGCTTGAGGCCATCCTGGGTCAGGGCGATGAGCGAGGCCACGGTCATGGTCGTCGCGGCCACGAAGGTGATGATTTCGCCCAGTCCCAGGCCCGCCAGGGTTTCGGGGCCGAAGACGCCAGTGACCACCCGGTAGATGCAGAACACGCCCACCTTGACCACGGCCACGGCGTGCAAAAGCGAGCTGACCGGCGTGGGCGCGACCATGGCCGCAGGCAGCCAGGAGTGCACGGGCATGAGGCCGGCTTTGGCGAAGCCGAACAGGAGAGCGACCAGGAGCACGGCCATCAGCGTGACCGAGGCGTGCTGGCCTATGGCCCCGGCGGCCTGGAAGTCCAGGGTGCCCGTGAGATTGTAGATCAGGATCATGGCCGGCAGCACCAGGCCGATGGAGGTGCCCACGATGAAGGTCAGGTACTTGCGGCCGGAATTCTTGCTCTCGCCGTCCTGATGGTGTGTGACCAGCGGGTACGTGGCGAAGGAGAGCAGCTCGTAGAACAGGTACATGGTCAGCAGGTTGGCCGAGAAGGCCACGCCCACGGCAGCGAAGAGCGACAGGGCGAAGAAGCTGAAGAAGCGCGTCTGGGCGTGCTCGTTCAGCCCGCGCATGTAGCCGATGGAGTAGGCCGAGGTGACCACCCACAATGTGGAGGAAACCAGGGCGAAGAGCATGCCCATGGCGTCCACGCGCAGGGCCAGCGGCGCGCCCGGGATGACCGGGGCGATGAGAAAGTAGTACTCGTGGCCGTTCAGCACTCCCGGGGTCATGGTGGACACTAGTCCGAACATGAGCAGGGCCGCGAAGAAGGTCCACCCCTCGCGGGCGTTGGGCGCGCGCGAGGCCGAGAGGATGCCGGGCACGGCCGTCAGCGCGGCCAGCACGGCCAGGAAGGGCTGTATGGTGTAGATTGTCTGCATCTGTTTACCCCACCTGTCAGGCGATGAAGCCGGGTATGGCCGGGCCGATGATCCGCTCCACGATGAAGCCCGTGGTCAGGCCGACGGCCACGAGGATCAGGGCCGCGGCGGCCAGCGGAATCAACCGGGACCAGTGCGCCTCGTCCATGGCCGCCTCGGTGTGGCCACGGCCGTGCTCGGCGTCATCCTCGAAGAAGCCGATCTCGAAGACGCGGAAGAAGAGCACCACGTTGATGAGGCTTGAGAAGATGAGTGCGCAGGCGAAGGCGTACTGCCCCGCCTGGAGCGAACCCGAGACGAGGTACCACTTGCTGAAGAAGCCGCACAGGGGAGGCACGCCGATCATGGACATGGCGCCCAGGACGAAGGCGGCCATGGTGAAAGGCATGTCGCGGAAGAGCTTTTTCATGTCCGCGAATGCGTGGCCGCCGCGCTTGCTCACGATGTTGCCCACGGCCATGAACAGGGTCAGGGTCATGAGCGCGTCGGCGATGATGTGCAGCATGGCGCCGGTCATGGCCGTGCGGTTGCCGATGAAGGCCCCGCCGGCCATGTAGCCGACCTCGGCCACGAGGATGAAGCATAGCATGCGGCGCAGGTCTTTCTGGCCCAAAGCGGCCAGGGCTCCGGCCACGATGGCCGCCGTGGCCAGCCAGACCGCGATGGTCGAGATGGCGGGCATGGAGGCCACGAACTCGGGAGGAAAGGCCGTGATGAGCATGCGCACAACCACGTAGGCCATGACCTTGGTGGTCATGGGCGCCAGGAGCGCCGCCGAGACCGTCGCGGACTGCCCGTAGGCGCCGGGCAGCCAACCATGGAACGGAAACAGGGCCATCTTGATCCACAGGCCGAGCATGATGATGGCGAAGGCCCCGGCCAGGGCGGGCGTGGCGCTCAGCGTGGACAGGATGGAGGCCACGTCGGCCATGTTGAGGGAACCGGTCTTCACGTAGAGGTAGCCGATGCCGAACAGATAGAATGACGCGCCCACGGAGCCGATGAGCAGGTAGTTGAGGCTGGCGAGCTGCGCTCTGGCGCCGCCCCAGGAAAGCAGTGCGTAGCCGCTGAGCGCCGCGACTTCGATGAGCACGTAGAGGTTGAAGATGTCGCCCGTGGACAGGATGCCCAGATGGCCGGCCGTGGTCAGCAGGTACAGGCCGTAGAAGGCGTGCGTCTTCTCGGGGAACTCCCGCTCGATCTGGTTTCGGCTGCCCAGGAGGTTGAGCAGGGCCATGCCGGACATGAGCAGGAGCATGGCTGCGGTGAACGTGTCGGCGACGAAGACGATGCCCCAGGGCGGACTCCAGCCGCCGAGCAGGTAGGTCACCGGCCCGTGGGCCAGGGTGGCCAAGAGGATCTGCGCCGATGACCAGACCGAGATGCCCAGCGCCGCCACGGTCGCCGGGAACTCCATGCGCCGGCCCAGCCACGGGCTGATGGCCGCGAAAAGCGCGGCGAAAAGCAGCGGGAGGATAGCCAGTATCTGGTAGTGCATGCTCAGGACCGCCTGATCTGGTCGAGGATTTCGTTCTCTTCGAGGGTCTGGTGCTTGCGGTAGAGCCTCTGCGTGAGCGAGAGCGCCACGCCCAGCGTGGCCACGGACACGACGATGGCCGTGAGCATGAGCACGTGGGGCAGCGGGTTGATGTAGTCAATGGAAGATATTTGGCCGTGGGCCGTACTGGCTAGGATGGGGATTGTCGCGCCCTTCTTGGAGCCTATGGCCACATAGAAGAGCATGATCGATGTCTGGAAGATGCTCAGGCCGATGAGCTTCTTCATGAGGTTACGCTTGACAATCATGGCGTAGATGCCAGTCATCATGATCACGAAGTAGGCCCAGTAGTTGAACTTGTCGATCAGCTGGTTCAGGAGTTCTTCCATCCTAGAGCCCCTCGTTGATGGTCCCTTGGGAGGAGACCAGCTTGAAGATCATGACCAAGGCCGCGCAGACAGTCATGGCCACGCCGGTCTCCACGAGGAGGATGCCAAGGGAGTGGCCCGAGGCGACTTCCATGCTCAGGAGCCCGGCCAGTCCGCCGTAGTCCAGGAAGTTCGAGCCCGTGGTCAGGGCGATGAAGCCTACTCCCGCGTAGATGGCCACCCCGGCGGCGGCCACGATGTGCATGAGCCGCTCGCTGAAGCGCATGATGACGGCGCGCAGGTCATGGGACAGGGCCAGGAGGAGGAAGCTCGCGGCGAAGATGACGCCGGCCTGGAAGCCCCCGCCTGGGCTGTAATGGCCATGGGCGAGCACGTAGAGCGCGAAGATCTGCATGAACGGGATGAGCAGTCGGCAGACCGTGCTGACCACCACGTCTTGGGGCGTCCAGTCCGAGTCGATCTGCTCGAAGTCCCCACCGGGCTGCGTGGGGCAAGCCCAGCGGACCCGCACCACAAGGCCTGTCGGCACATGCCGGTAGTAGTAGTAGTCCAGGAGGCACTCCTGACGCGGTCGGCGCAGGATGAAGAAGCAGGACAGGGCCGCGGTGAACACGACGATAGTCTCGAACATGGTATCGAAGCCGCGATAGTCGGCCAGCACGGCGGTGACGACGTTGGGTGTGCGCGTCTGCTCGTAGCTCTGCTCGATGTAACGGTTCGAGACATGCAGGCTGGCCGGAGACTCGGGATCGCCCCAGGCGGGGAAGTCACCGGTCGTGTAGGCTAAGACCAAGCCCGCCAGCAGGACGGCGATGATGGCGATGGATTTCAATCCTTTGTCCTCCTCGTGGTGCGGAACACGGCGGCGTAGATTAGCGCGGAGCTGATGCCCGCGCCGATGGCCGCCTCGGTGAAGGCCACGTCCACGGCGCCCATGGACAGCCACAGGAGGCACATCATGAAGCTGTAGATGCTGAAGACAATGGACGCGCCCATGAGGTCCCTGATCGTGATGGCGGCGATGGCGCAGCCGATGAGCATCACGAGCACCAGGAGCTGAATTTCCCAGATCATGGCTACCTCCGTTTGTCGCCCTTGTGCCAGGGCGTGATCCCCGCGCGCATGCCGGCGTCGACCATGTCATGGGTCGCCGTGGGGCTGGCGAGCGAGACGAACACGAGGATGAGCAGGATCTTGGCCGCCACGAGCAGGTGCGGGAGATCAAGATCCTGTCCCGACCAGATGGCCAGGCCCATAAGGAGGCACAGGGAGCCCAGGGTGTCCAGCTTGCCTGCGGCATGCATACGTGTGTACGCGTCGGGCAGGCGCAGGATGCCGAGCGTGCCTGCCGCGTAGAGCACCAGGCCGACGACGACCAGACTTATGACCACAATGTTCAGGATCATGGTTGCCTCCTACATGAAATCCGCGTCCCGCCCTTTCTTGTACAGGTAGCGGGAGGCGGCGAGCACGGCGATGAAGTTGAGCATTGCATACGACAGAGCGATGTCCACGAACATGTCCACACGCTGGAAGATGTGCCCGATGAAGATGATGAGCACCGTGGTCTTGGAGCCTATGGCGTTGCCGCCCAGGAGCCTGTCCAGCGACGTGGGTCCCTTGATGGCTCGGTACAGGGACAGGACCATGAGCAGGACCAGGAAGATAGCCGAGTAGAACAGGAATCGTTCCATCATTCCTCCCCGAAGATCCTGGCGATCTTCTCTTCCATGGCTCCGGGCAGACCGGTGGCTGACTTGCGGTCGATGGCGTGCACGGTGAAGAAGCCGCGCTCGTCCACGCTCACGGTGATCGTGCCGGGGGTCAGGGTGATGGAGTTGGCGAGCAGGGTCAGCGCCAGCCTGGAGCGCAGCCTTGAGCGGAAGCGCACCACGACCGGATCGATCTTCTCGCCCATTTTCGGATGAACCACCAGGTAGAAGACCCATATGTTGGTCTTGATGATTTCCCCCAGGAACCAGACAAGATAGGCCAGCAGGTGGAAGATGGCCTTGATGCGCCTGAAGGTGCGCACCTCGGGCAGAAAAATGCTCGCCGAGATGAAGGTCACGAAGGCGCAGAAGGCCGCGCCGAGGATCAGGTGAAACGGGTCGAAAAAGCCGGAGAGGACCATCCATAGAACGTAGAGCGCTCCGAACCGCAGGAGCAGTGAAAAGGTCTTATCCAGCTCGGAGTGCGTTGGCGCCGGGTCGGGCGGCTGTCTGGTCTTGCCGTCGGTCAGGGCATCGGTCAGCAGGTTCATGTTCGTTTTACCCCCCCCGTGCGGGTTGCATGAGGCTGTGGATTTCAATCGCCCTGGCCGGGCCGCAGGGCGGTACGATGCCGGTTCACGCGGAGGACGGCCGGGGACTTCTGACTCGGAGGTCTGGGCCGGACCTCGGCGGCGATTCACGTTGTCGGATCCTTGAGGCATTTGTGGCGCTTGAGCCTGGGCCTGGCGGCAAGCAGAAAGACTTGCAGCGTCAAGCCCGCGCGGCTTGAATGACTTTTCACGTTTGGCAACTCGTTCCCGCTTTCCCGTCGGGATGTCTTGCTCCACCAACCCACCATCAAGGGTGTGCCGGGTGCAAGGTCGGTGCCGAGCAAGCCCGATGAGCCGCCTCCCCGAGGCGGAGGAAGTGCCGCGCTGCCAGGCAGCGCGATCTTGCATTGCAAATCCGGCATGCAATCCGCTAGCTATGTTCTCGGCAAGGGGCTCATTCGGCACGCAAGCATGGTAAAGCTTTGGTATAACGCATTTTGCGAATCAACCGAGAGAGAACACCGCCCTCTCTCGGAATCTCTCCCGGCAGGGGAATGATTGGCTCGGGCCTTCCTGGCTCTTGCCCTGTGGACGTCGCCCAAGACGGCGACGTCCAATCGTGCCGTCCTGCACGATTGTTCCTGCACCCCCAATAGAATGGGCGAGTGTTTCCCAGTTCAATTACAATCCACCATAAGGACCAAAAAGAATATATAAGGCAATCCAGGGCTCCATGCAAGGACAACCGCTCTGATTGCTTGTTATTAATTGCACAAGCGGCACGGCCAGTCATCAGGTCGCGATAAGCCTGGAAACGTACAATGCGCTTCGATGACAGCCTTGGCCCGCATGCCCCGATATGCCGCTCCGGGGACCAAGCGGGGGCTGCGCGGCAGGCGGCAGGCAAAGGCCCGCTTTCTTCAGTCCTTCAGATGACGCCTGATCCGAGAAGAACCGCGATGAACAGAAGCATGGCCGCCACGACGATCCGCAATGCCCGGATGGTCACTTTGCGCACCAGGCGGCTGCCCAGGAATGCGCCCAGGAAGGCGGCCAGCGTCGCCGCCAGGATGAGGGCCAGGTTGCCATGCACGGCGGGCGAAGCGAGCAGCTCCGAGTAGACCATGATCCTGGAGAAATCCACGAGCACGGCGATGACCACGCCGGTGCCGATGAAGGCCTCCTTGCTCAGGCCGCTCTTGATGAGGAAGGCGCTGCGAAAGGCACCCTGGTTGCCCGACAACCCTCCGAAGAAGCCGCTCAGCAGGCCGCCGACAGGGATGTACCTGCGGTCGATGGACAACCTGGCGAAGGCGGGCCACAGCTCCAGGATGGAGAAGCCAGCCATGATCAAGGCCACCACGAGCTTGACCGGCTGCACGCTGAATTCCCTGCCCCAAGCTGACCAGGTGGCCAGGGGCGCGAGCTCGGCCAGCCGGAGCAAGGCCCAGGCGCCCAGGAGGCTGGCCAGGAAGGCCGGGCCGCCGAAGAGGAGCACCGTGCGCCAGTGGGCGCTACGGCCGAACAAGCCGAGCTTGAAGAGGTTGTTGGCCAGGTGCACCACGGCGGTCTGGGCCACGGCGACCTCCACCGGGAAGAACAGGGCGAAGACCGGCATGAGCAGGGTGCCCAGGCCGAAGCCCGAGAACAGGGTCAGACCCGAGGCCAGCAGGGCCGCCAGGCAGACGAGCAGGAATTCCATGAGCGCCTTCCAGGATCGGAGGTTCCATCGGCCTTCGCCACCTGGAACTGTCTACACGAAAAGGCGCTGGCGCGCACGTGGCGGTCCCACTCGTGCTCAGCGGCGCGTGGCCACGACGATGCCGCCGAGGATGAGCAGGCCGCTGGCGAGGTGCGCCCAGCCAACAGGCTCGCCCAGGAGCAGGTAGGCCTCCAGGCCGCTAAAGGCGGGCAGGGAGTAGTAGATGATGCCTGCGCGGGAAGGGCCGATGATCGTAACGGCCTTGTTCCACAAAAAGAAGGACACCAGCGATGCGCCCAGGCCGATGTAGAGCACCGCGCCGAGCAGGGCGGGCGACAGGGCGGGCAGTCCGTGGCGCAGGAACTCCAGGGCGGTCCAGGGTGTCAGGCAGGCCAGCCCCAAGCCGAAGGTGGACAGGAGGAAGGCGGCTTGGCCGATGTACGGCGGCTTGCGCCGCACGAGGATGGAGTAGGCCGCGAAGAGCAGGGCCGCCAGGAGCATCCACAGGTCCCCGGCCGCGAATTCCAGCCCGGCCAGGCGGGACAGGTCGCCGCGCGTGACGAGCAGGACCACGCCCGACGCGGCCGCGAGCAGTCCGGCGAGCCGGGTC
This sequence comes from Pseudomonadota bacterium, assembly GCA_023433925.1. Taxonomy (GTDB): domain Bacteria; phylum Desulfobacterota; class Desulfovibrionia; order Desulfovibrionales; family Desulfovibrionaceae; genus Desulfocurvibacter. Next base: position 19,926 of record JAEYTO010000041.1, on the reverse strand, counting down.
GGCGTGATGGCCTCGCCCAGGAATGCGCGCGCCAGGATGAGCATGAACATGGGCGAGGTGGTGGAGATGAGGGACAGGTTCAGGGCGCTCGTGGTGCGCGCGGCCATGTAGATTACCGTATTGAACAGGCTCACGCCAAGGATCGCCGTGAGCAGGAGATAGCCCAGGCTTTGGCGGATGGCCTGCCGCTCGCGCCAGGCCACCGGCGCGGCCAGGGGGAGCAGAGCCGCCAGGGCCGTGGCCCAGCGTAGGAAGGCCAGGCTCGCCGGGGGGATGGCCTCTGCCAGTCCTCTGGCCACGATGAAGTTGCCGGACCAGATGGCCGTGGCGCCGAAGGCGCAGACAATGCCGATCCAGGTTGCGGGCTTGCCGGTCTGGGGCTGCATGGCTTCTCCTGAGTTGGCTTGGGCAGTCCGTGTACGCCAAAGTCAGGCAGAGGGGAAGCGGAGCCGCGTTGTCGCCGCCATGCCGCCAAGGGCTGCCGCCATTTCCGCTGGGCCATCCTCGAACAGGATATTCGTAACACACCTGAGCATTTCGAGGAATTTAAGCCGATATGCATGCTGATCGGCGCTTTTCCATGGCTATTGGCGCCGAGATCATGTGTTCTGTCTTGATGAACCGTGCTCTTCTTGGTCTCGCGCGAGTCGGGCGGTCACGGCCAGACCATGAGGGAGACGTTTTCACTGTCGAGGTGTGCGTCTCCGCAGTGCGAGCCACCTATGCTAGACCGGCTTTCTGCACCAATGCGCAAGTTCAAGCGTCTGCGAGCGTGCGAATTTAGAATGACTAGTACGTCACTTGACTGACCATTGCAGTGGAGGTATCAATTTTTTCTTTTTGAATGCTTTTTTGAACGAGTGTTGCAAGCCGAGACGCTCGCACAGGGGGAGTGCTTGGTCATGCCTCGAGCCAACCGCTTACGATCTAAGGATGGAGAGATGAGGAACATCAGAATCGGGCTCAAGCTCACCGGGTTCATCGTCGTAGTCATCATGATCGTCAGCACCGGGGTAGGGCTCATTTCCTACAATGCCGCCAAGAGGGCCATGGAGAACACGGTCCACGAATCACTCCCCCTGTTGGCGCGCACCGGGTCCGAGCTGGTCAAGGGCCGCATCGAGGCGCGAGTGCTGGCCCTGGAAGGCGTGGCCAACCGCAACGTCATCCGCTCCATGGATTGGAGCCGCCAGGTCGAGGCCATGGCCTTTGAAATGAAGCGTCTCGGCTACCTGGGCATTGGCATCGTGGGCAAGGACGGCGTGGCGAACTACGTGGGCGGAGCGACAGCCAAGCTAGGCGACCGGGATTATGTGAAGAAAGCTTTCGCCGGCGAGGCCAACATGTCCGACGTGATCATCAGCCGGGTCATCAACGCGCCGGTGGTCATGATTGCCGCGCCCATCCGCGACAACAACGGGCAAGTGGCCGCGGTGCTCATCGCCAGGCAAAGCGGCACGATGCTCAGCGACATCACCGACGAGATCACCTTCGGCAAGTCGGGCTACGCCTACCTCATCAACGCCAAGGGCGAGATCATCGCGCACCAGAACCGGCAGTTCGTGCTTGAGCAGCTCAACATGATCGAGAAAGCCAAGGAGGATGCCGGGCTCCAGTCCATGGCGGACATGATGGGGCGTATGGTGAAGAGCGAATCGGGCTTCGATATCTATGTGTACCAGGGCATCCGACGCATCTTTGGTTTCGCGCCTGTCGAGGGCACGGGCTGGTCCCTGGCCGCCGGCGCCGAGTATGACGAGGTCTTCTCCCAATTGAGCACTCTGCGCACGTCCGTAGCCGTGGCCGCGCTGACATTCCTTGCTTTGGGAGCCGTGGTGGCCCTGGTCATCAGCCGCTCCATCACGCAGCCCCTGGGCCGGCTCATGCGCGCCGCCGTGGCCGTCTCCGAGGGCGACTTGCAAGCCAAGCCGGATCTGGACCGCAAGGACGAGCTCGGTGTGCTGGCCAAGGCCCTGGGCGGCATGGTCGATGCCCTGGTGGGCAAGATGCGCGAGGCCGAGGAGCAGGCCGGGCTGGCCCGCGACGAGTCGCGCCGCGCCAAGGAAGCTATCCAGGAGGCCGAGCTGGCCAAGGCTCAGGCGGAATATGCGCGGGTCGAGGGCATGAACCAGGCCGCGACGCAGATAGAGGCCGTGGTGGAGCGCCTGACCACCGCCTCCGAGGAGCTGTCGGCGCAGGTGGACGAGGCCAGGCGCGGGGCTGGACGCCAGAGCGACCGGGCCGCGGAGACGGCCACGGCCATGGAGCAGATGAACGCCACGGTACTCGAAGTGGCCAGGAGCGCCGCCAGCGCCGCCGACGGCTCCGACCAGGCCAAGCACAAGGCCCAGGCGGGCGCGCAGGTCGTGGAGCAGGTGGTCGCGGCCATAACCGGCGTCCGCAAGCAGGCCTTGTCCCTCAAGGATAATCTTGGCCAGCTCGGCAAGCAGGCCGAGGAGATCGGCAAGATCATGACTGTCATCGAGGACATCGCCGACCAGACCAACCTGCTGGCCCTCAACGCGGCCATCGAGGCGGCCCGCGCCGGCGAAGCCGGCCGGGGCTTCGCCGTGGTGGCCGACGAGGTGCGCAAGCTGGCCGAGAAGACCATGACCGCCACCAAGGAGGTCGGCCAGGCTATCAAGGCCATCCAGGATGGCACGCGCCTGAACATCCGCAACATGGACCAGGCCGCCGGTGCGGTCGAGGAATCCACGACTCTGGCCGACAAGTCCGGCCACGCCCTCCGCGAGATCGTGCAGCTCGTGGACTCGGCCACGGATCAGGTGCGGGCCATCGCCACGGCCGCCGAGGAGCAGTCCTCGGCCAGCGAACAGATCAACCACAGCGTGGAGGAGATCAACCAGATCACTGCCGAGACTTCCTCGGTCATGTCCCATTCGGCCCAGGCCATCGCGGAGCTTTCCAAGCAGGCCCAGGAACTGCAAAGCCTCGTGCGGACCATGAAGCAGGCCTGATTCGATCCGCCATCATGCGAAGCAAGACCGCCCGCGGATCGAATTGTTTCGATTCGCGGGCGGTTTCATTTCCATTCCCTTGGCCCGGTTGCGCTTCGCCGGCCTTGCGGGCCGGCACGGCGGCCTGGCTGGAAACTCGTCCATCAGTTTCCAATATCGGCACAAGTCATGGCGCCAGCGAAATCCGCTTGGTGCACGGCAGGGCAAGTCCGTCGCCCCTTTCAGGCGGCCCACCCACTGGCTTTCGACTACCGCCCCGCCGTAATTCATGATAGTCAAGCAGTCGACTCGTTCACAGCTATCCATTCCATGACGCGATGTGCAAGTCGCCCCGCTCCCGCACGGGGTTGCGTCCATCGCCATAACATCGCCGGAGTTCGATGCCATGACAGGGCCTTTGCAGATTTCGCTGGCCAAGGACGTGCGCCGGGGCAAGGACCCCCACCTCGACGCATGGATCCACCATTTCAAGACCGAGAACAACCTGGAGCACCTGCTCAACCCCGAGAAGGTCGCCCCGGACGAGCAGCTTCGCTTCATGGTCTCCCTGGGCGAGGATCAAGTCTTCTTTCCTTGCTCGGACGAGACCTTGCGCCTGCTCATGCAGAAGACGCCGCCAAAGGAGCTCATCCACGAGTACAACCGCGCGTGGCGCTTCATCGTTCGTCTGGTGCGCCACCGCGGCCTGGACAGGTACAACCAGCAGCGCATCTTACAGTACTGCCGTTTCCGTTTCAGGCACCATCTGGCCTCGCGCATCATGATCCCGTCTCGCCTCGTCAAGCGGCTGGTGAGCATCGCGCTGACCCAGCTCGCCCAGGAGGACCCCTACGAGGAGCGCAAGCAGCGCGAGAACCAGCGCGCCTTGGCTTTCCTGCGCAGGTCGGGCACGGACAAGCTCATCCACGCCTGCCCGCCGGAGCTGGCCGTGTGCACGGATACGCGCGAGCTGCGCGGCGACCTGGACTTCGTGGAGCTCAAGCGGCTCCTGTACCTGTCCACCATGAACACCTTGTGGGAGGACGCCTCGCCGTCGCAGCTCGACGTGGAGCAGGAGCTGCTCAAGCCCTGCGGCGAGTGCTCGCACCTGCGGCTTTTGCTCGGCGCCGACGAGGACGAGCCCAAGAAAATCCTCTATCTGCCCGACACGAGCGGCGGCTTTGTGTTCGACCTGGCCATCATCCGCAGGCTTCTGCGCATGGGCCATCAGGTCGTGCTGGCGCTCAAGGAAGGATTCTTCTTCGCCACGCCGACCATCTGGGACCTGGACAGCGACCCGGTGCTCAAGGAGCTCATCCGCGGGGCGCATATCCTGGAAGACAACGCCATCAACAAGCGAGGCTTGCTCCAACTCCTGCGCGAGCATCGCTTCCTGGTCATCTCCGACGGCACGCGCGAGCATCTCAATTTTTACAAGACGAGCGTGACCTTCGCCCGTGCCTGGAAGGAGTGCGATATCGTGCTGGCCAAGGGCGGCCGCAACTACCAGAACCTCATCCAGTGCAGCCACGAGTTCACGCGCGACATAGCCAGCTTCCACCGGGACGGCGACGGCAAGTTCCGCCTGTACTGCAAGACGCGGGCGCGCTCGGTGCGCAAGTTCACCGAGGCCGACCTGCTGGGCAAGGCCAACCGGATCATCGCGGCCATGCGCGAGGCCAAGAGCCAAGGCAAGACCGTCATGTTCTACTCGGCCGTCATCGGCTCCATCCCCGGCCAGACCAAGACCGCCATCCGTCTGGTCGATACCTTTGTGCAGCACCTGCGCTCCAAGCTGGACAACACCTTCATCATCAATCCGGCCGAGCACTTCGAGGAGGGCATGGACGGCGACGACCTCATGTTCATGTGGGAGCGCGTGCAACGCTGCGGCCTGCTCGACGTATGGCGCTTCCAGACCGTGGAGGACGTGGAGGACAGCTTCGCGCTCATGGGCAAGAAGGTGCCTCCCATGTGGTCGGGCAAGGATTCGACCTTTTCCACGGGCTGCACGCAGGAGATGCGCATCGCCCTGGACATGCAGAAGCGCCATCCCGAGCTTCAGATCATCGGTCCGAGTTCGGAGAAGTTCTTCCGCCGCGCCGAGTATGGCGTGGGCAAGTACTACGATGCGGGAATCAAGACGCACTGAGGCCCGCCAAGCCCTTTCCCGCAGGCGGGGCCGTGCGCGAGACCGGCCCCGCCCGCCTTGTCGGATTGCTGAAAAGCCGCCCCGGCTTTTCAATCTCTCTCGACTGGACATCCCCGCGCGCCGGGCATAGTGACCACGCCCATGAATGCGAACAACAACCGCCTGCCCATCGGGGTATTCGACTCCGGCGTGGGCGGGCTGACGGTATTGCGGGCCCTGCGCGAGCTGCTGCCGGGCGAGGATTTCAGCTACTTGGGCGACACGGCCCGGCTGCCGTACGGCACCAAGAGCCGTGAATCGGTGGTGCGCTATGCGCTGCAAAGCTCGCGGCATCTGGTGGCGCAAGGCGTGAAGCTGCTGGTGGTGGCCTGCAACACGGCCACGGCGGCGGCGCTGCCGGAGTTGGCGGAGGCGTATCCAGGCATTCCGGTGGTGGGCGTGGTGCGGCCGGGGGCCAGGGCCGGCTGCGCCCTCAACACCAACGGCCGCATCGCGGTCATGGCCACGGAAAGCACGGTGCAGGGCGGGGCCTACCAGGCTGCAATCCGGGAGTTGTGCCCGAACATGCGCATCGAGGCGGCGGCCTGCTCGCTCTTCGTGGCGCTGGCCGAAGAGGGCTGGACCGATGGGCCGCTGGTGGAAGGCATCGTGAAACGCTACCTGGACCCCTTGTTCGCGCGCTTCGGAGACGAGCCGCCCACGAGTCTGGTGCTCGGCTGCACGCATTTTCCGATGCTGGCCGGGGCCATCGCCAAGGTGGCGGGGGAAGAGGTGACGGTCATCGACTCGGCCGTGACCACTGCCCAGGAAGTGCGGGAACTGCTCATGCGTCATGAGCTGGGCCATCCGGAGCCGGACCGGCCGGACGCGAAGACGTATTTCTTCGCCACGGACGGGCGCGAGCGATTCGCGCGCGTGGGCAGCATCTTCCTGGGCCGCGCCATCGATCCCGCCGAAGTCACCATCGTGGATCTCTAGGCGACGGATAGCTAGCGAGATCGACTGTCATGTTGGTTTCGCTGAACGGCCCCGGTCCTGGCCGGGGCCGCTGATCTTCCTAGCTTTCACCTACCGCACGCAGCTTGGTCTGCATGCCTGGCGCCTCGAACTCGTAGGCCTCGCCGTGCTCCAGGTAGACCATCTCCACGGGCAGCCGCGCCTCGTTCATGGCCCGCTTGAAATCCTCCAGCGGCGACTTGAAGACCGTGTAGTCGTTGTAGTGGATGGGAATGGCCGCCTTGGGGTGGATCAGGCGCACGGCCTGCACGCCCTGCTTGGCGTCCATGGTCACGGTGAGCAGGCCCAGGATCTTCGTCCCGCCCAGATGGAACAAACCCAGGTAGATGTCCGGGAAGCGCCTGGGGATTTCCTTGAGTTCATCGATGAGCAGCGTGTCGCCCGAGATGTACATGCGGTAGAGGATCTTGCCCTCCGCGTCGCCGAATTCGAGCATGCTGCCCATGACCGGCGGGAGCAGGGCGGCCAGCGGGCCGGGCGCGTGCCTGCCGGGCATGGACGTGACGAGCAGCCTTTCCCCGCCCTTGACGATGTCGATGGAATCCCAGGTGTCCAGGCTGTGCGTGTTGCGGAAGCCCTTGCCCTGAAGGGCCTTGGCCGCGTGCGGCGTGGTGACCACGGGCAGGCTCTTGTCCAGGCGCTCGGCCGCGATGTGATCGAAGTGGTCGCCATGGAAGTGCGAGAGCAGGCAGAGGTCCAGCGGCAGGTTCCCGATCTCCACGGCCGGGTTGGTCAGCCGCTTGGAGGTCAGCCCGTAGCCCAGGTGCGCGTGGTCGTCGGCGTGGAGGAAGTTCGGGTCGGTCAGGATGGTGAAGCCCGCGTACTTGATGATGACCATGGCCGTGCCCACGAAGAAGACCGAGCCGCGGGAGAAGTCCGGGACGACGCCCTTGGGCGCGGGGATGGTCAGCGTATGGTGGTTGGCCATGACGTGCTCCTTTGCGTGCGTGTTCCCCCTGGTTCGTGGATGGCTCCCCCAGGTTGCGAGCATAGGACGGCTGGGCGGGGAGGTCGAGGGCTTGAGGCTTCTCTTATAGCCGATTATCAGATATCAGGAAGTATAGCCGCAAGGCGCAAGCGAGTGAATCGTAAGTCATCAAGATTGCTTCCGATGAGGAGAAGAAGACAAAGAAAAATTGAGGTGGTCCCATGCCACGAAAGAAATTCGGAGGAAAATCGGAAAAGGGGAGCAAGGCTGCGTTGTCCAAGGGACAAGCCATGCAGCAGGAAAGATTATCGAACCCCTCATCCGGCATCAAACCCACTGAAATGCTCTTCCGGGCCATCGACAGGATCGCCAGCGACAAGGGATTCGAGAGCCCGGATGAGTTGCAGGCCTTCCTCAACGAACACATCGTAGGCAGGCCTCTGGAAGAGATCACCAGGATTGCGGGGCTTGACTCGGACCCCCATGAGCAGGCCATGGCGCTTGCGGCGGCAGCCGACAGTGCGGATTCCCCAGAGAAAGCCCTGGAGCTTGCTGAAAAGGCTCTGGAGCTAGACCCCGGCAATATCGACGCCCGGCTGATTCAGGTGGCCATAACGCCAGGGACCCAGGATGATGCCATCGCCGAGGTTCGCCGGATCATCGTCGATGCCGAGGAGGCTTTCGGGCCGGAGTTCATGGCCGAGAATAAGGGGGCGTTCTGGGGCAGCGTGGAAACGCGGCCATACATGCGGGCCCGGATGGAGCTTCTTGATCTTCTTTACGAAGATGAGCGACTCGATGAAGCCATTGCCGAAGCCGAGATTATGCTTGATCTCAACCCGAACGACAATCAGGGCGTGCGGGACCGGCTGCTGCCCATGTACCTGGAAAAATTCAGGCTGGAGAATGCGCGCCGCCTTTTAGCGCGCTATGAGAAAGACTACACAGCCATTCATGCGTTCGGCAGCGTGATTGAGCGCTTCCTTTCCGGCGACCTTGAGGGAGCAGTGGAAGCTTTGAAAGAAGCGCATGAAATCAATCCGCATGTCCTGGCCTATCTCTCCGGCAGGAAGAAGTTTCCGACGGGCCTGCCCATGACGTATTCACCAGGCGGAAAGGAAGAGGCCCATCTCTGCATTATTGCCTATGCCCCGGTTATCATGGCGCACGAGACAGTCGGAATTTTTCTTGTCGCGGCGGGAGAGCGACTTCTTCCCGAGAGGAAGCCGAAACGGCGTACCAGCAAGTTGAAAAAGGGGTAGCCATAAATTCCGACTATTATTTGGCTACGCAGTAGCGCCATTGGTATGCCGATATGGCGTCTTATCCAGGGTTGCGGTATTTGATACCTAATACTACTGTGCACAAAAACTTTAACCGTCGAAGATCCTCATGAAAATCGGGTCGGGGTACGGAAGCTCGCCGATCGGATTAGCCATGAATTGGCTCATCTGCAATTCGGGTTAGATTTGTGACACAGTAGTGTTAATGCCTGTTTTGCAGCCCTCAAGCAGAGGAGGGCTTTCGCCCTCCCCATTTTTCACTACTTTAACTACTTCATGATCGACTTCACCGCCCCGATCACCTTCCCCGCATCGGGCTTATAGAATTTTTCCTGCGGCGGCGTGAACGGCACGGGCGCTTCCGGTGCGGCGACTCTCCTCACAGGCGCTTTCAGGCTGTCGAAGGCCTCCTCCGCGACCATGGCGGCTAGCTCGGCCCCGAAGCCGCAGAACTTGTTCGCGTCGTGGACCGTGACCAGCCTTCCGGTCTTCCGCACGGACTCCAGTACTGCCGCCTTGTCCAGCGGGACCAGGCTCCGCAAGTCGATCACCTCGGCCGAGATTCCCTCGCCCTCAAGCTGCCCCGCGGCCTGGAGCGCCGTGTACACGGCCGACCCATAGGCCACGATGGTCACGTCCCTGCCGGGCTTGACCAGCCGCGCCTTGCCGAGCGGAACCCTTACGTCGCCCTCGGGCGCGTCGCCCTTCATGAAGTACAGGCCCATTTCCTCGATGACGATGACCGGGTCGGGATCGAATATGGCCGACAGGAGCAGGCCTTTCATATCAGCGGGAGTGGAGCCATAGACGACCTTCAAGCCCGGAATGTGCGCCATCCAGGCCTCCAGCGGGTGGCAATGCTGGCAGCCAGCCTGGAAGCCGATGCCGGTCTTGACGCGCACCGTGAGCGGAAAGCTCGACTTGCCGCCGCTCAAGTAGCGCAGCTTGGCCGCGTGGTTCACGAGCATGTCCGAGGCCAACGTCATGAACGGGAAGAACATGATCTCGACCACGGGCAAAAGGCCCAGGTTGGCCGCGCCCACGGCCAGGCCGGCGATGGCCGCTTCGCTCACGGGCGTGTCCTTGACCCGCCTGGGGCCGAACTTCTCCAGCAAGCCATGGGTGGGCATGAGCGGGCTGTCGTGGATGGATACCCCCACGCCCTCGCCGGCGATGAACACGCGCTCGTCGGCCTCCATGGCCAGGGTCAGCGCCTCGCGGACAGCGATTCCAGTATGTATTTCGCGCATGTGTGGCCTCCTTTAGCGCCCGGCCCACGGGCTCTGGACCCAGACATCCTCGACAGCGGCCTCGGGCGCGGGGAAGGGGCTCTCGGCGGCGAAGCGCACGGCCTCTTCCACTACGCGGCGGGCATCCTCCTCCATGGCTTGCGCATCAGCTTCCTTGATGAGCCCGTCCTCCGCGAGCCGCGCGACATACATGCGGATGGGGTCCTTGGCGGCCCACAATTCAAGCTCTGCCTTGTCCACGTAGTGCTGGTGATCGTGCTCGCCGTGACCGCGCATGCGGTAGGTGTAGGCCTCCAGGAGCGCCGGTCCCTTGCCGCCGCGGCAGTGCTCGACCAGCTCGGCCGTCACGTTGAAGACCTCGTCGGCGTCGTTGCCGTCCACGAGCTTGCCCGGCATGCCGTAGGACGCCGCGCGCACGGCGATGTTGCCCACGGCGCAGTGCTCCTTGAGGGCCTGGGCGCCGGCCCAGCAGTTGTTCTCGCACACGAACAGGATCGGGAGCTTCCATACGCCGGCCAGGTTCATGGCTTCGTGCACGTTGCCCTCGGCCGCCGCGCCGTCGCCGAAATAGACCACGGTGATGGCCTTCTCGCCCCTGTACTGCTGGGCGAAGGCCGCGCCGGCGGCCATGGTCGGCCCGGCCCCGACCACGGTGCTGGTCATGAGCGCGTTCACCTCGGGCACAATGAGATGCAGGGTGCCTGACTTGCCCTTGTTCACGCCCGTGGCCTTGCCCATGATCTCGGCCATGAGCATCTTGGGGTCCGCGCCTTTGGCCAGCAGGTGCCCGTGGCTGCGGTGGTTGGAGACGATGACGTCCTCGGGCCGCAGGGCCTTGACCGTGGCCACGGCCGCGGCCTCCTGGCCCGTGGCCAGTATCTGCATGCCCAGGACGCCTTCCTTGTCGGCGGCGAGCCGGGACAGCCTGTCTTCGAAGGCGCGCACGAGGATCATGCTGGCGAGCATGTTCCGACGGATCTCGTCTTTTGGCCTGGGAGTCGGCATTGAGTCCTCCTTTGCCGCGGGGTGATGCCCGCGTCCTTTGATTCACTTATTACACGAAAGAAAGGGAATCTCCAGCGCATGGGCGGGCTTATCGTCGACCATGCTCAAGGGCGCGAGGGCGCGGCCAGGCGCTTGTATGCCGGAACGCTCAGATCCTGGCGAGATGCTTCCGGCGTCTCAACGTGCGCGGCGCGATCCGTTCGTCCTGGAACGGATCGCTCCGAAAAGATGGGGAGGTCGACGAAGCATGTTGGCTTGGACCATCTTTGCCCAGCGAAGCCCTTGCCTGTCGGGTGGCCGAGGCGTCAACGTCCACGCGCGCCTTCCCGCCCGCTTGGCCCGGCCGCCGGAGATGTCGTTCCTACCAGACCGTGCGGACTTTCACGCCCTTGCCGGCCATGTATTCCTTGATCTGGGGAATCGTGTACTCGCCGTAGTGCACGATGGAGGCGATGAGCGCGGCCGTGGCCCGGCCTTCGGTCACGGCCTCGACCATGTGCCGCGGGTTGCCGGCGCCGCCCGAGGCTATGACCGGGATGCTCACGGCCTCGCAGATCATGCGCGTGAGGGTCAGCTCATAGCCGTCCTTGGTGCCGTCGGCATCGATGGAGTTGACGCACAGCTCGCCCGCGCCCAGAGCCTCGGCGGTCTTGGCCCAGTCGATGGCGTCCAGGCCCATGCGCTTGCGGCCGCCGTGAATGACGATCTCATAGCCCGAGGGTATCCGCTCGCTTTTCTCGACCTTGAGCACGTCCATGCCCACGACGATGGCCTGCGAGCCGAAAGCCGCCGCGCCCTCGGAGATGATGTCCGGATTCTTGACCGCGGCGGAGTTGACCGAGACCTTCTCGGCACCGGCCAGAAGCACCGCGCGCATGTGCTCCACCGTGGAGATGCCGCCGCCCACGGAGAAGGGGATGAAGATCTGGCTGGCCACTCGCTCCACCACGTCGAGCATGATGGAGCGGCCCTCGGAGCTGGCGGTTATGTCGTAGAAGACGATCTCGTCCGCGCCTTGCTCGTAGTAGAGCTTGGCTGTCTCCACCGGGTCGCCGATGTCGATGTTGTCCTTGAACTTGATGCCCTTGGTGAGCCTGCCGTCGCGCACGTCCAGGCAGGGGATGACGCGTTTACTGAGCACCTTGGGCCCCCTGGCAGTACTTGAAGAAATTGCGCAGCAGGGCCAGTCCGGGCCGGCCGCTCTTCTCGGGGTGGAACTGCACGGCCCACAGGCCGCGGCGTCCGTGCACCGAGCAGAACTCCACGCCGTAGGTCGTGGCGCCCAGCACGTACCCTGGCTTGGGATTGGGGAAGTAGGAGTGCACGAAGTAGAACTCCGCGTCGTCGTCGATGCCCTCGAACAGCTCGCAGGGCGCCTTGCGCCGCACCGAGTTCCAGCCCATGTGCGGCACGCGGATAGGCAGTCCGTTTTCGTCGGTCAAGGCCTGGTTGAAGAGCACGCACTCGCCCGGGATGATGCCCAGGGTGGCCGTGTCGTTCTCCTGGCTGTAGTCGAGGAGGATCTGGCAGCCCACGCAGATGCCCAGGAGCGGCTTGCCCGCCTCGATCTGCGCGCGGAGCACCTGGTCCAGGCCGGTTCTGGTCAAATTTTCCATGGCCTGGCCGGCCGCGCCCACGCCGGGGAAGATGAGGCCCGCCGAGCGCTCGATGGCTTTCGGGTCGCGGGTGATCTCGCCGGGGATACCCAGGTGGCGCAGAGCCCTGAGCACCGAGGTCTGGTTTCCGGCTTCATAGTCGAGGATGGCCAACATGCTGCGGTCCTCCGGACGGGTGGGTTGGACGACGAGCGAGGAAGTCCTCTAAAAACATATTCGTCAAGCCAAGACAAGCTTCCTTGGCGGTCTTGCCGCGGGAAAGACGGTTGGAAAGCGGGGCTTAGTGCGTTATGTACCGGGTCTGGGCACATTTATCGAGCAATCCGCATCCAATTGGAGTCACGTCATGTACATTGTCACCGGCGGCGCCGGTTTCATCGGCAGCGCCATGGTCTGGAAGCTCAACCAGATGGGCATCGTCGACATCCTTGTGGTGGACAACCTGGCCGAAAGCGAGAAGTGGAAGAATCTGGTCAACCTGACCTACCGCGACTACATCCACAAGCAGGAGTTCCTCAAGCTCGTCATGGGCGACGAGGACCTGCACGCCAAGGCCATCATCCACATGGGCGCCTGCTCCTCGACCACCGAGCGCGACGCCGACTACCTCATGGACAACAACTATCGCTACACGCAGGTGCTCTTGCGCTACGCCGCCGAGCGCGGCATCCGCTTCATCAACGCTTCCAGCGCGGCGACCTACGGCGACGGCGGGCTCGGTTTCTCGGACGAGCACGAGTCCACGCCTAGGCTCAAGCCGCTCAACATGTACGGCTACTCCAAGCAGCTCGTGGACCTGTGGGCCCTGCGCGGCGGGCTCATGGACAAAATGGCCAGCCTCAAGTTCTTCAACGTCTACGGCCCCAACGAGTACCACAAGGCCGACATGAAGAGCGTCATCTGCAAGGCCTTCGCCCAGATCGGCGCGAGCGGCCCGGACGGAGGCAAGATGAGGCTGTTCAGGTCCTACAAGCCCGAGTTCCCGGACGGCGGCCAGATGCGCGACTTCATCTACGTCAAGGACTGCCTGGAGGTCATGGCCTGGCTCCTGGAGCATCCCGAGGTGAACGGCATCTTCAACGTGGGCCACGGCAAGGCGCGCACCTGGAACGACCTGGCGCGGGCCGTTTTCGCGGCCATGGGCAAGGAGCCGGTCATCGAGTACACGGACATGCCCGAGATCCTGCGCGGCAAGTACCAGTACTTCACCGAAGCGCCCATGGAGAAGCTGCGCCGGGCGGGCTACCACAAGGAGTTCACCTCGCTGGAGGACGGCGTGGCCGACTACGTGCGGAACTACCTGGCCAAGGATGATCCGTACCTGGGCAACTAGGTTCTGTTTTTCATACGATCAAAAAGCACAGGGGCGTCCGCGAAGGGATGCCCCTGTTTGCTTTCCCGGCTATCTCCGACGAGCCGCCATTTGCCGGCTGCAACTGCCTGGACTCACGTGTATCGCCCTCATTCCTGCTGCTTTCATGCATCGTCCCTGCGGCGGCAATGAGGCATTTGGGATCCGCCCGCCAATGCGCCGTGCCGGTCAAGGGCGATCCGTGCCGCGTGGATGAATGAATCGGGAGGCTTGGCTCCGCAAAGGGGAGCGGTAAGCGTTCCGCTGGGCCTAGCTGCGCTTGAAGAGTTTCTCCAAGTCCTTCTTCCCCAGGCTCACCAGGACGGGACGGCCGTGCGGGCAGAAGTCGCGCTCGGGCGTGGCGGCCCATTCGGAGAGCAGGGCCAGGGCCTCGGCCGGAGCCAGAGGCTGGCCGGCCTTGATGGCGGCCTTGCAGGAGAGGAGCGCCCAAAGCTCATGGAGCGTGCCGGCTGGACCGGTCTGGCCCGCCAATGCCTCGCGCAGCAGCTCTCTGGCTCTGGCCGGCTCCAGGCTCACGGGTACGGCCGTGACCTCCAGCAGGTCTGGCCTGGATCTGCGCAGGGCGAATCCAAGGCCCTGGAAATCGGGCCACAGCTCGTCCAGCCTGGCCTGCTCCGTGGGGTGCAATGGCATTTCCAGAGGCACGGCCAGGTGCCGCCCCTGGCCCATGCCGCCCATGAGCGCATGGCGTGCGTAGAGCACTCGCTCGTGGGCCGCGTGCTGGTCCAGGAGCCCCAGGCCGCCGTCGGGCAGGCGCAGAACGAGATAGGTGTCGGCCACCTGGCCCAGGTATGCCGGGCCGCCGGGCATGGAGGCGGCGACGTGCGGCTCGCTCGCGGGTTCTGCCTGGGCGAACGGCCGCGGGCTGTCCGCCGAATGCTCTCCAGTGTGGGGCGTATCGCCACGGGCCTGCGCGCGGTTCTCGCGCCACGGATCGCTCTCGCTTTCCGAGGGCGGCCAGTGCCGGATAAATGGCTGGCCAGTGCCGCCGCCTGCGCTCGCGGGCGGGGGGGGGATGCCCAGTTCCGCCTGGCGTCCCTCGGTGGCCGTGAACTCCCGGTAGCTCGGGAACTTGGCCAGGCCCCGCGCATCGGCTGAAGTTCCGCCGAACGGCACGGCCGGCTCGCGTAGCGCGTCGGCCTGGCCCGCCCTGACGGCTGGATCCGCCTCCAGCGCCTGGAGAAGGGCGCGACGGATGACCGCGAACACGGCGGACTCGTCCCGGAAACGCACCTCCAGCTTGGCCGGGTGCACGTTCACGTCCACTTCCTCGGGCGGCAGGTCCAGGAAGAGCACGATTTGCGGATATTCGCGCGAGAGCAGGCGGCCCGAGTAGGCTTGGCGCACGCAGGACACCAGCAGCCGGTCCTGCACGGGCCTGCCGTTGACGTAGAAGAGCATGCGGTCGCCCTTGGCCTGGGCGGCCTCGGGAGAGCCGGCCAGGCCGCGCGCGCGCACGCCATGCAGGCTGAAGTCGAAGGACGTCAGGCCTTCGCGGACCTGGGGCGGCCAGATCTCGGCCAGCCTGCGGGCCAAATCCTGGCCGGGCGGAAAGCGCAGCAGCGTGCGGCCGTCGGAGGTGAAGCCCAAGGCCACGGACGGATGCGCGAGGGCCAGGCGGGCCACGATCTCCTGGCAACGCCTGGCTTCCGTGGCCTGGGCCTTGAGGAACTTGAGCCGCGCCGGGACGTTGAAGAAGATATCACGCACCTCGATGCGCGTGCCGCAGGCCAACGCATCGGGACCTTGCCCGGTGATCCGCCCGGCCTCCACGCCGATGGACCAGGCCTCTTGCCGGCCCGTGGCGAGGCTGGCCACGCGCAGCCTGCTGACCGAGGCGATGCTCGGCAGGGCCTCGCCGCGGAAGCCGAAGCTGCGGATGGCGAAGAGGTCGTCCACGCGGCCGATCTTGCTCGTGGCGTGGCGGGTCACGGCCAGCTCCAGCTCCTCGGGCGGCATGCCCCAGCCGTCGTCCTGCACGAGCACGAGGCCTTGGCCGCCGCGCTCGATGGTCACGTCCACGCGGGTCGCGCCGGCGTCCAGGCTGTTCTCCACAAGCTCCTTGACCACGCTCGCCGGCCGCTCCACGACTTCGCCGGCCGCGATCTGATCCGCGAGCTCCGGGGGCAGGATGCGTATGGGCTGCCTTGCGGTCATGTCCCCTCCGTCAGATGCTCACCGAAGGCGTGCTGAGCCCCAGGAGGTTGATGCGGAAGGTGAAGGAGCGCTCGAAGTTGTCGTCGAAGTAGATGACCTGGAAGTCGAAGCAGTGATGCCTGTAGGTCAGGGCGACCTCCTTTTCCACGTCCTTGTCGCGCAGCAGGTCGTACTGATAGCGCGCGTCCAGGATCCAGTCGCGCACCAGGTGGAGCGTGCCGCCCAGGGTCACCGTGCGCAGCCGCTCGTCATTGCGGCGCTGGTAGGTGTCCACGTCCTCCAGGACGTCGAGCCCGAAGCGCAGGCTGGCCTGCTCCTTGTAATACAGGGTCAGCCAATGCTCGTGCTCCGTGATGTCCGCCTCGTAGGGCGAGATGAAGGTGCTGCTCGACAGGCTGATAAAGTTTTCGGGATAGATGGTGGCTTCGATCTCCACGTCCGAGAAGGGGCGACGCGGGTAGCGATCCAGGAGATCGGTGCGTTCCTGTTCGACGAAATCATAGAACTGCTCCACGCGCAGGCGGAAGAACTGGCGGTAGTCCACTACTTCCTGGGGCAGGTAATAGTTGCCCTCCTGCGGGGCCAGAACAACCGCCTGTCGCTTGCGGTCGAAGATGTTCGTCAGCGAATAGCGCAGGGCGGAGGTCTGCTCGATGCGGTCCATCTGGTCGAACACGGGAAGGTCGTCCTGGTCGACATCGGGAATCCATGTGTAGTCCACGCGCGGCTGGAGCGTGTGCCTCAGCCTGGTCCAGGACGCCTCGCCCGCGTTGTCCATGGAGACCTCGGGGGGAGCGGAGAGTCCGAAGGTCCGCGAGAACTCGGTCATGGAGGTGATCGTCACGTCGGGCAGGCCCCGGCTCAGGTAGTCGTCCCCTGAAGTCGGCTGCGTGACGTCCGGATCGCCGGAGACATCCCCCGTGCCGTCCACGGCCTCGTATTTGTCGATGCTGTAGGCGGTCTGGCGCCACCCGACACTGGGGATGACGGAACCGTAGCGGCTGGTCAGGGGCAGGCTGACCCGCGGGTGCACATCCAGGCGCGTGCCCGTGGTACCCCTGCGGCGCCAGAAGTTGACCAGCGAACTCTCGGCTTCCCACTCGAAAGGCGTGTCTCCGATGTGCTCCCTGTACGCGAAAGCGCTCAACTCCGGCAAACGCTGCGTGGTCGGGTTGTCCGCCGGGTCGAGGTTGTCGTTCATGTAGGCTAGGTTCTGGGTGTAGACAGTCTTCAAGTTGATCCCGTAGTCGTCGTACTGCCGCGAGATGAGCAGGGCCGAGGATCGGGTCAGGCTGTCCCTGGTGTCGATGTCCCGGCCGAACTCGCGCAGGAGCGTGTTGCGGCTGTTGTTATAGCCGATCCTGCCCGATCTGAACTCGCGCAGATAGTTCTGGTCCGAGACGTAGTCCACGTCGATCTTGAGATTCCAGTCCGGGTCGAGCAGGTAGCCATCGAACATGCCGCGCGCCCAGTAGCGGTTCGCGTTGGGTCTGATGAGGCCGTCGTCGTCGAACTGGTCGTTCTCTTGCGCCTTGGTGGGGGCCGTGATCTTGTCGTCGAGCCAGCTCCCGCGCAGCCAGAGCTTTGTCAGCGAGTTGGGCCTGGAGCGGAACTCCAGATCCTGCATGACGCCGCGCTTGCTCATGTAGTATTCGGTGAGCGTCAGATCATTCTCGTCGTCGATGACGAAATAGATGGGCTGCAAGAACGTCGCGCCGTCCCTGGTGCTCGTGCCCGCGTCCGGGAAAAGCAGGCCGGATTCACGCTTGGTCTGAATGGGGAGCATGAGCCAGGGCAGGTAGAAGACGGGTACATCCAGGATGCGCAGCCTGGGGTTCCACAGCGTGGCGGTGTCGTCCTGGTTGATCGTGGCGCTGCTGACCTTGAGGGACCAGGCCGAGGGGTCGTCCTCGCAGGCGGTTATCTCGGCCGAGGCGAATACGTACTCCAGGTCTCCCTTCTTCTCGATGCGCTCGCCGCTTATGAAGATGCTGGGATCCTCGGTGATGATCCGTCCGCGCTTCATCCAGCCCACGCGGTTGCGCAGGTCGAACTCGGCCTCTTCGGCCTCGAAGTAGTATTTGTCGAAGCGCACCTGGACGTTGCCGTGCAGGTAGATCCACTCCGAAAAGTGGAAGTAGCGCGCGAAGTCAGCACGCAGGTAATCGTCCCCGCTGCGCACGAGCACGTCGCCCGCGGCGTCCACGATCTCGGCATCGTGGTCGGCGGCCATGCTCTCGGCCGTGAGCCGCCAGCGGCGGCTTTCATATATCTGGCGGCCGTCCTCCGAGGGGATGACTTCGTCGATGCCTTCGACCCGCAGGGGCTGGGCGGCTGCATCGAGGCCAAGCAGCGCAAGGAGCAGCATGCACAGGATTAGCGCCAGGCCGCCTCTTATGAGGGGAGTCGTGGGAGGCGGGTAGCTTGGGGTCATGCGGCGGAGATGGTTCCCATATGGTCGGACACGCGCGTCCAAATGTTGAGCCCTGGTTCAGCGGGCGGTGATCGCCGGGTAGCATACTACGCTTCAAAACAAAAGCGCCAGCGCGGATCGATCGTTGGGAAGGTCCGGCCCACGGGGCTTTCCCTTTCATGCCGAAGAAGGTACAAACCTGCCGCCCGCCGCCGCGGGGTCATCACAGGCCAGCGAGGAGCCCATGAGCATTCCCTGGAACATGCTTGAGGTCGGCATCGACCTCGGACGCATAGTGGACAACTACCATTTCCTGCGTAGCAAGGCCGCCAGGCTCATGCCGGTTGTCAAGGCGGATGCCTACGGCCATGGACTGGCGCCCGTGGCCAGGGCCCTGGCAGACGCCGGAGCGGACACGTTCTGCGTGGGGAGCCTGGCCGAGTCGGTTGCCTTGCGCCAGGCCGGGCCGGCCAGCCGCATCGTATCCCTTCTCGGCCCGCTGGACCCCGAGGATTGCGCCGCGGCGGTCGCCCACGACATCATCGCCTTGTGCGGCCGTTTCGAGCAGTTGGAGAGACTTCAGGATGCCGCGGCGCACGCCGGCCGCACGGCGCGCCTGGCGCTCAAGTTCGACACGGGCATGTCCCGCCTGGGCTTCGGCGAGGCCGACATGGAGCGCATCATCAATTTCCTGGGCCGCTCACCCAACCTGTGCCTGGAACTGGTCACCTCGCACCTGGCCACGGCCGACGAGGACGGCGGCATGGAGTACGTGCAGGCCCAGGCCGGACGGTTCCGCGCCATCATCAGCAGGCTGTCGGCGGCGGGCCTGCGCTTCGCGGCCAATCTGTGCAATTCGGCCGGCATCCTGGGCTTCCCCGAGCTGCACTTCGACCTCCAGCGGCCCGGCATCTCGCTCTACGGGTCCAACCCGTTCCTGGGCACCAGCCGCGAGGAGCTGGGGCGGCCCCTCAAGCCGGCCATGCACGTGACGACCCGCATTTTGGACGTGCACGACCTGCCCAGAGGCGGCGCCGTCAGCTATGGCCGGACCTTCACCGCGCCGCGCGACATGCGCGTGGCCGTCATGGCAGCCGGCTATGCCGACGGCTTCAGCCGTAGCCTGTCCAACAGGGGGCAGGTCTGGCTGCCGGGCGGCCGTGCTCCCATCGTCGGGCGCGTGTGCATGCAGCTCACAGCCCTGGACATCACCGGCCGCGAGGACGTGCGTCCAGGCGACACGGTCTGGCTGCTGGGCGGCAAGGATGACAAGCGCATCACGCCCGAGGAGCTGGCCGGCTGGTGGGGCACCATCTCCTACGAGGTTTTCTGCATCCTGGGGCTGAACCGACGAGTGTACGCGAGCGCCTGACGGTCGGGGCGCGGCAAGAGAAAGGGGGCGCTTGAAGCGCCCCCTCGGTACTTGCTCGGCTCAATCGAGTCGGGATCAGGCCGTGACGGGCTGCATGTCCAGCATGGGCCTGACGATGTCCTGCATGGCCTTGGAGGTCTCGGACTCGGGGTAGACCTTGACGTAGGCGAAGCCTTCGTCGCCGGCGCGGGCCAGCTCCGGGTCCACGGGGATGCGGCCCAGGAACGGCACGTCCATGTCCACGGCCATCCGCTCGCCCGCGCCGGACTTGAAGATCTCGTGGCGCTTGCCGCAGTCCGGGCAGACGAAGCCGCTCATGTTCTCCACCACGCCCAGGATCGGATTGCCCGTGCGCTTGCAGAAGGTGATGGAGCGGCGCACGTCGTCGATGGCCACCTGCTGGG
>JAEYTO010000037.1 GCA_023433925.1 Pseudomonadota bacterium | reverse complement strand
TTGGAACCCCGTTTCTCAACTGCGCCACCCGGCAATACGCTGAAATAATATCAAAAGTTTTTGGTGGAGAGAGCGCGAGAGAGGCCCCTTTTTTCAAAAAGGGGCCTCTCTCGCAAAAACGGGGATTTGTCGGCAGTCTGGCCCCCGGCCCTTGGGCCGGGGGCTCTGTTTTGCGCTCTTTCGGCGCATCTAGGGCCTCATGACGACCTTGACGTGATCGCTCTCCTTGTCGCGGAAGCGCCTGTAGGCCTCGGGCGCGTCGTCCAGGCGCAGCCGGTGCGAGATGATGGCCGAGGGATCGATCTCGCCCTTCTCGATGCGCGCAAGCAACGGCCGCATGTACCTGTGTACGTGCGTCTGGCCCATCCTGAAGGTCAGGCCCTTGGCAAAGGCCGAGCCGATGGGGAACTTGTCCGCGAACTGCGCGTACACGCCGGGGATGGACACCGTGCCGCCCTTGCGGCAGGCCTGGATGGCCTCGCGCAGGGCATAGGGCCGGTCCGTCTCCAGGCGCATGGTCTGCTTGATCTTGTCGTAAAGGATGCCGACCCCGGTTCCGTGGGCCTCCATGCCCACGGCATCGATGCAGGAATCCGGCCCGCGTCCGCCGGTCATCTGCTTGAGCGCCTCGACGATGTCCTCGACCTGCTCGTAATTGAGCGTCCTGGCGCCGCCGAACTGCTCGGCAAGGCACAGCCGCTCGGGGATGCGGTCGATGGCGATGACCATCTCGGCCCCGAGCAGGTAGGCGCTCTTGATGGCGAACTGCCCGACCGGTCCGCAGCCCCACACGGCCACGATGTCGCCGGGGTGGATGTTGCAGTTCTCGGCGGCCATGTAGCCCGTGGGCAGGATGTCCGAGAGGAAGAGCACCTGCTCGTCGGACAGGCCCTCGGGTATCTTGACCGGCCCCACGTCGGCGAAGGGCACCCGCGCGTACTCGGCCTGGCCGCCCGCGTAGCCGCCCAGGAGGTGGGAGTAGCCGAAGATGCCCGATCCGGAGTAGCCGTACATCTTCTCGGCCATCCAGGCGTTGGGGTTCGTATTATCGCACAGGGACCACAGCTCGTGCTCGCAGAACCAGCATCGGCCGCAGGATATGGGAAAAGGCACGACCACGCGGTCCCCGACCTCGAGGTTGCCGACCTCCGGGCCGACCTCGACGACCTCGCCCATGAACTCATGGCCCATGATGTCGCCCTTCTCCATGGTCGGGATGTAGCCGTCGTAGAGGTGCAGGTCGGAGCCGCAGAGAGCCGTGAGGCTGACCTTGATGATGGCGTCATGGAGATTGAGTATCTTCGGCTCGGGAACATCATCCACGCGCACGTCATGCTTGCCGTGCCAGCAGACCGCCTTCATGGCCTCCCCTCCCGTGGTTGCGCGGCCCTGCCGGTTGGCTGCCCTTCGATGGTCGGAATCTCGCCCGTCTCCATGAGCTGCTTGAAGCGGCGCAGGTCCTCGCGGATCATTTGCGAAGGGTCGCCGCCGAAGAGCTTGGCGAAGGCCGAGCCGAGATTGCCGCCGGGCGGATCGTAGAACAGGAGGACCTTGAGCTCGGTCCCCCGGCCGCCCGGCGCATCCTTGAAGAGCACCGAGCCGCCGCCGACCATCCCCGAGCCCTTGATAGCCTCCCAGTCCAGGCGCTCGTTCTCGTTCTCCCTGGTGATGGCCGCGTCCCATTGGAGGCGGGCTCCGGCCGGGCCCTTGGCTACCCAATGCGAAGTTCCGTCGTCCCTGACCGCGACCGCTTCGAGGTGCTCCATGAAGGTCAGGTTCCGGAAGTCGCGCCAGTAGCGGTAGAGTTCTTCCCGCGGCCTGCCCACGGTCACGGCCCGCTGGGCCACCATGCCTTTGAACCTCTCATGCTTGCCCTTTTCCGCCATGCGAGCCTCCTTTTCGCGCTCCCGCTCGGACTCCCCCGCCTGCCGCCGGCCGCGCGGATTGCGTTGCGGCTCTTCCAGCCAGGCCAAGGCCAAGGTGCGGGCCAAGTCCAGACCGGAAGAACCCGATCATGGCACAGAAGATGAGGAGCGCAAGGCCGTATTGGCCAAATTGGCCAGAGTGGCCGTATCTGGCTCGGAGAGCGGAAGGACCGGATGCGCGTCCAGCCGCGATCTCCTGCCATGGAGAACGAACCGGTTGCCCGCGCGCGCCGAAACGTGGCAGATTGGCGGCAATTACCAGCCGGCGAGCCCGGCAAGGGAGGTCGCGTCATGCAGCCCATTGGACCGCTGATGCACGAGCACAGGCTCATCGAGCGCATGGTCGCGCTCCTGGGCCGCGAGCTCGAGCGCCTGGAACGCGGGGAGGACCCGGACCTGCGTTTTATCGACCATGCCGTGGACTTCATCCGCCACTACGCCGACGTCTGCCACCACGGCAAGGAGGAGGACATCCTCTTCCGCGAGGTGCTGGCCAAGGAGGGCATGGACGAGGGCCTCCGCGAGCTGACGCACAGGCTCATCAAGGAGCACGCCTATGGCCGCGAGCTGACGGCCTCTCTCGACCGGGCCGCGCGCGAATGCCGCTCGGGCGGCGGCGTGGAGAGCGTGGGGGGCATCATGGACGCCCTCCGGAGGCTCGGGGAATTCTATCCGCGCCATATCCGCAGCGAGGACAAGGAGTACTTCCACCAGATCATGCGCTTCTTCGGCGCGAACGAGCAGGAGGCCATGCTCCGCGAGTTCGACGAGTTCGAGAGGCGCGTTTTTCACGAGCGCTATCGACAGCTTGTCGAGGAGCACGAGCAGGAGATGGCCGGCGTCTCGCCGTAAACCCCAGGAGGGAAGCCGTGAAGATCCGCATGTCTGTCCATCCGGCGCTGGCCTGCCTGACTGTGATGATGCTCCTGGCGCTCCTCGCGCCGGAGCCGGCCATGGCCGCGCAAAAGGCTCCGGGCACGCCGGAAAGGCAAGAGGCGCAGGCCGCCGCGCCCGCCCGGGACGCGGGCGGAGCCCAGGACTGCGTGCAGTGCCACAAGCAGGTCACGCCGGCCGTGGTCACGGACTGGAGCCTGAGCAAGCACGCCCAGAACGACGTGAGCTGCGAGCAGTGCCACGGCGGCGAGCACACCACGGCCGAGGACTGGAAGGAGGCCACCTTCGCCTCGCCCGAGGTCTGCGAGCAGTGCCACCCGGACCAGGTCTCGCAGTACCAGGGCGGCAAGCACGCCCAGGCCTGGGACTCGGTCATGGCCATGCCCACCACGCACTTCCAGCCCATGGCCCTGCTCCAGGGCATGGAGGGCTGCACGGGCTGCCACGCCATCGGCATCAAGGACGAGGCCACGGCCGACAAGCTGCGCGAGCAGGGCGTGCGCTACGGCCTGTCCTCCTGCGACGCCTGCCATACCCGGCACACATTCTCGACGCGCGAGGCCAACGAGCCCCAGGCCTGCCGCACCTGCCACATGGGCTTCGACCATCCGCAGTGGGAGATGTGGGAGTCCTCCAAGCACGGCGTGCGCTACATGCTCCAGCAGGCCGGGGCCGTCTCCAAGGAGGCCGCCGCGCCCAAGTGCCAGACCTGCCACATGCCCAAGGGCGACCACGGCGTCATGACCGCCTGGGGTTTCCTGGCCGTGCGCCTGCCCCTGCCCCGGGACAAGCAGTGGGCCGAGGACCGCGCGACCGTCCTCAAGGGCTTCGGCGTGCTCGACCCCGACGGCAAGCCCACGGACCGCCTGGAGGCATTCAAGGCGATCAAGGTGGCCAGGCTGACCGAGGAGGACTGGCAACGGGAGCGCGCGAAGATGATCGAAGTCTGCTCCAACTGTCACTCGGAGCACTTCGCCCGCGAGGAGCTGCATAAGGGCGACGAGATGATCCGCATCGCCGACAACCTGCTGGCCGGGTCCATCCGCGAGGTGGCCGCGCTCTACCAGGACGGCGTGCTGCGCAAGCCCAAGAGCTACGCCTTCGCCTACCCGGACCTGCTGACCTTCCAGGACGCTCCCACGATGATCGAGGTCCGTCTGTGGCGCATGTTCCTGGAGCACCGCATGCGCACGTTCCAGGGCTCTTTCCACCAGAACCCGGACTACACCTTCTGGTACGGCTGGAGCGAGATGGTCCAGGACCGCACGGCCATCTCGGAGATGGCCGCCAAGATGCGCAAGGAGCGCAAGGAGCAGCGCGGGGATGGCCAGCAGACGGGCAAGGCCGGAGGCTAGCCCCCAGTCTTCACGAGGCCGCCGGCCGCGATCTCCAGTGGCATGACGCTTGAATATGGAGCCCGGTAACGGCAGTCATTTCACACCAGGAGGAAGACACGTGCGCATGGCGGAGCTTGTGGCGCGGTGCCGGAGCTATCGGCGGTTTCGGCAAGGGGAGCCTATCGGCCTGGAGACCCTGAATGACCTGGCGGGCCTGGCCCGGCTGACGGCCTCGGCGGCGAACATGCAGCCGCTCCGGTACGTGCTGGTGGCGGACCCGGCCAAGACGGCCGAGGTCTTCCCGACCCTGGGCTGGGCGGCCTATCTCAAGGATTGGCCCGGTCCGGCCGAGGGCGAGCGGCCCGCGGCCTATGTCATTATTCTGGGCGACGAGAAGCACCGCAAGTTCACGGCCACCGACCAGGGCATAGCGGCGCAGACCATGCTGCTCGGGGCGGTGGAGCGCGGCCTCGGAGGCTGCATGATCGGCAACATCGACAAGCCGCGCCTGGCCGGGGTCATCCCGGTGCCCGCCGGGTTCGAGATTCTGCTGGTCCTGGCCCTGGGCGTCCCGGCCGAGACCGTGACCGTGGAGCCCCTGGGGCCCGACGGCGATGTCCGCTACTGGCGCGACGAGGCGGGCGCGCACCACGTGCCCAAGCGGAGCCTGGAAGATCTGGTGGTCGGGCGGTACTAGGTTCCGCCGGCATACGAACCGGGGAGAGCCTCGCCCTCCCCGGCTCAGGTCCCGCGATGCTCCAGCGGCCCGCCGCACTCCTGGCAGACCTTGCCCACCGGGTAGAGCAGCATGATGATGGCCAGCACCGGCCATATGAATATGAGCGGCCAGAAGAAGAGCGAGAAGACGAGCAGGAAGCCGGTCAGGATCCAGAGCACGATGCCCACGGGGCTGAGTCGTGAGGTGCGATCCAGGCCGCACGTCCTGCAATGGTGGTTGCGCCGTATGAGCGCCATGGAGCCTCCTTGCGTGCTTCGGCCGCCGGCACAGGATCGGCGGCCAAGCCCGAGCATACGCCGGATCGCGTCGGCGGGCAGCTATGCAGGCCGGCTCCGTGTCTAAGCCCTGGAGGCCCTGGCGCGGTCCGGGTTGGTCAGGACTTGAGCAGCCAGGCTTCGCGGCCGCGGGCCATGACCACTTCGGCCCGCGCCTCGAACAGGGGCGGAAGGAGGCGGTTGGCCAGGGCGCGCAGGGTGAACAGGCTCGGCTTGTGCGCCGGGGTGCGCAGGTAGGCCTGGCACAGGTCGGCCAACAGGCCGGTGAAGCCCGGCTCGCGGCCCAGCCAGGTCGCCTTGGCCGCCATGAGCGCGGCGCAGGCGGCGCCGGCGGGATCCAGGCTGCCGCTGCCGCGCAGGCATTGGAGCACGGCCTCGTGCTGGGCGGCCAGCTCGGGCTTCTTGCGCTCCGGGCACAACCGGAGCACCTCGTGCTCCACGAACCAGTCCGAGGCGGCCTGAAACACGGGCAGGGCCGCATCCACCAAGCCCTGGTTCGAACCAGGCGCGAAGGCCGGTCCCGAGAAGAGCGGGTGGGCCTCTTCGGCCAGACGGGCATGCACCAGCTCGTGCAGGTATTCGAGATAGCTGGGCTGGCTCGCGCCGCTCGGCCGCGGCCAGTGGATCACGTGCTCGCGCAGGCACGGGTCCGAGCGCACGGCGAAGCCTCCGTCGCCGACCTTCTCGCGCAGGGACCAGGCGATCCGGCGGCGCGTGGCGCCGATGATCTCTTCCAGGTCCTCGCGTGCCCCTGGCGGGCATGTCATTTGGTCCATGCGCATGGGTCTTGTCTCTCGGTTTCCGGTGCTTATTCTTATCGGCGCTTTGCGCTCGGCACTTGAGGCGATACCGTCATGTTCGCACGGATACAGCAAGGAGGACGAAATGACCCAACACGGTGCAGGTGACTTCACCTTCAAGGCCGAGGTGCGCCAGCTCCTCGATATCCTGGTCCATTCCCTCTACACGAACCGCGAGATATTCCTGCGCGAGCTCGTGTCCAACGCATCCGACGCCCTGGACAAGCTGCGCTTCGAGCAGAGCCGGGGCGCCGAGATCGCCGACCCGGACCTGGCACCCGAGATCCGCATCGAGGCCGACAAGGACAAGAAGGAGCTGACCATCTCCGACACGGGCCTGGGCATGACCCACGCCGAGCTGGTGAACAACATCGGCACCATCGCCCACTCGGGCACGGCCGACTTCATCAAGGCCGCCTCGGCCGGCCAGGAGAAGAAGTCCCTGGAGTCCTTCATCGGCCGCTTCGGCGTGGGCTTCTACTCCGTGTTCATGGTCGCGCGCGAGGTCGAGCTGGTCACGCGCTCCTACAAGCCCGGCGAGCTGGCCTGGCGCTGGATTTCCGACGGCCTGGGCGCCTACCGCATCGAGCCGGTCGAGGGCGAGGTGAAACGCGGCACGACCATCACCGTGCGCCTCAAGGACGAGGCCGACAAGTTCGCCGACCCGGACACCTTGCGCGACATCATCCGCCGCCACTCCAACTTCGTGCCCTTCCCCATCCTCGTGTCCGGCGAGCGCGCCAACACGGTGACCGCCCTGTGGCGCGAGCCCAGGTCGAGCGTCACGCCCGAGCAGTACGCCGAGTTCCACAAGTTCCTGACCCACGACGTGGAAGACCCGCTGCACACGATCCACACGAGCGTGGACGCGCCCGTGCAGTTCTCGGCGCTCCTGTTCGTGCCCGGCAGGAACCACGACATGTTCGGCCTGGGCATGGAGCGCAAGGGCCTGGACCTCTACGTGCGCCGCGTGCTCATCCAGAAGGACAACACGGACATCCTGCCGGAGTACCTGGGCTTCCTGCGCGGCGTGGTGGACTCCGAGGACCTGCCGCTGAACATCTCGCGCGAGACGCTCCAGGAGAACGTGCTTTTGCGCAAGATAAGCCAGACGCTCGTCAAGCAGGTCTACTCCGAGCTGGAGCGCATGGCCGGCGACAAGGATAAATACGCCAAGTTCTGGCGCGAGCACGGCAAGATCTTCAAGTTCGGCTACTCCGACTTCCTGCAGCGCGACAAGTACGCCGAGCTGCTGCGCTTCAACTCCTCGGCCTGCGAGGACAAGGACGGCCTCGTGTCCCTGGCCGAGTACGCCGGCCGCCTGCGCGAGGGCCAGAAGGAGATCTACTACGCCTCGGGCCCGAGCCGCGAGGCGCTGAAGCACAACCCGCACCTGGAGATGTTCCGGCGCAAGGGCCTGGAGGTGCTCTACCTCTTCGAGCCCGTGGACGAGTTCGCCATGGACGCCCTGGGCAAGTACAAGGACTTCGAGCTCAAGGCCGCGGAGCACGCCGACCCGGCCATGATAGAGGCCTTCCCCGACGCCTCGGATTCCACGGACGCCGCCAAGCCCGACGTGCCCGAAATCACCGACGAGGAGGTCGCGGCCTTCCCTGATTTTCTCAATAAGATCAAGGACATCCTCGGCGAGCGCGTGACCGAGGTGCGCGAGTCGCGGCGGCTCAAGGACTCGCCCGCCTGCCTGGCCTCCCCCGACGGCCACGTGACCGCCTCCATGCAGAAGATCATGCGCGCCATGGCCAAGGACACGTCCATTCCGCAGAAGGTCATGGAGATCAACCGCGACCACCCGCTCACGCGCAACCTGCTGGCCGTGTTCCGCGCCGACCCGAAGGACGCCTACCTGACCCTGGCCGCCGAGCAGCTCTACGAGGCCGCCCTGCTCCAGGAAGGCTACCTCCAGGACCCCCACGCCCTGGTGGGCCGCATCCAGGATCACCTGACCCGCGCCAGCGGCTGGTACAAGGATAGATTGGCCAAGTAGCCGAGAGAGGGCGCCGCCCTCTCTCGGGCTCTCTCCCGCCAAGGGGCGCGCCCCTTGGAACCCTTTCGCGCCGGCCCTGGCAAAGCCCAGGGCCGGCTTTTTTGCGTGCGCGGGTAGGACGCGGCCCCACAGGAGTTCGCGCAAGCCGCCGACAGCCAGGACTGCATATGTGCGGTAAGCATGGGAAAACCGCTCAGACCATGCCGGGCGGAAAGGAGGAGCCATGCTCAGGATCGTGCAGGCCATGGCCGCGCTGCTCGCCCTCGCCGCCCTGGCGGTTGCTTGGCCGGCGGCGGCCCAGCAGGAGAAAACCGAGGCCGAAGGCCGGGCAGGGAGAGGCGACCGGCCGGTGGTGGACGCCTACTTCAGCCGGAGACTGGTCGAATCGGATTACATGCTCAACCGTCCGGTGCTGGGAGTCTCCGAGGGCGCGCAGGTGGGCGAGGTGGCCGACGTGCTCGTGGACCCAGCCTCCGGGCGCGTGGCCTACGCGGTCCTGGCCCGTGACGAGGAGCTCGGCGGCGAGCGCGTCGTCGTGCCCTACGAGGTCCTGCGCTACTCCCTGGAGCAGAGGACCTTCGAGCTGGCCGGCGGCGACTTTGCCGTGGGCCTGGCCCCTGAGTATGCGAGCGGCCAGGGCGGCGCGTACAGCCGCGAGCAGTTCGAGGCGACCTATGGCCGGCAGTTGGCCAAGGCCAGGGAGCTTGGCAGGGAGGCCGCACAGGTCGAGCCGCCGGTGCCGGAGCGCGAGGCCGCCGCGCGGGAAGGGAAGGGAGCCCAGGCCGGCGAGCGGAAGCAAGCCGGGCAGGGCCAGGCGGCCCAGGGCGAGGCCGACCAGGCGGGCCCGAGTCCGGCGGAGCAGGAGATGGAACGTCAGGCGCAGGCCAGACGGCAAGGCCGGGCCGGGCAGCAGGTCAGCCAGCAGGCCGGGCGGCAAGCCCGGTCCGCGCTACCGGCCGGACAGCCTTCGCAGGGTCTGATCGAGGTGGCGCGACTGAGCAATCGGCCGGTCAAGGATCAGGAAGGCCGGGAGATCGGCACGCTCGACACCATCCTGATAGATCCCGTCGAGGGCGGCCTGCGCGTGGCGGTCATCGAGGAGCGCGGCTTCCTGGGCCTGGGCGAGAGCATCCGGGCCGTGCCCTGGTCCAAGGTCCGCTTCGACTGGCGGGAGCGCGATCTGAGCCTGGACATGACCAGCGAGGAGTTCGCCCAGGCCCCGCAGGTGGACCCCACCCGGCGCAAGGTCGTGTTCAACCAGCCCTCCACCGGCTACGAGCAGTTCCTTTTCCTGGAGCAGCAGGGCCGGCGGGCCGAGGAGTCCAAGGATCGCTAGCCGGGGCATGTGCGCCGCCTCGGCCGAGGCCCTCCGCCCCCGGTTGGAGGGCCTTGCCGTTTCCTGATGCCCTGGTCGGAAGAAGACGGACACGAGAATGATCCCCTGGCCGATGTTCCGCGTGCGGTAGTCCCGCTAGGTTGTCGGCATGGGATGCCCGCGGCATGGCGAGAGTCGCCCGCGGCCAGGCTATCATCCTCCCGCACGACCTTGGGGAGCCCGGGTGGTCCGGGCCTCCCCAATGGTCATTGCGCTCACGGCGGATGCGTTCCGAGGGGCGCGGCCGCACGCCTGCCGTGCGCCTGCGCGACGGCTCTCCTTCGGCCATACCCTGCCAGGATACCTACTTATTTCTCCACCAGCACTCCCGAGCAACCGCTCCATCTCAAGGCTTGACCCCGGCGAAGGGCATGGTATGAAGTCCCCACGCACGGAAGGCGGTGCGCATCGGCGGCTCGACCGGTATGTTCCTCCCGCGGTTTCCCTCTGCAATTGATCCTGAATAGCCCATATCCCATCCGCACGTTCACGTTCATGCTCGACCACCAGCGCGCTTCGCGCTCGAATTGCGCCTTTCTGGACGGGGGCGCCGGCTTGCACGGCGTCCCCGCGCCATTGGCGGCGCCATGCACGTAGGACTCAGGCCGACACGAGATTCGGAATCCGTCCGATATCCAGGCGTGCGAGAAGAGCCTATTTAAGTATCATGATGATGCGGTCGACAAACGAGATGCGCGTGCGCTTCTTCCGCAAGGCGATCCACGCTTGCGGCTGCCGGATCAAGGGACTGCGACCCTCTGGGCGCTGCCCTGTGCACGATCAGCCCGCGTGCCGCATCCGTACGTCCAAGGCCGAAAAGAGCCACTGAGCTTTCTCCTCGATCCTCACTATCCGTTCTCCTCGCGACGCTCGCCCCGACGGCCGACGACCGCCGGGGCGAGCACTTTCCAGGATCTGATGCCGGGAAGGGCTGCGTCCTGCCCGGCCCCTGCCCGGACCCGCCCGGCAAGGGCCGCTCCTGAAAGGCGGCCCCATTACAGCGCTTTGCAAATGAATCGAGAGAGGGCGCCACCCTCTCTCGCACTCTCTCCCGCCAGGGGATTATCCTCCTGGCCCCCTCGGGCGATTGCAGCCAGGGACGGTTTTCTCAACTCAATCGCAAATTGCTGTAACCCGCGTGCCGTGTGCGGACACTCTGGCGTCAAGGCCGAGCTTTTGCCCGCGAGCTACGGCAGCCGGGGCGAACCGCGCCCCCTTCGCCGGAAGTGGTTTTTACTCCAGGGGAATCATGCTAGGATCAAAGCCTGGCCAGTAACCGCCGCAGCGCAGGAGCATGGACATGGACGACAGGAAGCATAGATTCGGCACGGTGGTCCCGAAATCCGAGGCCGAGGCGTTCTTCAGGAAGCTTGGCGAGGGCCTGGGCAACGGCGTGCTGGTCTTCGGCGACACCATCCAGGAGCTTGGCGGCTTCCGCAATCTCAAGCTTTCGATCAGGGACATGGGCGGCGGGTACAGGGTCAGGCTCAAGGTCAAGCCTCTCAGGAGCGGCGCCACCTCCTTCGAGCCCAGCTTCTTCACGGACGACGATGACGACGAGGATGAGGAGGAGGAGCGCGCGGCCGAGCTGGCCGACGAGCTTGACAGCCCCGACAAGGAGTGCCACTCCCGCCGGAAGTGAGCCCGGGCCAGCCGGGTGCGGGCCACGGCCGTGGCCAGGACCGGCAGGCGCCTGGCGCGATGGAATCGCAACCTGGGCCGCACATCCCCCGGAGCCACCCATGGAACCCTTCGGCATGAACAAGAGCAAGGACCCGCGTTGCCGGAGCCTGGACCTGGAAGCGATCGCCCGCGAGGTCACTCCCTGGGACCAGGACGCCTTCCGGCGCTGCACGACCGTGGAGCTGACTGAAATCGAGCGGGAGCGCGTGGCCACGCCCGAGCGCAGCTTCCCGCAGCAGGAGGAGATCCTGGCCGTGCACTGGCACCCGGAGCACGTGCCCCTGGAACTCATCGTGCGCCGCGTGCAGAAGCTCTACCCCAACCGGGGCGACCAGCTCATCATTCCCACGCAGCACAACGTGCTCATGGGCCTGGGCGGCTTCTCCGGCGTGGAGGTGGACTGCTACTCGCGCGGGTTCAAACGCAAGGTGCAGCTCCTGCTGCACTTCGAGGACAGCAAGGTGCGCGAGGCCCCGGTGCTCAGGAACATGCTTGCGCACACCTTCCGCTACCGCACCTCGCAGCTCTTCGAGTACATGCGGACCGTGACCGATCCGGCCCTGGAGGAGCGCGTGCAGCGCGCCGCCGGCAAGACGAACACGGACGAAGACATTGTCGCCTTCACGCGCATCCACGTGGCCAAGCTCCAGCAGCTCATCGAGGACAACTGGGCCGCGACGCCCAAGGAGTCCATCAAGAACAAGCTCGTGCGCAGCTTCTTCGAGGAATTGCGCGCGCTCTACGACGACCGCGTCATCAACAAGGCCCAGGTCTTCCTCAAGGCGGTCAAGGAAGTGGTCAAGGAGGGCTTCTCCCTGTCCTACTTCTATCGCGCCTCGGAGATCATCGAGGAGGCCCGGGGCCTGGGCGCGGGCATCGTCATTCCGCACCCGGAGCAGTTCTGGCCCATCCTGCTGGCCGACTACGACGTGGACGGCATCGAGGTCTGGAACCCTCAGTCGCACGAGTACACCGAGTTCCTCATCTCGGCGGTGCAGCGCAGGAACCGCACGCGCGCCCACGGCGACCGGCCCGTGCTCGTGTTCATGGGCGACGACTGCCACATGAGCGAGAAGCTCCTGCCCCCTGAAGCCCGCGACCCCGAGAAGGGCATCCGCGAGGTGGGCCTGCAACCGGCCTGGGACGACCTGTCCATCGGCAAGCACCTCATCGTCCAGGGCATCAGCCGCGCCGGGGTCATCGAGGAGTACCGCGCCCGGCTGGCCTCATAGCGTCCGGCTCCCGCCCGGCCGGCGCACGTAACGCACCATCCCGCAACATCCAAGGCGACGATCATGTCCAAACGCTTCCGCTACGACGCCCTGCAGGACAGGGAGACCATCCTGGCCTACCTTGAGAGCCTCACCGAGGGCTTTCGGCAGGGCCGCATCGAGGTCAGCCACAAGGGCGAGTCCATCGTGCTCGCGCCCCAGGGCCTGATCAACTTCATCTTCGAGGCCAGGGCCGACGAGAACGGGCGCAAGCTGGCCATCAAGCTGCACTGGAAGGAGCGGGCCGAGGGCGAGGGCGAGTCCGAGGCGCCCCTGGTGCTCAAGGCCGGCGGCAAGGCGGAGTAGGCCATGAAGGTCCTGGAGGAGAATTTCCGCTTCATGGTCCTGGAGGTCGTGAAGCAGGTCGAGAACACCTTGCGGATCCTGGACGCTCCGGGCTCCATGTCCATCGAGGCCATCCAGAGCCGCGACGACTACATCGACAACCTGAAGAGCGTCATCGAGAACGACTGCTTCTCGCGCATCCACGGCCAATACCAGGACAAGCGCAGCGTGGACCGCATGCGCGCCCTCAACGTGGTCACGGCCCACCTGGAGCGGCTGGCCGACCACTGCGTTAACGTCGCGCGCCAGACCCCGCACTTGTCCGATCCGGCCTTCTTTCAGCGCTACGACTACAAGCCCTTCATTTACGAGGTCCTGACGGCCCTGGAGCGCGTGCACCCGGCCCTGACCAGGCAGGACATGTCGCTGGCCTTCAAGATCTGCCGCTCGGAGTTCAACCTGGACTCCATGTACAAGCAGCAGTTCGAGCGCATCCTCGGCGAGCTGCGCTCGGGCAGCGAGACCGGCAACCTCGTCACGACCCTGTTCATCTTCCGCTACCTGGAGCGCATGGGCGACGCCCTGCTCAACATGGGCGAGGCCATCATCTTCTCCATCACCGGCGACAAGTTCAAGATCCACCAGTACAACGCCCTGCGGGAAACCCTGGGCGCGCGCGGCGAGGACACCTTGCCGAACGTGGAGTTCGAGTCCATCTGGGGCACGCGCTCGGGCTGCCGCATCGGCAGGGTCCAGAAGGCCCAGGGCGACAAGGGCGCCAAGCAGAGCCTCATCTTCAAGGAAGGCAGCCGCAAGAAGCTCCTCCAGGAGAAGGCCAACATCGAGCGCTGGGAATCCATCATGCCCGGCCTGCCGCCCAAGGTGCAGGCCCTGCAGGAAGGGGGCGACTCGGTCAGCCTGCTCATCGAGTACCTGGGCGGCTGCACCTTCCAGGACGTGGTGCTCATGGCCGAGCGGGACATCCTGGAGAACGCGCTATTCCTGGTCACGCAGACCGTGAGCGAGCTGTGGGAGGCCACGCTCAAGAAACAGCCCGTGCCCTCCGCGTTCATGGGCCAGGCCATGGCCCGGCTGCCCGATGTCTACCGCCTGCACCCCGAGTTCCACACCGGGCGACGCGGTTTCTGCGGCATCGTCGCGCCCTCGGCGGAGGAGCTCATGGAGCAGGCCGGGGAGCTGTGCGCCACCCTGGAGGCGCCCTTCTCGGTCTTCATCCACGGCGACTTCAACATCAACAACATCGTCTACAATCACGAGGAGCAGCGCATCAACTACATCGACCTGCACCGCTCCGCCGACTCGGACTACATTCAGGACGTGTCGGTCTTCCTCGTGTCCAATTTCCGCCTGCCGCTCTTCGGCCAGGAAGCCCGCGAGCGCATCGAGCACGTCATCGCCGACTTCCTCAAGTTCGCCCGAGCCTTCGGGGCGCGCCACGGCGACGCGACCTTCGAGGCCAGACTCGGCCTCGGCCTGGCCAGATCGCTCATCACCTCCACGCGCTTCGAGCTCAACAAGCGCTTCGCCAGGGACATGTTCCAGCGCGGCACATACCTCCTTGGGAAGATCCTGGCCCATGCCGGGAACAGACCGCTCACGGAGTTCAGTCTGCCGGCGCGCGTGCTCTCCTGCTGATAAAGGATGGTCCGGATGAAGAAGATCGCGGTTGTCGGCGACCCTCGCGGCTGGTCCTCGCAGCGCCTCGTGCAGGCCCTGGCCGAGCGCACGGGCTTCACGCTCCTGGTGGACATGGCCGAGGCGCGCCTGGACCTGGCCGCGGGCACGGTGTTCTTCCGCGGCCAGGACCTGGGGCGGCTCGACGCCCTGGTCATCAAGAAGATCGCGCCAGCCTACTCGCCCGACGTGCTCGACCGCCTGGAGATGCTGCGCCTCCTGAACGGCCGGGGCCTGCCCATCTTCTCCAAGCCGCGCAGCATCATCAGCCTGGTGGACCGCCTGTCCTGCACCGTGGGCCTGCGCCTGGGCGGCATCCCCATGCCCGAGACCACGGTCACCGAGGACGTGGTCGAGGCCGTGGCGGCCGTGGAGGCTTACGGCAAGGCCGTGCTCAAGCCGCTCTTCAGCTCCAAGGCCCGGGGCATGGTCGTCCTGGAGCCGGGACTCGACACGGGGCTCAAGATCGAGGCCTTCAAGGCCCTGGGCAACCAGGTCGTCTATATCCAGAAGTTCATCGACCATGCCGGCCGCGACCTGGGCGTGACCTTCCTGGGCGGGGAGTACGTGGCCACCTACGCCCGCCAGGGCGGCAAGGGCAGTTGGAACACGACCACCCGCTCGGGCGGCAGATACGCGCCCTGCGAGCCGGGCCAGGAGATCATCGATCTGGCCCGCCGTGCCCAGGCCCTGTTCGACCTCGACTTCACCTGCGTGGACGTGGTGGAGACGCCGGACGGTCCCAAGGTCTACGAGGTCTCGGCCTTCGGCGGCTTCCGGGGCCTGCTGGAGGCCAACGGCATCGATGCGGCGGCCCTGTACGCCGACCACGTGCTGCGGAAGGTCTCGTGAGCGCCGACCTGCGCGCGCTCGCCGCGCCGATCCTGGCGGCCCATCCGGCCGCGCACGCCCTGGCCCTGGACTTCGGCCAGGCGCTCGTGCGCGTGTCCACCAACAGCCCGGCCCTGCGCGAGAGGCTTTCGCGCTACTTCCGCGACTTCCTCGCGGCGCCCGGCGTGCGCGGCGTCTCGCCCCAAGCGGACATCGAGGTCACGGCCATCGAGGCCGGGAGCCCGGACCTGGGCCTCGCCTACAGGCCCAAGCCGCCCGATGCGGGCAAGGCCGTGGTCAAGGAGGAGTTCGCCGAGCTGGCCGACGGTCGCGTGGTGCGCAAGCGCCTCACCGGCATGACCTTCCTGTTCGGCGGCGGCTTCAACCTGGCCGTGGGCCCATGCCTGGCCAACGACAACCAGGTCGTCAACTTCATCAACAACCGCTTCATCGAATGTCTCGTCCATCGCGGCTGCCTGCTCTTCCACGCCTCCGGAGTCTCGCTCGGGAACACGGGCCTGGCCATCGCCGGCTTCGCGGGCATGGGCAAGTCCACGCTGGCCCTGCACGTCATGCGCCTGGGCGCCGACTTCGTGAGCAACGACCGGCTCATGGTCCGCCGCGACGCCGGGCTCGTCATGTACGGCCTGGCCAAGATGCCGCGCGTCAATCCCGGCACCATCGTGCACAACGAGGCCCTGGCCGCGATGCTCACGCCCGCCGAGCGCGAGCGCTGCCTGGCCATGGGCCAGGGCGAGCTGTGGCGGCTGGAGGAGAAGCGCGATGCGTTCATCGACGAGTGCTTCGGCCCCGGCCGCTTCAGGCTCAAGGCGCGCATGGCCGGCCTGGCGCTTCTCAACTGGAAGCGCGGAGGCGGGCCGCTCTCCGTGCGCGAAATCGACCTGGAACAGCGGCCGGATCTCTTTCCGGCCTTCATGAAGCATGTCGGCCTGTTCTTCGAGGCCGACGGACCCAGCCTGGCCCAGGACTTTTCGCCGGAGAGCTACCGGAAGCTCCTGCGCGGCTGCCCGGTGCTGGAGCTGACGGGCGGCGCTGACTTCGAGCCCGCGGCCCGAGCCTTGTGGGATTTCCTCGCCTCGCGGGCCGCGTCGGGCTAGAATCGCAAGCGCAACGCAAGGACAGGCCATGGCCCCGCGCACCACCACCCGCCGCACGGCGAGCATCCCGGACCCCGGCAAGCTGGCTCGCTGCATGCGCGCGCCCGAGCTGGGGCCCAAGGTGCTCTTCTTCACCGGCGGCACGGCCCTCAAGGCCCTCGCGCGCAGGCTCATCGACTACACGCACAACTCCATCCACCTCATCACGCCCTTCGACTCGGGCGGCTCCTCGGCCAAGCTCCGCCAGGCCTTTTGCATGCCCGCCGTGGGCGACCTGCGCAACCGGCTCATGGCCCTGGCCGACCGCACGGTCACGGGCGCGCCGGAAATCTATGATCTGTTCGCCCACCGGTTCCCGGCCGACGCCTCCCAGCAGGCCCTGCGCGAGCGCCTGCACGCCATGCGCCGGGGCGACGACGAGCTGGTCCGCCGCGTGCCCGAGCCCATGCGCGCGGTCATCCGCACGCACCTCGGGCTCTTCGTGGAGCACATGCCCGCTGACTTCGACCTGCGCGGGGCGAGCATCGGCAATCTCATCCTCTCCGGCGGCTACTTCAACTGCGACCAGCGCATGGACCCGGTCATCCAGCTCTTCTCCAGGCTCGTGAAGGCGCGCGGTCAGGTGCGGCCCGTGGTCAACGAGAGCCTGCACCTCGTGGCCGAGCTGGCCGACGGCAGCGTGCTCGTGGGCCAGCATCTGCTCACGGGCAAGGAGGCCCGGCCCATCGCCTCGCCGATCGTGCGCGTGTACCTCTCGGAAGACGCCGGCGACCCCAGGCCCGTGGAGGTGGACATCCCTGGCGAGACCGCCTCGCTCATCGCCGGGGCGGAACTCATCTGCTACCCCATGGGCAGCTTCTACACGAGCCTGATCGCCAACCTGCTCCCGCGCGGCGTGGGCCAGGCCGTGGCCGGGAATCCCTGCCCCAAGATCTACATCCCCAACCTGGGCCGCGACCCCGAGCAGCTCGGCATGACGCTCGCGGACCAGGTGCGCACCCTGCTCGCCTATCTGGAGCGGAGCTGCCGCACGTCGCCGCCTCGCGGAGGCCTGCTCGACTTCCTGCTCGTGGACACGCAAAGCGGGGATTACGGCCCGGAAGCGGACCTGGAGAAGATCAGGGAGCAAGGAGTGGAAGTCATCGACGCCCCGCTCGTCACCGAGCGCAGCGCGCCCTACCTGGACGAGGAGCGCGTGGTCGAGTGCCTGCTGTCGCTGGTGTGAAGAATCTGGGGGCGCCGCCCC
Organism: Pseudomonadota bacterium; assembly: GCA_023433925.1. Taxonomy (GTDB): domain Bacteria; phylum Desulfobacterota; class Desulfovibrionia; order Desulfovibrionales; family Desulfovibrionaceae; genus Desulfocurvibacter. The sequence goes on along the minus strand of JAEYTO010000037.1, from coordinate 8,867 downwards.
CAGGCCCCCGCCAAAGGGGATAATCCCCTTTGGAATCCCTCTTCGTTACAAGAGATCCAAATCACCGCTTCGGCTTGTCCTTCTTCCCGGACGACAGCCGCCGCCAATTCATGGGCCGCCTGCGGTGCATGATGCGCAGGGCGATGACGGCGATGAGGATGGCCAGGATGGGCAGGGCCTGAAGTAATTTATTCATGGCTTGAGCCTGATCGCTGGATATTTGGGTGCAAGCGAGAGGGGCCTGCGGCCCCTCTCGCTCAAGGCCGAAGCGGCTACTCCCTCAGCGACTCGTAGACCTTGCCCACGATCTTCTCGCTCGGCGTGAGCGTCTTCTGGCCTGGGGTCCACTTGGCCGGGCAGGCCTCGGCCGGGTGGTCCTTCAAGTACGCATTGGCCTGCATCTTGCGCACAAGCTCCTCGGCGTTGCGGCCCACGTTGAAGAAGTTGACCTCCGAGCCCACGAGCCTGCCCTCGGGGCTGATGACGAAAGTGCCGCGCAGGGCCAGGCCCGAGTCCTCGTCATACACGCCGAAGTAGCGCGACAGCGCGCCCGTGGGGTCGGCGAGCATCTTGTAGCGCACGTTCTCCAGCAGCCGCTCGGAGGTCTTCCAGGCCAGGTGCGCGAACTCCGTGTCCGTGGACACGGACAGCACCTCGCAGCCGAGCTTCTTCAGTTCCTCGTGACGCGCGGCCAGGTCGGCCAGCTCCGTGGGGCAGACAAAGGTGAAGTCGGCCGGATAGAACACGAGCACGGTCCACTTGCCCGCCTTTTTCAGGCTCTCCAGCTCCACGTCCCCGAAGCCGCCCTCGGTGGGATCGAAGGCCTTCATCTTGAAGTTCCTGACTTCCTTGCCGACCATGGCCCGCTCCACGCAACAGCACTGGCCATGACCATGCCCATGGCCGTGACCATGCTCGGCGTTGTGCACTTCGCAGCTCATGCGCTTCCTCCTGTGTGGTCAAGAAATGCAAATAATCCAGGGCGAAAAAGAACTCTCATCCTACCCATTAGACAATGCCCGCGCGGATAGTCAAGCCTGGTCCCATATCCGGCGCACGGCATCCGGGACCGCGGAGCGCACGGCGAACCGCCATGCGGCGCTTCTCGGGCACGGCCTTAAACGCCTCTGTCACGGCCTCCCGTGACCAGGAGCCGGCCGGGTGTTACAAAGGAGGCCGGGAACCGCCCGTGAGGAGGCAAGCGCGTGGATTTACAGCCTATATCCAGGTTCATCCAGGCTCACGAGATCATCTTTTCCCTGGCCAAGCTCGCCCTGTCCTTCCTGCTGGCCTTTCCCATAGCCTGGGAGCGCGAGCGCGACTCGCGCAGCGCGGGCCTGCGCACCTTTCCCCTCGTGGCCGTGGCCTCCTGCGGCTACATGCTCACGGGCATCAACGCCCTGGACGCCCTCGATCCTCGGTCGCGTGTGTTCTACGGCATCATCACGGGCATCGGCTTCATCGGCGGCGGGGCCATCCTCAAGTTCGGCGGGAGCGTGCACGGCACGGCCACGGCGGCCGGCATCTGGATCACCGGCGCCATGGGCTGCGCCGTGGCCTGGGGCGAATACGAGATCGCCATCGCCCTGAGCCTCATCGCCAACCTGACCTTCTGGATGGTCGGCGGTCTCAAGCGCACGCGCTTCCTGGGCAGGCGCGAGGAGAGCATCGAGACCATCGAGGAACACCGCCCGCCCGACAGGGACGACACGCCGCGCCGGGAATGACGGCCGGAGCCCGGCCCGTCCGCGATCGCTACCCGGCTCGAAGGGTCTGGCCGTGATAGCGGTACGGGTCCGCGTCGAGCACTCGGGTCAGGAAGGCCGCCGACTCCTCGGGCGTGATGAGCTCGCCGCGCTCCTTGATGTCCCAGAACACGTGGCGCAGCCCCTCGGCCGCGCCGCCCTCGGCCTGGCGAGCCTGCTCCTGCATGCGCGTCTCGACCACGCCGGGTCGGTAGACGATGACCGCCAGCCCGGAGGCCTCGGCCGCGACCTGGCGGGCCAGGTGCTCTTCGGCCGCCTTGGCCGCGCAGTAGGCCGCGATGCCGGGCTGGACCATGTCGGCCGCGCCCGAGCCGAAGAACACGGCGAAGCCGCCCCCCCTGCCGCACAGGGCCGGGCAGACGAAGCGCACGAGCTGCCAGGCGGCCCTGACGTTGGCGTCGAACACCGCGTCGAACTGCACCTCGGTCAGCTCCCACAGGGTCGGCCCTGGATGGAGCACGCCGGCCGCGTGCACGAAGCCGTCCGGGCCGCCCATGTCCCGCGCGGCGCGCACGAGCCTGCCCGCGACCTCGGCCAGGGACGCGTCGCCAGCCACGGCCTGCGCCCGGACGCCCTTGGCCTCGCAGGCTCTCACAGCCTCGGCCAGCGACTCCTCGTCGCGGGCGTTGAGGACGAGGTGCGCCCCGCGGCCGGCCAGGTCCAGGGCCAGGGCGCGGCCGATGCCCCTGGACGCGCCGGTGACGATGACGGTTTTGTTTTCCAGCCTTCCCATGTATGCTCTCCCGTTGCGAATCAGACCCCAAAGGAGCCCCCATGGCATCGAATACGCTACACGGATTCAGGCTGGAAAGGGAAGCCGAGGTCCCGGAAATCTCCTCCACCGTGCGCATCTACCGCCACGAGAAGACCGGCGCGCGGCTCATGAGCGTCCTGGCCCCGGACGAGAACAAGGTCTTCGGCATCACCTTCCGCACCCCGCCCAAGGACTCCACGGGCGTGGCGCACATCCTGGAGCACTCGGTGCTCTGCGGCTCGGACAAGTACCCGGTCAAGGAGCCCTTCGTGGAGCTGCTCAAGGGCTCGCTGCAAACCTTCCTCAACGCCTTCACCTACCCGGACAAGACCTGCTATCCCGTGGCCTCCACGAACCTGCGCGACTTCCATAATCTCATCGACGTGTACCTGGACGCGGTCTTCCACCCCAGGCTCACGCCCGAGGTCCTGCGGCAAGAAGGCTGGCATCACGAGCTGGACGATCCGGCCGGGCCCATGACCTACAAGGGCGTGGTCTTCAACGAGATGAAGGGCGCCTACTCCTCGCCGGACGGGCTCATCTCCGAGTACTCCCAGCAGGCCCTGTTCCCGGACACGACCTACGGCCTGGACTCGGGCGGCGACCCCGAGGTCATCCCGAGCCTGACCTTCGAGGCCTTCATGGACTTCCACCGCCGCTACTACCACCCGTCCAACGCCTGGATCTTCTTCTGGGGCGACGACGACCCCGAGGAGCGGCTGCGCATCCTGGACCGCGAGCTGTCGCGCTACGAGGCCATCAAGACCGACTCGGACGTCGCGCTCCAGCGGCGCAGGGCCGAGCCCCAGCGCGTGACGCGGCGCTACGCCGCCGGCGAAGGCGAGGAGCGCGGCATGGCCACGGTCAACTGGCTGCTCTGCCCGACCGAGAACGCCGAGCTGAACCTGTCCCTGCACATCCTGGAGCACATCCTCATCGGCATGCCCTCCTCGCCCCTGCGCAAGGCGCTCATCGAGTCGGGCCTGGGCGAGGATCTCGTGGGCGCCGGCCTGGAAGCCGACCTGCGCCAGATGTACTTCTCCGTGGGCCTCAAGGGCCTCGCGCCCGGCAACGAGGAGCGCGTGGAGCCCCTGGTTCTGGAAACCCTGGAGGCCCTCGCCAATGGCGGCATCACGGCCGACATGGTCGAGGCCGCGGTCAACAGCGTGGAGTTCGACCTGCGCGAGCTGAACACGGGCCGCTTCCCGCGCGGCCTGGCGCTCATGGTGCGCAGCCTGACCACCTGGCTGTACAACGCCGATCCCCTGGCGCTCATCGCCTTCGAAGCGCCGCTTCTGGCCATCAAGGAGCGCCTGGCCGACGGCGAGCCGGTTTTCGAGGCGCTGTTGCGCACGCGCTTCCTGGACAACACGCACCGGGCCACGGTCTTCCTGCTGCCCGACCCGAAGCTCGGCAAAGAGCGCGAGGAGCGCGAGCAGGGCCGCCTGGCCGCCGTTCTGGCGGCCATGAGCCCGGAGGAGCGCCAGGCCGTGGTGCGCGCCAACGAGGAGCTGCGCGCGCGCCAGGAGGCTCCGGACTCGCCCGAGGCCCTGGCGACCATCCCGCGCCTGTCGGTCGCCGATCTGCCGCGCGAGAACACGCGCATTCCCTGCGCGCGGGAAACCCTGTCCGGCATCGAAAGCCTGGTCCACGACCTGCCCACGAGCGGCATCGCCTACGTGGACGTGGGCCTGAACCTCGCGGCCCTGCCCCAGGAGCACCTGCCCTGCGTGCCGCTCTTCGGCCGGGCATTGCTGGAAATGGGCACCGAGCGCCGCGATTTCGTGGCCCTGACCCGGCGCATCGCCAGCCGCACGGGCGGCATCGATCCCGCGCCCTTCGCCGGAAGCCTCGAAGGCTCGGCCGAGGCCGCGCCCTGGCTGTTCCTGCGCGGCAAGGCCATGCTCGACAAGGCCGGCGATCTCATGGATCTCCTGACCGAGGTGCTCACCGAGGTTCGCCTGGACGACCGGGAGCGTTTCCGGCGCATGGTTCTGGAGGAGAAGGCCAGGGCCGAGCAGCGCCTCGTGCCCTCGGGCCACATGGTCGTGGCCTCACGGCTCCGGGCCGGGCTCACGGCCTCGGGCTGGGTGGGCGAGCAGTTCTCGGGCGTGGACAACCTGCTGGCCCTGCGCCGGCTGGCCGAGGCCGTGGACAACGACTGGCCGCGCGTGCTGGCCGGCCTGGAGGACATGCGCGCGAGCCTTGTGCGCCGCGAGAACATGATCCTCAACGTGACCGTGGACGGCCAGGGCTGGGAGCGCGTGCGCAAGGCCGTGGACGCCTTTGCCTCGGCCATGCCCCAGGGCGGCGCGAACGCCTCGCGGCTGACGCCCGCCAAGCCCATGCCCGCCGAGGGGTTGGCCATCCCGGCCCAGGTCAATTACGTGGGGCGCGGCGCGAGCCTGGCCGAGGCCGGCTACACGGTCACGGGCGCCGACATCGTCGTGGCCAAGTGGCTGCGCACGGCCTACCTGTGGGATCGCGTGCGCGTGCAGGGCGGGGCCTACGGCGCGTTCTGCCTTCTGGACCGGCTGAACGGCACGGTCATCATGGCCTCCTACCGCGACCCGAACCTGGAGCGCACGCTCAAGGTCTTCGCCGACACGGCCGACTTCCTGGCCAACCTCGACCTGCCCGAGGACGAGCTGACCAAGGCCGTGGTCGGGGCCATCGGCGACTTCGACGCCTACCAGCTCCCGGACGCCAAGGGCTTCACCTCCCTGGCCCGCCACCTCCAGGGCACCAGCGAGGAGCTGCTGCAAGAGGTGCGCGAGGAGATCCTCGCGGCCGACAAGGACAGCTTCAAGCGCTTCGCCGAGGCCGCGGCCATCCTGCGCGACGCGGGCCGCACCGTGGTCCTGGGCCGCGAGGACGCCCTGGCCGGCCTCAAGGAGCCCAGGCTCGACGTGACCAAGCTCCTGTAAGCCCAAGCATTTCATGAGAGGGGCGCCGCCCCTCTCCACGCCTCACCCCGCCGGGAGCGGCAGGAGCCAGAACGCCCGAGAAAAGGCAGCGCCCGCTCCCAAGGCTGGGACGACCCAGCCTGACGGCGAGTGGATGCTCCCGATCAATCCGGATCGAAGGCCGCCGTGCCGCCTTGCAGGCGCTTGGCCTCCATCAGGCCCTGGGCGCTGCCTTCCTTATAGATGACAACGACATCGGTCAGTGCGTCCACATCCGCGGGATCGTGGGTGACGAGCACCACGGGAATCCCGAGATCATCCAGAAGCCGGCGCGTCTCACGGCGCATGCGCGCCCGCAAGGGCTGATCCAGGGCCGAGAAGGGTTCGTCCAGAAGGAGCAGCGCCGGGCCCGTCACCACGGACCGGGCCAGGGCCGTGCGCTGGCGCTGGCCGCCCGAGATGTCGCCCGGCAGGCTCCCGGCCAGCTCGGCGAGTCCGAATGATTCCAGAATCTCGTCCACCCGCCGCGCGGCCTGGCGCGGCATGGGCCACGGCAGCCGCCGGAGGCCGAAGGCCACGTTCTGGCGCACCGTGAGGTGCGGGAAGAGCGCGTAATCCTGGAACACGACGCCCACGCGCCTCTTGCGCGGCGGTATCCACAGGCCCTGTTCGGAGTCGAAGAGGATCCGCCCGCCGACCACGATGCGACCACGGTCCGGCCGGAGCAGACCGGCCAGGGCCAGCAGCGTGAGCGTCTTGCCCGAGCCGGAAGGGCCGAACAAAGCCAGCCGGGGGCTCTCGACCGTGAAGCTGCTGTTCAAGGCGAAGCGCCTGCCATTGCTGGAAAGCCGCTTCTCGATGTCGATCTTGAAGAACATGCCCAGCTCCGTTCAAGTTTGATCCGGGCTTGGCCGCCCCCCCCGGCCCGGCAGACCGCTATGGCTTTCGGAAACCCCACTTGGCCAGGATGGCCTGCCCCTGGGCTCCGGCGAGGAAATCGATGTAGGCCTGGGCCGCGTCCTTGTTCCGGGAATCCGCGATGACCGCGATGGGATACGACACCGACTCTTCCAGGGGAATCTCGGCGATGACCTTTACTTTGTCCTTCATGTTGGCCGCGTCCGTGGCATAGACGAAGCCTGCGTCCACTTCGCCCCTGGCCAGATAGTCGAGCACCTGGCGCACGGACTCGCCGTATATGAACTTGGGGGCCAGGCTGTCCCACATGCTGGCCTTTACCAGGGCCTGCTTGGCGTACTGCCCCGCCGGCACGGTCTCGGGCGTGCCCAGGGCCACGCGGGACACGGCCTTGCCGGGCAGGTCGCCCAGGGCCTTGACCCTGGCCGGGTTGTCGGCCGGGACGGCGAGCACCAGGGCATTGGCCGCGAAGTCCTTGCGCGTGCCGGGCGCGACGAGGCCCTTCTTCTCGGCCTCGTTCATCCACTTCTGGTTGGCCGAGGCGAAGACATCCACGGGCGCGCCCTGCTCTATCTGCTTGAACAGCGGACCCGAGGCGGCGAAGTTGTGGACCACCTTGATGTCCGGGCGCGCGGCCTCAAAGGCGGGCTTCAGCTCGGTCAGGGCGTCCGTGAGGCTGGCCGCCGCCGACACGGTCAGCTCGGCGGCCCGGGCCGACAATGCCGCGGACAGGGTCAAGGCCACGATCAAAGTCAGGGAAAGCAGCATGCGTTTCATGACGTCCTCCTGTAAGGTGTAACCGGCTCATGCCTTGGGTTTCACGAGCCTGCTCGTGACGACGAGGATCACGGCGCAGACGACCGAGATGGTCAGCACCAGGGCGTTGGCCAGTCCGTCGTTGCCGGCCTGCACCGCGCTGTATACCGCCAGGGACAGGGTCTGGGTCTTGCCGGGCAGGTTGCCGGCGATCATGAGCGTGGCCCCGAATTCGCCCATGGCCCTGGCGAAGGCGAGCATGGTCCCGGCCGCGATGCCGCGCACGGCCAGGGGCAGGGACACGCGCAGGAAGACCTCCAGCTCGCCCGCGCCGAGCGTGCGCGCGGCGTTCTCCAGATTGCGGCTCACGCCCTCCAGGGCCGCGCGGGCGGACTTGAAGACCAGCGGAAAAGCCACCACGGCCGCGGCCACGACCGCGCCCTGCCAGGTGAACATGAGGCTTACGCCCAGGGTGTCCCACAGCCACTGGCCGAGCATCCCGCGCCGGCCGATGAGCACGATGAGGTAGTAGCCGAGCACCGTGGGCGGCAGCACGAGCGGCAGGGTCAGCACGGCGTCCAGCCAGTCCCAGCCGGGAAAGCGGAAGCGCGCGAGCACATAGGCGCAGGCCACGCCCATGACCAGGGCGGCCAGAGTGGCCAGGCCGGCGACCTTGAGCGTCAGCAGCAGGGGCGGCAGAAAGGCATCCATGATCTCCGGACCCTCCGGGCTTTTCCGGGCAAGCGGCGCAGGCGGGACCAATGCCGAACCGGAACGCCGGCATCAATGCAGCCGTGCATTAACAGACGTATGAATTTCCACGCATATGGATACGTCGTTCAATTATCGTGGGGGCCACACCGGGCGAGGTGTCCTTGGCAGACTGTTGAAAAAGCCGTCCTGGCTTTTTTCAACTTCGCAATGCCCGAGCAAAGCTCAAGCATTGCTCACGGATGCCGCGCACCTGTTCGCATCCGGCGGGCCATCCTGGCCCGCTCAGCCTGTTTTTCAACAGGCTGTTAGGCCGCCAAATCCAACCAGGATGAACCGCTTCCTGTTGGGACGCGCGATCCCGTCGCTGCATCCAGCGCCAAATGCCCACGAGGCGCACCGGCTTCGCCCTTGCGGCAGTTGTTATGCTAGTTTTGACATAAGAAGCAAGCCAAATGTCATCTGAATCCAGCCACGCATCCAAGTTTTTGGAATGATGGCCAATTCCCAAATCAAAATCCAGGCCCTCCCGGCGCGGATGCGGCCCGAGTCTTCGAGGGCGCATCCGCGCCGGAAAAAGGGTTCCAAGGGCCCGTGGCCCTTGACGGGGACCATTCCAGTAAGTCAGCTTGAACAGTAAGGTCTAATTAAAAAGACAGGTTGGGTTCGCCAATCTGTCTTTTCCCCGCTCCCATAATGGCGCATTGCGCCTGCATGTTCCCTATGTGGTGCCCGCTTCCACCTTGTCTTTTTCGGGCACGGCCACGGCGTCGCCGTAGTGCTCGGCAAGGCGCGCCTGGGCCTGTCGCTTGCGCGCCGGAGACAGGTGCGCGTAGGGGTCGGTCATGCGGATGTCGCCATGGCCGATCAGCTCCTTGACGTCCTTCAAGTCAAGGCCCGCCAGCATCAGGTTTGAACAGTACGTGTGCCGGTTGTCGTGGAAGCGGTAGTCGGCAAGCCCCGCCCGCTCCACGCTCCGTCCCCAGGCGTCCTTGATCGTCTTGCGCGGCATGCCATCGAGATGGGCGAGAGCCTGGCCTGCAACAGGCAGGTCGA